>JBAUTX010000106.1:0-11013 GCA_049582405.1 Occallatibacter sp. | reverse complement strand
TCGGTCGAATAGCTGTGGTCGCGGATGAGCGCTTCGAGCGAGCGCTTGCGGCCCTCGGCGCTGGCGTGCTCGCTGCGGAGCTGGTTGGCCCGCGCACGCAGGGAGCTCTCTTCACTGCGCCCCGCCTGCAGGCTCTGGCGCAGGGTCACAATCTCGCCCTCGAGACGTTTCAGTGACTCTGCCGCAGACTCGAAGCGCATCTTTGCCTGTCCGCGCTCCACGCCGTGATTTTCAAGCTCAATCTTTGCCTGATTGATCTCGGCCGTCAGGCGTTCGGCCTCGCGCTCCAGCGCCGCAAGGCTTTCTTCTGCCTGCGCCGTGCTGTTGCGCGCGTTGCCGGCGAGCGTGAGCAGGTGCATTGCATGGCGGCGGCTGGATTCAAGATTCCGTTCCGCGGCAAAAACCTCTTCGGCGGCCTTGCGTGCCTCCTGCTGCTGCGCCTCCACGCGCTGATGAAAGGCCCGCGCCTCGCCTGCGGCCGTCTCAAGGAATGCTTTCTGCTGACCACGCTCCTCGGCAATCCCGGCAAGCTGAGTGCGGGTCTGCTCCAGTTCAGCCGCTGCGGAGACGGCGCGGGCATCGAGATCGGCGATTCGCTCCGCATTGCTGCGTTCCCGTGCCGCGGCCCGCTCTAGCTCGACGGCGGCGGCGTTGGCGCGGTTCTGGGCTTCCTGACCCTCATGCTCCAAGGCATAGCCGCGCTCGGTGAGAGCATGCTGATTGGCTTCCCATCCTTCAATTTCAGAGGCTGAGGCCTGAATCTTCTCAGAGAAATCAGCAATCTCGGCTTCGAGCCGCGCCTGTTCGGCGTCCATCTGCGCCATGCGGCTGGCCAGCACCACGCGGAGGCGCCCACGCAACTCGTCGCGGACTGCAGCAAATCGCTCTGCCTTGGCTGCCTGCCGCTTGAGGCTGTTCATCTGGCGCGTGACTTCTTCAAAAATGTCGTCCACGCGCGCCAGGTTCTGCTTCGCGCTCTCCAGCCGAAGCTCGGCGAGGCGCTTTTTCGTTTTGAAGCGCGTGATGCCGGCCGCCTCTTCGATGATGGCGCGCCGGTCATAGGGCTTGGCGCTGAGGAGCTGACCGATCTGCTCCTGAGCGATGATGGCGTAGCTGTCGGGTCCGAGTCCGGTGCCCATGAAGATGTCCTGAATGTCGCGCAGGCGGCAGAGCTTCCCGTTCAACAGGTACTCGCTTTCGCCTGTTCGGAAGAGACGCCGCGTGATGACCACTTCGCCTTTCTGCGGTGTGCGACGGAACTTGCGGCGGCGAATCTTGAGGATGACGGGCTGTGGCCCCTCCGCGCTGGCTTGTCCTTCGCTTGCTTCCTCGTCGTCTTCAATCACCTGGCCTGGCTGCTCGGCGGAAGCAATTTCTTCGGCCTCGACCGCTTTTTGCCGCCTCAGCTCCTCCTCATCCCAATCCGCTGGACTATCGTGGTCCACAACAACATCGGGCTCCACAGGAATGGGTCCCTCGTAGGCTTCCGGGTCGACCATCGTGATGGTGACTTCGGCCATGCCGAGCGCTTTGCGTTCCCGCGTGCCGGAGAAGATGACGTCCTGCATATGGCTTCCGCGCAGGCTCTTCGCGCTCTGCTCGCCAAGGACCCAGCTCATGCCATCCAGGATGTTCGACTTGCCGCATCCGTTCGGTCCGACAATGACGGCAATGCCTGTACCGGGAACGGTGAGTTCGGTGCGGTCGCAGAAACTCTTGAAGCCGAGGATGTGGATCTTTTTCAGTTTCAGCATCGTTACTCCGGTGGAACTGGGCTTATGTTCGCTTGCGGGATAGGCCCGTGGCAGAACCCGCCCCAACTGGCTCGGGCCGCCGTTTGATTACAGACTCTAAGGAGCCCGGGGGTCAGGGTCAACGGCCTCTGGCCCGGTTTTTGTGGATAAGGCGGGCCGGAATTGGAAGAATCCTGAATGGGCCGGAATTTTCCGGGTCAATTCGTTTTTTACTGGAGATTCATCTGCTTTTTCCACAGTGTCAGGGAGCCTTAATCTCAGCCGCGTTCAGGGCCGGGACCACCGACTCCCGAATGACCTTTTCGAGTGCCCGCAGCGCTTGAGGTCTTGGGAATCCGGGGCGGCTGACCAGCCGGATGGTCCGGATGGAGCGCCCTGCAAGTGGCCTCAGGATGATGCCGCGCCGACCGAGCGAATCGACCGCCAGGGCAGGAATCAGCGTGGTGCCGTACCCGGCTGCTACGAGGTTCACCAGTGTCTCCAGAGTGGCCGCCTGCATGGAAGCCTGCAGGCCGGTCTGCGTACCGCTCTTGGCCCCACAGGCGTCCAGCGCTTGATTGGCCAGGCAATGCCCATCGGCCAGCACCAGCAGTTCCTTTGTGAGTGCCTTTTCGCTGACCTCGGGTTGGCTCGCCAGCCGGTGGGCCTCCGGCAGCGCGGCCAGCAGGGGTTCATCGAACAACGCAATCTCGGTGATTTCTGGCGCACCGGTTGAGGTCGCGAGCAGCACTGCATCGAGCCGGTGATTCCTCAATCCATCGATGAGGGCACGGGTCTGGTCTTCCCAAAGGTCGATGCTCAGCGACGGATATGCCGCGCGGAGCGGACGCAGAATGAGCGGCATGAGGTAGGGAGCCAGCGTGGGAATCACGCCGAGCTTGAGCGGGCCGACCAGTGGGTCGCGGGCAACCCGCGCCACCGCTTCCATTTGTGCAGCCTCAAAAAGGGCCTGCTGCGCGTGCGTCAGGATGCGGCTTCCAACGGGCGTCAGGTCCACGCGCTTGTTGGTTCGCTCCAGCAGGGTTACGCCCAATTCTTCTTCCAACTTGCGCACCTGGCTGCTCAAGGTGGGCTGGCTGACGTTGCATGCGTCCGCCGCCCGGCCAAAATGCCGATGCTCCGCAACCGCGACCAGATAACGCAGGTCCTGCAGATTCACGGTTCACCCCTCCGCGTTCCCTTTCGTTCTATAGAGGGAGCCAATCGCTATTGTAGGAACAATTGACCCGATGTATCAATGCAGTGGATCTGAGAGCGAAGGTGCGCACCACGTTCAGCTGTCGGATCTTCCTGCTGGGCAATCGCATGGGCAGGTCGCCTCGTCCGCGACATGCGATGGCGAAGCTCCTGACCCGAGGGGGCTCTCCGGCTGCGGGAGGCCGGGAGCTGCGATAGATTGGGGTAGACCCTTTGGACTTTTTGGTCGATCTTGCGCCGCCAGGATTGCAGCCCTTTGACACGTTCCCCGAATCCGGACAACCTCTCCAGCTTGCTGCGCGCAGTCTTCGGATTCTCGGAGTTTCGGGCCAACCAGGAGGCGGTGTGCCGGGCGGCGGTGGAAGGCAACGATTTGCTGCTGGTGATGCCGACGGGTTCCGGGAAGAGCCTCTGCTACCAGCTCCCCGCCATCGCCCGCGGGGGCACGGCGCTGGTGATTTCACCCCTGATTGCCCTGATGGAAGACCAGGCGGCAAAGTTGACGGCGCTTGGGCTGCGCGTGGCCCGCATCCACTCAGCGATGGACCGTGCGGCGTCGCGGCAGGCGTGCGTGGATTACCTGAAAGGGCAGTTGCAGTTTCTCTTTATCGCTCCGGAGCGGCTGCGCGTGCCGGGTTTTCCGGAGATGCTGGCCAAGCAGCGGCTGTCCCTGATTGCGATTGACGAGGCGCACTGTATTTCGCAGTGGGGACATGATTTTCGGCCAGACTACCGGATGCTGGGGCAGCATATTCCCGCGCTGCGTCCTGCGCCGGTGCTGGCGCTGACTGCGACGGCTACGCCTTCGGTGCAGGCAGACATCGTGACTCAGCTTGGGCTGGCAAACCCGACCCGGTTCATTCATGGGTTTCGACGTGACAACCTGGCAATTGAGGTGGTGGAGACTCCGGTGCCGGAGCGACCGGGGGCCATCTGCCGGTTGCTGTCAGATCCGCAGCGGCGGCCTGCCATTGTGTATGCGCCATCGCGGCGGATGGCGGAGCAACTGGCCGAGGAGCTTGCGGTGCGTTTTCCGGCGGCGGCTTACCACGCCGGGCTGGATGCGGACCGGCGTGAGCGCGTGCAGACTGCATTCCAGGCTGGAGAGCTGCAGGTGGTGGTCGCAACGATTGCCTTTGGCATGGGGATTGACAAGGCGGATATTCGGACCGTGATTCATGCCGGATTGCCGGCGACGCTGGAGGGCTATTACCAGGAGATTGGGCGGGCGGGGCGAGATCGAGAAGCAAGTCGCACCATCCTGATGCACAGCTATGCGGACCAGCGGACGCACGGCTTCTTCCTGACCCGCGATTATCCGCCGGTGGCTGATCTGGAGAAGGTGTTCCGGCTGCTCGGGGAAGATCCGGAGTCCGTGGAAGAGCTCAAGAAAAAGTCGAAACTGGATGAAGAAGCCTTGAGTAAAGCACTGGAAAAGCTGGAGATTCATGGCGGGGCGCGAGTTGACTTCAGCGGACAGGTGACGCGGGGCGGGACGGGATGGAAGAAGACGTATGCGGTGCAGGCGCAGTACCGGGCTGAGCAGTTGGAGAAGGTGTTGCGGTTCACGGAATCGAGCGCCTGCAGGATGGCGCAGCTTGTGCGGCACTTTGGCGATGAAGAGGATGCGGGAAGAGCATGCGGCGTCTGCGATATGTGCGACCCGGCGGGTGCGGTGCTGAAGCTCTTCCGGCGGGCGACGGCTGCGGAACGGGAGACAGCCCACGCGATTGCCGATGAACTGCGCGCGGTGGACTACAAGGCGGCCGGAACCCTGCAGCGGAATCTGGAGCTGGTGGGGCGGATGGGCCGGAAGGAATTTGACGGGTTGCTGGCGGCGATGGTGCGTGCCGGGCTGGTGGAGATTGAAGAGGCCGATTATGTAAAAGACGGCGAGGTGCGGCGGTTTCGGAAGGTGCGTCTGACGGAGCGGGGCCTGGAGATGCGGCGCTCGATGCCGCTGGAGCTGCTGATTGCGGACGGGCTGGTGGAGGATGCAGGCGTTCGACGCGGTCGCAAGGCAGACCGGGCCGTGAAGCAAGAGGGGAAGCAGGAGCGCAAAAAACCTCTGGCGGCTGCGGTGGAGCTTTCGGCGGAGGGCGCTGCGCTGGCGGAGAAGCTGAAGGAGTGGCGGGCGGCGGCAGCCAAGCAGTTGGGCGTGCCGGCTTACCTGGTGTTGCAGGACCGGACGCTGCACGCGCTGGCGCAGGCGCGGCCGAGGAATCCGCGGGAGATGCTGGACGTGGATGGGATGGGTCCGGCGAAGGTGGAGCGATTCGGCGCGGCGATTCTGGAGCTGTGCGGAAGAGAGTGATGGCCGGCGCGCCGTCCCTGCGCCTGAGCGGCGGCAGGGACGGCGGCGCGGAGAGCCGCTAGGCGACGCGCTCGATGGCGACGGACTCGAGGACGACGGGGTTCTGGGGCTTGTCCTGCGAGTTGCGGGCGACCTTGGAGA
This sequence comes from Occallatibacter sp., assembly GCA_049582405.1. GTDB lineage: Bacteria > Acidobacteriota > Terriglobia > Terriglobales > Acidobacteriaceae > Telmatobacter. The sequence goes on along the minus strand of JBAUTX010000106.1, from coordinate 5,607 downwards.
TTTTGACGACGATCTCCTGGCCCTCGACGACCTCGCCGAAGATGGTGTGGTTGCCGGTGAGCCAGGGCGTGGGCGCCACGGTGATGAAGAACTGGCAACCGTTCGTATTGGGACCGGAGTTGGCCATTGCGAGCTTGCCGAGCTTGTCAAAGCGGTGCGGGGAACCTTTGGTCTCATCCTCGAAACGGTAGCCTGGGCCGCCCATGCCGGTGCCGGTGGGGTCGCCGCCTTGGATCATGAAGTCGGGAATGACGCGGTGGAAGATGGTGCCATCGTAGAGCTTGGTGGTGGACTTGGTGCGCGTGGTGGGATGCGTCCACTCGCGAGTGCCCTCGGCGAGCTCGATGAAGTTCTTGACGGTGACGGGCGCGTCCGTTTCAAAGAGGCGGACGGTAATCTTGCCTTCCGTGGTGTGGAAGACGGCGTAAGTTCCCTTGGCGAGTGCCATTGCGACTCCTGGGTGCATCGTTGAGGTTCAGGGGCTCCGTCTGAGGGAGCATCTGCTGAGTTGGGCGAGCTGGTTACGCTGCGCCGACAATGGGCCGCAGCCTGCATCACGCGCTCGACCTCTCTGTTCTTGATTGTAGGCGTGCCGCCTGGACCAGGAAAGCGGATGGGACATGGTATGAGGCGAAGAAACGTGAAAGCCGACTCTGTAAAAACATGCAAGGAAATTGTGGAAAAGAAAAATATCGTATGGGGGGTGGGGGGTATTTTTCTTTCGAGTTGCATGGACCGGTCACACTCCTGACAGATTGGACCGAGCACGTCGCTGACACTGCAGAAAAGCAGCCCGGCGGGTCGAGTGTGGCGCGGCGCGATGGAGGCAGAGTGAGCACGATTTAATTGTGCATCAACGGAGGGGTCGAGCATGCAAATAGAAGTTATTGTAAATAAATCACTTAAAAACTTTCAGGCTTGACATGTTCAAGTTGGCAGTGGGAGCGGCGGTTCCGGCCCGGAATTGAGAGATTTTCGCCAGCTACAGGTGAGGAGACTTTGTGGCGGAGTCCTCCGCGGTGCGGATTGCCGGAACGACGGTTTCCTGCGTGATTTTTCTTGTTGTGGTCGCGTGAAGCGCTCTGCATTCCTGCTAAACGCCTGGTGGGTTGGAGGCATCCAGTCCGCTGGGCAGCCTGGACAGGTCGATGCGATAGACGTGCTGCGAGGCGGTGAGGACAAGCAGCTGCTTCTGCTGCGGAACGAAGCGCGCTGCGATGACGTCCTGATCGAGAAGAACGTGGGCCAGCAGCCTGGCGTGTGCGCAATCGTAGATGTTGAGTTCCTGAATCCGGTTGGTGGCGGCGACCATGCCCAGGCTGTCATCGCCCGCGAGTGCGCGCCCGAAGAAGGCGATGAGACGGTGGCCGTCCGAGACACGGTAGATCGTGGTGTCGTTGTTGTTGCCGTAAACAGCCAGAAAGCTGCCAAAAAGCCCGGCGGTTCGCGCGTCTCCCGAGAAGGCAGGAAGCTGGGGTGTCACGAAAGCATGTTCGGTTTTGCCGGTACGGTTGTCGATGACTTCGACGAAAGTTCCCATGGGGTTGAGGAACTCGCGGGGGACGTCTGACGTGTGAATGGTCTTCTTGCTGCGACCTTGCTCTCCGAGGCCAGTGGGACTTTCGCGATCGGAAACGAACAGAGTTTTATCGTTATCGGCCGGAACCATCTCTGGCACCGGATAGAGGAATTGCAAAGACCAGAGGCGAGCCTCCGTCTTCGCGTCGTAGGCTTCCATGTCGACATCGGCATTGATGACCTGCTCGGGAGTGAGCGGCTTGAAGCGGATGCGGATGCTGCCAAACTGCAAGGGATCGACCAGGCGGGATAATCCGAAGACGTATTTGTGGGTGAGCCTGTCGAGGTTGGGATCGCTGGAGGGCTTGAGCTCGTGGGGCACGAAGGCTGCCTGCAGGTTGCCATTGTCTTCAATGGCAACGGCTCGAAACGGGGAGGAGACGGACATCCGCTTGCCCGTAGAGAGGTCCCACTCGGCGCCGCGGGCGCGATCGGAAAGGGCAACATAGCGGCCATTCATGCTGAAGGCGCTTGACTCGACAGCGGTGAGAGGCGTGGCGGGCAGGGGGATCTGCTGGAGTGTTCCGTGCAATTTGCCGAGACCGATGCCGCCCTCGGGTATTTCAATGGCGAGCTCATCTCCGAGGAGATCGACGGTTTCAAGACGAAATTCCGTAGAGACGTTACCGTTCGTCGGAGACAGGAGGACAGCGGCTGAATTATTGGCCGGTCCAAAGAGCAGCTGGTCTCCTTCGGCAATGCTCGCGACCCAACCCAATGGCAACTGGAATTTGCCCAGGCTCTTGCCTCCGGGGAATGTTGTGTAACACATGGTGTAGGTCTCACCCGGAGCTCCTACCTTGTAGCCCCAGTCGCAGGTGGAAAGCATTTTGTCGGAGCCGACGAAGGCGAAGCGCTCCTGCGAGAGACTTGTGAGAGCTCCCGCAAGGTGGACGAGGGCGTGCTCTTTGAGGTCGTACGCCATGGCCGCGATGCCGGATGCGGCAACGAAGTAGCGTCCATCGCGGGACCAGCGCATGAGGGCCTGGAAGGTGGGAGTCATGCGCGCGTTGGAGTTGCCAAGACTGCCGTTTTCTTCGAAGAAGTGCAGGTTCTGATAGAGCATCTTGCCGGTGTGGATGTCGCCGATCTTCAGCCAGACGGAGTTGTCAAAGGCGCTCTCAAACTGGCTGATGCAGGCCAGCGCGTTGCCATCGGGGGAGAGGCTTGTCTGCAGGCATCCGGCATAGTCAACGAAGTCCTCCATATCCGTTGGCTGACCGGTGGTCAGCTGCCATCGCTCGACGTGGAGGTCGTTGTAGTTGAAGACAAGGCCCTGCGAGTCGGGCGTGAACTGAGCCATCTCTGCGCCGAGCGCATCGACGGAAAAGCGGAGCTGCGGCGGTGAGGTGGAGAGGACGTGAATCTGGTAGCCGTCCTGGGCGAGAACGTATTTGCCGTCCGGGCTGAGGGCGACGTTTTCCAGCGCGGGATTCATGGGTTGCTGGACCGCAAAGGAGGAAAGACCGGGTGTGGCGGGGACGATGGGATCGATGCGCTGTTGCTCGATGGCCTGCTGAAAGGGCTTGAAGCCAGGGCGATACATGGGGCGCGGATCGCGGCAGCTTGCAGGCAGCGAATGGATGAGCTTGTGGGCCATGCGGACGCGGATGCTGACGAGGGGCGTGAGATCAAACGCATCGGTAAAGAAGCTGCCAGTGTATCCACCGTTGTCGTTGACGCGGTCGAGAAACGTGGCGAATGCCTTGGGATCATAATGGGCCTTGATCATGGCATACATCCCGACGCGGTCTGCCAGCACTTCGTCATTTTCCTGATCCTGCGGGCTCAACTCGGCGTAGATGTCGGGCGGCATGTTGAGCATCCGTTCAAACTTGTCATAGACGTCCGCACGGTCGACAAGTTCCTTCACATGCAGGAGCCTCTTGAACCGCAGCGTGACGGAAGAGGCGGAGTGGTGGATGTAGATCCTGCCGATTTCCTGCGCGAGCATCGCGGCGAGCTCGTCTTCGTTGTGTGCGTACATGATGAGCTTGCGGCTGATGTAGACGTGGCCGCCTGCGAGCGAGAAGGCACGAAGCTCGGGCGACTCATAGACGCGGAACGTGTAATGAATGGAAGTGGGAGGAAGCTGATCAAGAAGCCGCTTCCCGATTTCATTGAGGTATGCGCTGTCGTTTTCAGGCAGCAGGGTGTAACGTGGCTCGACCATGTCGGCCTGGGCGTCGCCCAGCCACTGTTCCTGCTGGTCTGTGAAGATGTCGTCCCGGTGAACGCGGAATGGGGGTTGGCGCACGGAGCAAACTGGCTCCACGGCGCCGGCGAGGTGCGAACCCGTGAAAATCAACAGCAGCCCGATGAACCGGAGCGTTATCCCGCGACTCGGAAAGGGACCCAAGACGCCCTCATGGTATCGCGCAGTCCTTCGCTTTTGCAATCGCAGTTGCAGGACCCTATCGAGCAGGAGAGCCTCCCGTTCCAGATGGGCTGAGTTGGGCGAGAGATTCCATTGACGACGACGCTCCTGGCGACGGAGGCTGGATGTGCGATGCGCTTGAGCGCCTGTTTCGAGTGAGGGGCATGGCGTGTCCGGCCCGTTGCGCGGAATTGCTGGTGAAGGAGCGGGGCGCGGGGTCCCTGGACTGTGTTCGGCGGTGGGCAGGAGCGTTGCTTGGACTCGACGAGACGACATTCTGATGGGGCATTCGGGAAGGTGCCTGCGGGGATCTGGGTGCTGGGATTCGTCAGCATGTTCATGGATATTTCTTCGGAGATGATTCATGGTCTGCTGCCGATGTTTCTGGCGACGACGCTTGGAGCCAGTACGCTGACGATTGGTTTGATTGAGGGACTGGGCGAGTCCACGGCGCTTATTGTGAAGATCTTTTCGGGAGCCTGGAGCGACTACCTTGGAAAGCGCAAGGGGCTGGCTCTGCTGGGGTACTCGCTGGGCGCCTTGTCAAAGCCGCTGTTTGCGGTGGCTCCTACGGCGAGCGTTGTGCTGACGGCGCGGTTGCTGGACCGGGTGGGCAAGGGGATCCGTGGGGCACCGCGGGATGCGCTGGTCGCGGACATGGCGCCACCCGCTTTGCGCGGCACGGCTTTTGGTCTGCGCCAGTCTCTCGATACGGTTGGCGCCTTCGTTGGCCCGCTGGTGGGGGTGGGCCTGATGCTGCTGTGGGCCGATGATTTCCGTGCTGTCTTTCGGGTTGCGATTGTTCCGGGAGTGCTGGCGGTTTTGCTGTTGCTGTTCGGCGTGCGGGAGCCTGAACGGCACAAGGCAGCCGGGCCGGTGAAACCGATCGGCCGAGAGGGGCTCAGGCGGCTGACGGCATCGTACTGGTGGGTGGTTGGCATCGGCATGGTGTTCACTCTGGGCAGGTTCAGCGAGGCATTTCTTGTGTTGCGCGCGCAGCAGGGAGGGATTCCGATCGCGCTGGTCCCGCTGGTGATGGTGGCGATGAATCTTGTCTATGCAGCATCGGCGTATCCGTTTGGCAAGCTCTCCGACCGGATGAGTCACATGAGGCTGCTGGCGCTGGGGCTTGTTGTGTTAATTGCGGCCGACCTGGTGCTGGGTTCCAGCGATCATCCGGGAGTGGTTTTGCTTGGAGTGGCGCTTTGGGGTGTTCACATGGGCATGACCCAGGGTTTGCTGGCGACGATGGTGGCGGACTCGGCTCCTGCGGAGCTGCGCGGCACGGCCTATGGCTTCTTCAGTCTGATGAGTGGAGTTGCGATGTTTGTGGCCAGCGTGGTGGCGGGCAGCCTTTGGGATTTCCTGGGCGCCGGCATGACGTTTCATGCGGGTGCGGTCTTTTGCGTGGTGGCGCTGCTTGGAATCGCGGTGCGTTCGGCCTCGAAGCCTAGAGTTGTTTCGTGAGCCAGAACGCTTCCTCAGGGCTGGTTCGTGTCAGGGGCGGCGTGCATGATTCTTGCTGGCTCGTCGTCCTTCCGGCTGCGCCGTGCAACCTTTGAGGGGCTCAGGTCCTTTCTGAGCCCGCTCTGAGAGCTGGTGACGCCGGTTCTAGAAGCCTGCGCCGGGGATGTAGTGGTACTCGATTTTGC
>JBAUTX010000105.1:0-45774 GCA_049582405.1 Occallatibacter sp. | reverse complement strand
GCAGGAAGGTGTTTTCTTCAGAGAAGGCGCCTTCGTCGAAGACGAGCAGAAATTCGCAGCCGTCGGGACCGAGTCCTTGGATGGAGTGCGGATAGCCGGCGGGGAAGAACCAGATTCCGCCCTTGGCGACGTCGTCGATGAACAGAGCGCCGTCGGGGCGGAGGACGGTGACGCGTGCGGTGCCGTAGAGCATGTAGGCCCACTCGCCTGCGGTGTGCCAGTGGAGTTCGCGGAAGCTGCCGGCTTCAAGGCGCATGTTCACGCCGGCGACCTCAGTGGAGAGGGGAAGTTCACGCTGGGTGACCTGACGCGTCCAGCCGCCGGCTTCAACGCGCTTGTGGACGAGATTGAAGGAGTGCCAGAGCGGGCCGAGGTCGCCGTGATCGGTGGGCGGAGGTGTGTTGGAGCTGGGATTTTCAGTGAGCAGCGGCAGGTTATTCTGCGCAGGGTCTGTGGCGATGGGGTGGGATGCGGGGTGTTGCGGATCGGACTGCGCGCTGGCGGTGAGGCCGGCGAGCGTGGAGGCGGCGAACGCCGAAGAGGCGGCGGTGAGGAATCCTCTTCTGGAGAGTGGGGTTTCGTCTTGTGGATGGGGCAGGATGCGGGGCATTTCGTTCTCCTGAACTCGATGAATGGTTTGCGGCTTGGGTTCAGACGGCCCTCAGGCGGTGGTGGCCTGAAGAAGCGATTGCCAGGCACGCATGTTCGGGCAGCGCTCGAGGCTGTGCGCCTGCTGGAGGATGGCGGCGGCCTGCTGCGAGCCGAGCACGGGAGCGATGAGGTCCCGGCATTTGGCGTCGATTTCCTGCCATGTCATGGGGTTCTGCGCGGTGCCGCGGACATCGTTGATGCGCTGGACGTAAGACTGGCCGCTGGTGAGCGTGACGGTGACGATGGCTTCTCTTCGGGGCAGTGCGGCGTCGAGTTCGGTGGATGGAATGAGCTGTACCTTGCGGCGCTGGGCGAGCGTAGCGGGTTCGGACATACGGGCGAGGTCGTGCGCGGCGCGGAAGGAGACGGTGCCGTCGATGAGCATGACGGCGATGAGGTGCTGCAGGCAGACGTCGGGCATGGCGCGGTTGTTGACGACGGATGCTTCCTTGGAGGCCACCTGCACCTGGATGGATGCGACCTGACCGGGCTTGAGGGGATGGGCGCGGAGGATGCTTTCAAGGGCATCGAGCGAGGCCTGGACAGGCGAACCGACGGACCACTTCTTGATGTTGGTACGCGCGACCTCATAGCGCGTGCCGAGCTGGTCAATGAGCGTGGCGGGTTGCGCGCCGGGGCCGAAGGCGGCGAAGAAGTTGTCGGGGCCGGAGAAGATGTCGTCGATACCGGGCCAGCCGGAGTGGACGAGGAGGGCGGAGGTGAGGCCTGCTCGGGCGGGCATGCCTGCGAAGACGAAGGCCTTCTCTATGTGAGCGGTGTCGCGCTGCCAGGCGGCAATGCCGGAGGTCTGCTGTGCGGTGTAGTCGAGCAGCCAGCGCATCTGCTGCGCGGAGAGCGAGGCGCAGGAGCCGGCAGCGGCGGCGGCGCCGAAGACGCCGGCGATGGCGTGGGAACTGCGGTGGGATGAGGCCTGGTAGTCAATGGCTCCGAGGGAGGTGGAGACGCGGGGCCCGACGTCATAGCCGAGCACAACGGCACGAAGGAAGCGGGAGCCATCGACCTGAAGGAACTGGGCGGCGGCGAGAGCGGCCGGCACGACGGCGCAGCCGGGATGCGAGAGCGAGGGCGAGTGGGAATCGTCGGTCTCGTCGCTGTGGGCGAGCATGCCGTTGGTGAAGGCGGCCATGAGGGCATCGGTCTGCAGGCGGGAAGCGGCGAGGGTGCAGGGGCCGGCGCTGCCGGAGGCCTGCGCAAAGCGGAGCGCGGCGATGCCGGGGCCGAGACGGGAGCCGGAGATCATGGCGGCGAAGGTGTCGAGCACATGCTGCTTGGCGAGCTCGAGGATGTTTTCAGGGAGTGGCTTCTGCGCGGCCTGCGCCATGTAACTGCTGAGGGCGGACATGACAGGGCTGACAGGCGCCGCGACGGCCTGAGCGAAAGATGAAAGCGGAGCGGCGGCACAGGTGAGGCCGGCGAGGCGCAGGAGGTTGCGGCGCGTGAGCGCGGGCGCAGTGAAGTGTTGCGCGGCAGAACGAAGGGGCACTGGGCCGAGTGGGGTGGTCATGACCTGGCCTCTGGCGCGGATGAGTTTGGCGGCGCGGCGAGACGCGGGAGCGCGGCGACGTCGGCAGACTGTTCGAGATTCCAGGCGAGGGCAAGGAGCTTTTCGCTTTGCGCGGACGGCAGGATGCCTTCGGCGAGGCGCCTGTACTTCTCATTGAGCTCGGCGTCGGTGAGAGGACGGTCGAGGCTGCCGATGGCGTGGTCGATGTGCTTTTCAAAGGTACGGCCATCGGAGGAGAGGATTGCGACTGTGGCCTCGTCGGTGCGAATGGCGGGGTCTGTGACGACCTTGACGCGCTGGCGCAATGAGGCTACGGCTGGATTGCCGACGGCAGCGTCAGAGAACTCGGCGGTGCCGGCGTAACCGAGCACGAGGGCGGCGGCGACAGCGTGGTACACGCTGAATTTGGATTCGAGGCCGTCGCGCGGGTGCGCTTTGCCGGTGAGCTGGAGAACCTGCGGATTGGCGTGCACGGTGATGGACTCGACGCTTTGGGGCGAAATGTGGAACTGCTTGCGCAGTTGAAGGACGGCATCGATGGCAGGATGCAGCACGATGCCGCAGGCAAAGGGTTTGTACGTATTGCGGCGGATGGCGTAAGCCTGGCCGAGGCACTGGATGAGGGCTTCGTCCTGGTGCATGGTGGATGCCGCGAGGATGTAGCCGCCTTTGCCTTCAAGGGAGTCTGGCGCGGCAGTGAAGCCGCGGGCGGCGAGCAGTGCGGCGAACATGCCGTTTTCTGCGGCGCGACCGATGTTGAGGCTCTTGCTCATGCTTCCAAAGGTGACTTTGAGGCCGGCGGCCTCCGTAGCGGCGATGCCAAGGGCCATCTGGATTCCAGTGGCGTCGAGGGCGAGAGCTTTGGCGCAGGCGGCGGCGGCGCCGAAGGTTCCACAGGTGCCGGTGATGTGCCATCCCATGTCGTAGTGAGAGGGGTAGATGGCGAGGCCGAGGCGGCACTCGATTTCGACGCCGAGGACGAAGGCGTGCAGGAATTCCGCGCCGGTGAGGGGATGAATCTGGCAGAGGGCGAAGAGCGCGGAGGCGACGGGGCCGGCGGGATGAATGATGGTGCGGAGATCCGTATCGTCGAAGTCGAGCACGTGGGAGCTGATGCCGTTGATGAGTGCGGCGCGGAGGGCATCGGGGCGTTCGGCGCGCGCAAAGAGCGCTGCGCCGGAGACGGGCTGAAAGGGCGCAAGGGTCTGCAGCGCGATGGCGACGGCGGGTTGGGAGGAGCCGCCGAGCGTGACGCCGAGCCAGTTGACGATGGAACGGACCGCTTCTTTGCGCGCATCGGCGGGGATGTCAGCCGGTTTGGACTGGGCGAGCCACTCGGAGAGGATGCGCGTGACCGGCGCGGCTGCCTGCGTGCTGGGCATGGAGGCAGACAGCATGGCGGGCGCGGCAGAAAAGAGCGCGGAGCACGCAAGGAAGTGGCGGCGCGACCAATGCAGAGCAGGAGCGAGCGGACTGAGATCGTCGCTCATGGGCGCGACCCTTCGCTGTGCGTGGCGAGATCCGGTGCGGAGAGTGTGGGCGGCATGTCGAGGAAGGCGCGGAGGACATGCCAGAACTGGCGGCGGTTGGTGCCGAGAGCGACGAGGTGCGCGGCCCCTGGAAGAACGACGAACTGGCGGTCGGGCACGGGCAGAAGCTGGAAGAAGTTGAGCAGGTCGCTCTCCGTGGCGATGCCGTCGTACTGGCCGCGAAGGATCTGCACGGGCATGGTGAGCCGCGCGGGATCGATGAGGGGCAGCCTGGTGGTCATATCGAGATAGGTGCCGGTGGGGACCTGCGTGCCGAAGGGAAGCTCGGCATCGGCCATAGCTTCGGCGACAGCGGGGTCGGAGGTGCCGGGCTTGTCGCGGGTGAAGATGCTGCGGATCATGTTGCGATCACGAGGGCGGGTGTTGTGGGTGCGGTAGTCGTCACTCTTCTCTGCGCGCCTGGTGAGAGTGGGCGAGCCCTTGCCGGTCCAGGTGAAGGCGGAGAGCGCGAGACGGCGGACGCTGTGGGGCTGGGCCATGGCGAAGGCTGCGGCGCGAAGAGCGCCACCGGACTCGCCGTAGAGATGAAAGCTGGACTGGCCAGTTTCGCGCGTGAGGATCTTGGCCGCGGCCTGGATGTCTGCGGCGCCGTCAGCAACGTTGGAGTTGCCCGCGCTGGGCGAGGAATGTCCGTAGCCTTCGAAGTCCATGGTCCAGACATCGAAACCGTAGCGCGCGAAGACATCCATGAGGGAGTATTCGCCGTGGCCTGGGACGGAGAGATCGAAGGTGGGACGCGAGGAGACGGAGGAGCCGTGTGCAAGGAACAGGATCGGCCGGGTGGAGCGGCCGGGCTGCACGGAGCCAGCGCATTTGCGGTAGACATAGAGGCGAATGCTGCCGCGTTGGGCCCAGTATTCGTGGGCATGAATGGGTTCGGCGGTGTTCTGTGCCGGGGATGACTGCCCCGCGGCGGTGCGGATGGAGGCGGACGCGCCGCCGGCGAGCAGCAGCGCGGAGTGGCCGAGAAAGCTGCGGCGGGATGCAGGGCTGATTCTACTCATGGCATTTCTTTCTCAGTGGCTTCATTGAGAGTCAGGATGGGTTCGGCTGCAGTGTCGTCGATGGACGCGAAAGCTGGCAAGGGGGAACGCGCGATGGCGGCGCGCAGCGAGGCGGCATCGAGCTCGTGCTCGGACAGGGCGATGACGATGGTGGCGACGCCGTTGCCGATCATGTTGATGAGCGCGCGGAAGGTGCTGAGGAAGCGGTCAATGCCGAGCAGCAGAGCCATGCCCGCGACGGGGATGGAGGGGACGACCATGAGCGTTCCGGCGAGGGCGATGAAGCCTGCGCCCTGCACGCCGCTGGCGCCCTTGGAGGTGAGGACGGCGACGGCGAAGACGGTGAGCTGCTGCGTGAGGGTGAGGTGGGTGTTGGTGGCCTGGGCGACAAAGAGAGCGGCCATGGTGATGTAGAGGCTGCTGCCGTCGGTGTTGAAGGTGTAGCCGGTAGGCACGACGAGGCCGACGACAGCTTTGGAGCAGCCGATCTCTTCGAGCTTTCGCATCAGGCCGGGCAGGGCCGTCTCAGAGGAAGCGGTGCCGAGGACGAGGATGAGTTCATCGCGGAAGTAGAGCAGGAAGCGGGTGATGCTGAAGCCGGAGATGCGCGCAACAGCTCCGAGAATGAGGAAGACGAAGAGAATGCAGGAACAGCAGAAGGTGAGAATGAGTTTGCCAAGGGGATCGAGCGAATGGAGGCCGTAGCGGCCGACGGTGAAGGCGATGGCACCAAAAGCGCCGACCGGGGCGAGGAACATGATGATGTTGACGACGCCAAAGATGGCCTGGGTGAGAGCGCGGATGGGAGTGAGGAGGATCTCCGCACGCCTGCCCATGGCGGCGATGGCAAAGCCGAAGAGGACGGCGATGAGGACGACCTGGAGGATGCTTCCGCGAGCGAATGAGCCGATGACGGTATCGGGAATGATGTTGAAGACGAAGTCTGAAACGCTTTGCGCCCGAGCCTGGACCGTGTAGCCGGCGAGGGCCTTTGCGTCGAGGGTGGCGGGGTTGACGTTGAAGCCTTTGCCGGGCTGGACGACGTCAGCGACGGCGAGGCCGATGAGGAGGGCAAGGGTGGAGACGATTTCGAAGTAGAGCAGGGCTTTTCCGCCGACGCGGCCGACCTTGCGGATGTCCTGCATGCCGGCGATGCCGGTGACCACGGTGCAGAAGATGATGAGGGTGATCACCATGGTGATGAGGCGGATGAATCCGTCTCCGAGGGGCTTGAGCGCGACGGCCTGTGCGGGTGCAAAACGGCCGACGGCGATTCCGAGAGCGATGGCGACGAGGACCTGCAACCAGAGGCTGCTGATCCACCGGCTGCGCGGGTGTTCCTGCGCGACACTGGGACTGTTCATGATCTCTTCCATGACTCCGTGGGCATAGTACGAGCGGGTGCATTGCGAGTTGCGACGCGGAGCACGAGGGAAGCATGTGCTCCGCGTCGCAGCCGGAGGAGGTCAGAAAGTAAGTTTGACCGCGAGTTGTACCTGCCTGGACGTCATGGTGGTTTGATCGATGAGGCCGGCGAAGGGGACAGGGTTTCCGGATCCGTCATAGATCTGGAAGTTATTGGTTGGCGCTGAGAAGTCTGTGTGATTGAAGAGGTTGTAAATCTCAGCGCGGAACTGCAGGTTGGCCCCCGGCCTGAACCACTCAAGCGGGGTGTTTTTGTAGGCGGATAAGTCGAAGTTGATGATGCCGGGGCCGAGTAGTTCATTGCGGCCCGCGTTCCCCATTCGATTGACCGGATTGGGAAAAGCAAAGCAGCTGAGCTTGATGTCCGCATTGGGGTTGCCGGTTACGAGTGAGTGACAGCCGGGGTTCTTGAGTCTGTCAGGAAAGTCGAAGGGGACGGCCGCGTTGGTGCCGAGCGGGTCGCCGCCGATCGTGACGCTGAAGGGCGGGCCGGTGCTGGCAGTGAAGATGCCGCCAAGCTGCCATCCGTTCGTGGCCCAGTGGCTGAATCCGTGCAGAGTCTGAGCCCCGGGCACGCTCCACATGGTGTTGACGGAGAGGTCCTGGCTGATGTTGGTGTCGCACAGGCCGCGGTGGGTTCTGGGCGCGATGTAGAGGTCAACGTTGAGCGAGTTTCTGTACTGGTCGGATGCGGCCGAGCCGGAGCTTGTATCGATGCAGCGTGAGAAGGTGTATGCGGCCTGGCTTTGGATGCCATGCGTCAAGGCCTGTGTTAACTGCGTCTCCAGGCCGTTGAAGTAGGACATGCCGTTCCAACGTGCGTCGAGCGTCTGCCCGACCAGCGGATCGACGACCGTGCCGCTGCCGATGGGGGTGGGCCAGTACCAGCCGTCGGTACTTGCATCATAAGTGGGCAGCACGATGTTCCCGTCGTCCGTCTGGTACCAGTTATGGATGCCGCGCGACCCGACATAGCCAACCAGGAGGGTCGTGTTGGCGGCGAGTTCACGCTGCACGTTCAGGTTCCACATCATGATGTAGTTGCGCGGAGGGTGGTATTGAAGAACGTAGTAGTTGCGGTCGGCAGGGTTGTTGGCGACGATCTGGTAGGCGCCGGTAGGGAAGGTACCCCCAGGCAGGTTCGAGGTGCTGGCGTCCTGCGCAAAGGGATAGGCGGCATCGACACCACTCCCCATTTCCACAATGTAGGGAAGCACATCGTAGATGCCGAAGGCACTTCGCACGGACGTTTTCCCGTCTCCAAATGGATCCCACGCGAACCCTACTTTCGGCTCGAAGTTCTTGAACGTTGGATTCTTGATGTACGGGTTCCCCGTGTAAGGCGTGTCACCCTGAAGGATGCGCAGGTTGGATAGCTTGCCGTTAATCTCATACGGCACGCTGGAGATTTCATAACGGAGGCCCAGGTTCAGAGTGAAGCTCGGCTTGACGCGGACATCGTCCTGGATGTACGCGCCGAAGATCGTCTGGCGCAGGTTACGCGGAGTGAGTGTGCTGGGAAGCGTCGTAATGAACGACAAGGGGTTGTTCGTCAGGAAGTCCGACAGAGAGTCGAATCCGAAGATTCCGCCCGGCGCGTCAGAAGACTCCTGATTGTCTTGAATGCGCTCGATGCTGGCGCCCATGGTGAGAGTCTGAATACCCTGCGTGCGGGAGAAGTCATCGTAACCCTGGAAGGAGTTCCAGCGGAAGAGGAGCGGGCTGGCTGCGCTGATGCCTCCGCTGAAGGATGTGAGTCCGGGCACCTGGACGATGCCGGCGGTGTCGCCGGGTTGGAAGCCGTACTGCGGGCTGGCTGCGGCGGGTTTCACAGCGTTGGCGGCATAGGGTGATCCGGCGTTATCGCGATTGAATCCGATATGCACGGAGTTGACGCTCTGAGGTGACAGAATGTGCGTTTCAAGGACAGAGACCGTTTGCCGGACGGTCTTGCTCAAGATGCTCTTGTTGTTAAACTCGTCTGGCTGCTGGCTGGGCGCATTGTCATACATGTAGACGACGGCCACGGAATCAGCCGTGGAAAAAGTATGGTCCAGCTTGACGGTGAAAAATTCCTCGCTTGTGACCTGATACGCGGGGAAGGTGTAGTTGCCTACGTCACCCTGAACCGGTCCGGTATTGGGGAGAGGATAGAAGGCATTGATAAACGCGACGACGCTGGGGTCTGGGGTCACCGTGCCAGTCGTGAGCAGGCCAGCGCGCGCGGTGGCTGAGGGGACTACGTCCAGAACGGAGATGCCGAGGTTTTGCCGGACGCCTTCGTAATCGCCAAAGATGAAAGTCTTGTCTTTCTGGATAGGACCGCCAAAGGATGCACCGTACTGGTTGCGGGTGAAGTCGGGTATTTGCGCTGGGTCAAAGTAGTTGCGCGCGTCCATGGCAGCATTTCGGACGAACTCGTAGGCGCTGCCGTGGAACTTGTTGGTTCCTGAGCGAGTGACCGCGCTGATCACACCTGAGGCGGTGCGGCCATACTGCGCGGTGGGGTTGGTGGTGACGACGGTGAATTCCTGGAGAGCGTCAACGCCGAGGTTACCGCCGAGCACGCTGCCGGGTCCGGCGTTGGAGTAATCGTTGATGTTGATGCCGTCGAGCAGGTAGCTGTTCTGCTGCGGGCGCCCACCGGCGATGCTGAGTTCGGAACCGAGGCCGCGCTTCATGCGGTCTGGAGCGCTGATGGGCGGCTGCGTGACGATGGCGGTGACGCCCGGCGAGAGGGTTGCCAGGTCGGTCCACGAGCGGCCGTTGAGAGGCAGCTCGCGCATTGAATTGCCGCTGACACCGTTACTGAGCTCGGAGGTGGTGACGTCGACGCTGGCCGGGCTCTCCTGGACCTCGACTTCCTGGGCGACGCTGCCGAGCTTGAGCTGGATGTTGATGAGAGCAGCTTGGCCGACGGTGAGAACGACTCCGCGGCGGACCTGGCTTTCAAAGCCCTTGGCCGAAATGCGAATGGTGTAGCGGCCAGGAGGCATGCTGGGCGCGTTGTAAATGCCGGCATCGTTGGTCGTGGTGGTACGGGCGATGCCGGTATCGTCATTTGTGATGACGACCTGCGCGTTGGGGATCTGCGCTCCCGTGGGGTCCTGCACAGTGCCGGAGACTGTGGCTCGGCTGGTTTGGGCATGGACCCGAGGAACGCTGATGGCGCACAGCATGAGGACGAACAAGGCGAAGGCGAACGGTGCCACTCGCCTTCCTGTTTTCGATCGATACATCCTTGACCTCCCAGAGAATCGGGGTTACTGCGGTTTGGTGAAGCAGGCGCTTCGCATCAGCTTCGCCGCGGTGACGGAACGAAGACTTCTGCAAGATAGGCAATGGTGATGCTGTCCGCACAACAACGCCTCCGGGAAGGCAGGTGAGTCAATGGGGGAAGCCGCCGACCACCTTACCGGAAGAGCTGGGGAACGTGGAAGGGGATTAGAGAGGGGCGGAAATGCTCGACTTTCGTTTTGCCCTGTAGCTATAATCCCGGTCCATGATGTGCATCCAGCTTCAACGGCAGCCCACGTTAGGTTGCAGCGACAGAGAAGTCCTTTGGAATCGCCAAAAAAAATCTTAAGAATTTCTTGTCGCGCGTATGCCTAATCCTGTCAGTCGTTTGTACGAATTCGGGAGGTTCCATTTAGATCCTCGGCAGCGGCTCCTGCTGTGCGATGGCAAGTCTGTGCCGCTGACCCCGAAGGCATTTGAGCTGCTGGTAGTGCTCGTGGAGCGGAGCGGCAAGCTGGTGGGCAAGGGCGAGCTTCTGGGGAAGGTCTGGCCGGATGTTGCCGTGGAAGAAGGCAACCTGGCAGTGATGGTGTCACAGCTGCGCAAGGCGCTGGGCGACGAACGTGGAAAGCGCATCTACATTGAGACGGTGTCGAAGCACGGTTACCGTTTTGTGGCGCCCGTCGAAGAGAGAGTGGAAGAGCAGGCGGAAGAGGTGCTCGAGACTTCGGGGCAGGAGCCGCACACCGAAGAGCTGTCGAGCGCGCTGGCAGCTCCCGTGGCGGATCAGATGGCCGCGCAGCCGGCGAAACCGATGCAGACTCCACCAAGGGAAAGGAAGCCGCGGCACCGCTTGTGGATGACGCTTAGAGGGCTGGGGCTGGCTGTGGTGGCGGGGCTGGCTGTGGTGGCGGGACGGGCCCTGCTGGAGAGAAACAGCGCAAAGCCACTGGTGAATGATGGCCAGGCAATTCACTCGCTCGCGGTGCTGCCCTTCCGGGAACTGGGAGCCAACAGGGATGATGCTTACCTCGGGGAGGGCGCGGCGGATGCGCTGATTACGCGGCTTGGGAACTTCAAGCGGATTGTGGTGCGGCCTACCAGCGCGACGGAGAAGTATCGGGACACGACGCAGAGTCCGGCCGAGGTGGGGCGCGAGCAGGGCGTGGATGCAGTCCTGGATGGCCGCATCCAGCGTGCAGGGGACCGTCTGCGACTGACAGTGCAACTGATTCGTGTGCGCGACGGCGTGGAACTATGGGCGGATTCATTCGATCAGAAGTCTACGGACATCTTTGCGCTGGAGGATGAAGTCTCAGCACGGGTCATGCAGTCGCTGCAGCTGCGGCTGACGAGCGCCGATGTGGAGCGACTGCGGCGCAGGCCGACGGAGAACACCGAAGCTTATGAGCTGTTCCTTCGTGGCCGCTTTTTTTGGAACAAGCGGACGGGCGAGGGATTGCGTCGGGGGCTCGAGTATTTCCGGGAGGCGATCCGGTTGGACCCTGGGTTTGCCGATGCGTATGAGGGCATAGCGGACTCGTATGCGGCGCTGGGACTGTACGCTGAGATGGCACCGAATGATGCGTTCCCGGCAGCCAAGGAAGCGGCCACGAAAGCGCTGAGCATGGATGACAACCTGGCCGACGCACACGCAACGCTGGGCCTTATCCATTTCTATTACGACTGGCAGGGAGCACAGGCCGAGGAGGAGTTCAGGCGAGCCATTGCGATCAACCCGAACTATGCGATGGTGCACTCTTGGCAGGGCGAGATGTATGCCGCGATGGGGCGCTTCAGCGAGGCAGTGGCCGAGGCGCGGACTGCGCTGAATGAGGATCCCCTGTCGCAGATTGTGAACACCAATGCTGGGTGGACGTATGGGCTGTCCGGCCAGACAGAGATGGCGATCCAGATTCTGCAGAAGACGATCGAGATGGATCCGAGCTTTCCGCGGTCGCATTTCCGGCTCGGGCTGGTGTATGAGAGCAGAGGGCTGCAAGACCAGGCGATTGCGGAGTTGCAGAAGGCGGTTCACCTCTCCCACGGCAATTCGTACTATGAAGCGTCACTTGCGGCTGTGTATGGACGAACGGGCCGAACTACAGAAGCGCGGGCGATTCTGGCTGACTTCAAGCAGCGTGCGGCCCACGAGTATATTCCGGCGTACGCGATGACGATGGCTTACGAGGCACTGGGTGACCGGCACAATGCGTTGCTTTGGCTTGACAAGACACCGCAGGACCATTCGACATCAATGGTCTTTGCCAAGGCGGATCCTTCGCTGCAGGGGCTGCGAGGTGATCCACAATTCACTTCGGTGGCGCGCGATCTCAAATTCTGAGAACACACTTTAATCTGCCGGGGAGAATGATCTCAGCCTGAATTATTGATCCGGCCCTGAAGAGTGGAACCTATGCAGCATAGGCCACGTCTTTTGGGCCGAAGTAGCTTTCGACCCTGCCGGGCTGCTTCTGGATGCTGCGCAGGGCGCCGATGGCGGTCCGGGTCAGGGCGATCTTGTTTCTGGCAGGAGCAGCTTTGGTCACATGCTGCTACAAGTCAGCGTTGAGCATCTCGTCCGGGTTCAGCGCTGGCGAGTAGCTTGGTCAGTAGAAGACCTGGATCCTGTCTCGGTTTTCCGCAAGCCATTTCTTCACAGCCTTGGAATGATGCACCCGCAGGTTGTCCAGGATCAGGAAAACTCGCTTCTGCCGTCCATGCACAAGCCGCTTCATGAAGCCAATCATGATCTTCGCGTTCAGCGCTCCGGAAAAGACCTTCCAGCGCATCTGGCCCTTGTTGGTCACCGTCGAAATCACGCTCAGCTTCGACCGAGCATCCCGGACTCCATTCATTTCCTTCTCTCCCGTCGAATCACGATAAACGTAAAACGGCATAGAAAAAGGAGACAGGAACTGGTCCCTCTGTTCCGAACAGTTTTTATCATTTTGAGCAGAAAACCTGTTCCCGGGGTTAGGCAGCCATTGCTTCCGGCCGCACCATATTGGATGCCGACGCCCCGCCTGCCCTCCAAAACCGCTTGGAGATCGCTTCACGAGCACGCATCCGAAATGACGTCAGCGTTAGTTATCGCCGGCATGCTGATCCGGCATCAGCTAAGCGGATTCTCTAATTGCGAGTTAGGCGGTGTCGTGCCTCGCATGGTGTGCAGAAGGTGTGCCGAAAACCCGCGCGTTCAGACGGAAAGCGATTGGCATGTTCACCGTGTCCTGGTCCGCCAGTGCCCGGCAGAATTCTCTGAACAGCGCATCAGGTTCGGACACCTATCTGCCACACAAAACTGCCGTCGGGAGACAACTGCGCCCTGTCTTCTGGATGAGCGGTGGCAAAGACATTCGTCTATCGCAAAAGTCAAATCAAGACGCCATTGGCGACGTGACAAAAGGGTGTGAGCAGGTTTCGAGCCACAATCTGCATGCACGGCGAGGGCGAGCATCCTTGGGTGGGAACAGGCCAACCAGCGGACCGACCCTTGAAAGGAGGTCTCATGCGCTGAAGTCGATTGTTCCCGTGCTATAGTGATTTGGCCTTGCTATAGTTTTTCGGGGGAATTTAGACCACAAATGCAAAACAATGCGACAAATGCGACACATGAGAATTGCCGCAAACTACTCATTTATTGTCATTTACGTTTGAAATCAAGAATTTAGCAGAAATACTGGCGGAGAGGGAGGGATTCGAACCCCCGATAGCCTTGCGACTATGCCTGATTTCGAGTCAGGTGCATTCAACCGGGCTCTGCCACCTCTCCGCTTTATTTACAACGACTTACATGCCAGCGCCAAACTGAACGAACCGCCGGCGCCAGTTCGGGTTTCAGTTTGAGCTTCGCCTTGCACCGTGTTCGCATAGAAGGCTTCGACGACGCTGTTGGCGAGCAGATTTGCCCTGGGCATGAGATGAGCATATCGCATGGTCATCTGAACCGTCGAGTGGCCAACGTCTCGGGCCGCTGCGGCTCATGCCACTCCACCCATCACCCACCAGCTGCAGACTCTGTAGCGGGTATCGTCCCAGATGGAGCCCACGATTCCTCCAAAACCTCGCATCGTCTTGTCCACCCCACGCCAATCGGCATATGGAGTCTAACGATCCGTTGCGGTGCTTTGGCGCAGATGATCTGGTCTTCGATAGCGAACGAGCAGCAGCGTGATGTCGTCGGATTGACCTGCTCCGCGGGTGAATCTCTGCACGGCCTGAAGGACTTCCTGCTGCAGTCTGTCCAGTGGCATGGCCTGGGCGCCAGCAATCGCAGCTCTGAGACCCTCTACTTCAAAGAGATTGCGATCTGGGTCCTGAGCTTCGGTTACGCCATCACTAAAAAGCACGAGCGTATCCTCGGGCTCGAGTTGCATCCGTCCAACAGTGTACTCCGCCTGCGGGAGCAGCCCCACGGGAAGCGAGCCCTCCGTATAGAGTTCGCTCACTTGACCGTGGCGCACCAGCAGCGGCGAAGGATGTCCCGCCTTGATGTACTCAAAGAGACCCTCACGGCCGAGGAAGCCGACGAACAGCGTGGCATAGCGGCCCACCTCTCGATGGCGGCAGAGCAAGCGGTTGAGTTGGTGGAAGACATGCACCGGGTCAGCGCCCATGGCGATTCCCGATAACGCGCCTTGCAGCATGGTGGTGACCAGCGCCGCACCCAGTCCCTTGCCGGAGACGTCTGCGATGAGAAACGCCACTCGGTCTTCCCCGACGGGAAAGACGTCGAAGTAATCGCCGCCAACTTCGTGGCAGGGGCAGTGAACGCCGGTCACAGCCAGATGGGGAAAGTCATGCAAGCCCTGAGGCAGAAGCGCCTGCTGAATCTCTCGAGCGATGGTCAACTCCTGTTCCAGCCGCTGACGCTCACATTCGCGCGCCACCAGCCGCGCATTATCCAGGATGCTGGCTGCTTCGACGGCCAGCGCATCGAGGATCTGGCGGTCCAGAGCAGAGAACGCGGCAATGCGGCGCGAATCCAGATAAAGCGCGCCAAGCAGTTCTCCACGATTCGGCGGAGAAGGCTGGTCCGAATCGGCGCGCTGGCTGGCATAGAGGGGAATGGCAACGACCGCTCGCAGGTTCTGCACGACGACACTTTCGGCGGCTTTCAAATCAACGCCAGCGAGGTTCACGTCTTCCGTAATCACACTGGACTGACGGTTGATGGCCAGGTTAACTGCCGTGTGGCTGGGGCTGAGGGTCTCCGGTGGCAGGCTTTCTCCGCCGCTGCTTCGCGCAAGGCGGACACGCATTCTGTCCACGGCGTCCGGCTCCAGAAGCAGGCCGCGGTCGGCATGCGTAATGGCGATCGCGTGATCGAGCATGGTACTAAGAACGGAGTCGAGCGGGAGTTGCGAGTGCAGCAGAGAAGTGGCCTGGAGGAGAAGATTCAACCCGCTCAAGCCCGTGCTCGAAATCGACCCAGTGGCGTCCGAAATGGCGCCGATGCGCGTAAGCAGATTGGCTACCGAGTCGCGCGATTGCAGGGAAGGCGACGATGGGCAATGGAAGACAATCCGGTAGCATCCGTCGACACCGAAGCTGATGGCATCGCCGTCCTCCAGCAGTTTCTGCTCTACCTTGACACCGTTTACGAACAGGCCGTGGCGATTGCCGCAGTCTTCGAGCCGGTAGCCTTCTTCGCCGGTGACAATGACGGCGCAGCGGCGCGAGATGCGGCCGTCCGCCAATTGCAGGTCGTTCTCGCGGGCCCCGCCGCGGCCAATCAAAAAGGGGGAGCGCGTCAAGGGAACACGCTGGCGTGTCTGATCCGGCGCTACCACCTCGAGAACCGTATCCGATTGCGGAGAATGTTCGACCATGGCAACAAGTGGGCTCATCATAGCACCCTTGCACTTGAGGCCGCGGTACACCGACGGTCTGCAGATTCAAGTCTTGTATCTCTCGATCGCGAACAGATTTCTGCCCGATCCCCGTCGCGCTCTTCACCGGATCGCTTGAAACGGCAACCCGCACGCGGCATCGAACTGGAAGCGAGGCACGCGAACCGGACCTTCGGCACAAAGGTTCTCAGGGCCAGGATTGGATGAAAAAAACACTCCCCATGGCCACTTCTCTGCTGTTGATCAATTCGATATCGTCTAGGCTTGAACGCCAAGGGCAGGATGTCAGGAGGTCTTGCCGCCGGAATGCGCGTGCATCAGGGTCAAATCTCTTTCCAGCGTCAGCGTGTCGAAACCGGTTGGGCATTTGGCGTTCTCTGCCACCCAATCGGCGCTAAGGACGGCATAGACTTCTTCTGCATAGCGTTGGAAGAACTCCCAGGTCATGGTCTTCTGCCGGCCCCAGGTTACGACATAAAGCGACTGCTCATCGTATCCCACCACTGCCACGCAATGTCCTTGACTGGGATCCGGAACAGCGGCGTCGGAAGCAACCGACGCAGGAATCTCCCACGCAATGTCCGGCCATCCCTTTGGATCACCGGCACAGGCGAACGCCGGAAGATCGAGCCCGATGTAACCGCTGCCAAAGAGATGAATAATGCATCGCAAATCCGCAGCGTTCGCCTTCTCTCCACTGACGAACGAGTGGATCTTGTGACCGCCGATTCCCTGGTTGCGCCAGTAGCGCAGCGCATCCAGCATGGAAACGCACTCCATCAGACGATCGCCTGTGAGCTGCGCCTGGACACGAATAATGTCATCGTCTGTCAGGAAGATGCCATGCTGGTTGGCTGCCGTCCAGTGATGAATCATGTGGCCCGCGGCGGCAGAGGTGCAGCAGTTGAATCGGTCATTCGCCAGCATCGGCCATACCGGCGTCGATTCCAGCATCTCCCGGACTGGGGGAACGGGCAGCGTGCGCACATCCACATAGTTTCTGAGGTGAAGCGTGCGAAGATCCGATTTGGACCGGACTCTACCGAGCAGCATGATGTCTCCTGTGAGTGGAAGGATGATTGAGGTTCATCCGCTGGAGCAACCGATGATAGCGCGGATCGTCATGCAACTGCCTGAGACTGGGGAGCACGGTGATGTAGGAGAGCAAAATGTCTTTGCTCTCCGCCGCCTTCTCAAGCCACTTAAATGCGAGGTCCATCTCGCCCACGGACACGGCAGCGACGGCGATGGCCACGGGAAGAGCCGTGCCATTCTTCTCATGGTCGAGAAGCTGGCTCAGCACAAGACGCGCTTTTCCCGGATCTCCGTTTTGCATGTGCGCTTCGGCCAGCCATCCCATCAGCACGGGCATGTGGCTCTTTGCGATCCCTGCTTCAAACGTTTGCACGGCTTCATGGAGACGGCCGCTCTGGGTCTGCGCAATGCCCAGCGCGTAATAGAGCTCGAAATAATGCGGCGAAGCCTCCAGGGCGCTTTGCGCCAACAGAATGCTCGTATCGTGATCTCCCATGTAGGCTCGGAGAATGGCTTCTTCAGCGAGAAGCGGTGCAGAGAGAGGGTCGTAGCTGAGCCCGATGCGGACCTGCTCCAGCGCTTCCTCCAGCAGGCCGTGAATGAGGAGATACGTGACATAAATGTAGTAGGAGTCGCCACGTTGAGGCCGCAGTTCAATTGCCTTCACCAGGTGCTGGCGGGCATCCTCCCAGTTCCAGTCGTAAAACTGCAGCACCGACGCCAGAGCAATGTGTCCCTCCGGCAGCTGGGGGTCGAGCCGGATTGCTTTCAGCGCGGACGAGCGCGCGAGACTCCACGCTTCGTGCGGTGGCATCAGGCCCAGACTGCCCTGCAGACAGTAGTAGTCGGCCAAACCTGCATGGGCCGCCGCAGAGTTCTCATCGAGTTGCAGAGCCTGTTCGAAGTAGCGACCTGCAAGCTGGATATCCTCAATCGTCTTGCGGTTCCAGTGATAGCGCCCCTTGAGATAAGCCTCGTAGGCTTCGGAACGCATCGGCGTCGCCGGCACCGGGCCAGAGAGGCTCAGATGCCGTGCAACGGTTTCGCCCAGGGCAGAGGCCACGGAGGACGCGATTTCGTCCTGTAACTCGAAGACATCCGAGATCTCCCTGTCGAAACGGGGAGATGACCAGAGATGGAAACCGGTACGAGCATCGGTGAGCTGTGTATTCACGCGCACGCGCGATCCGGAGCGACGCACGCTCCCTTCCAGAATGACCTGAGCCTGCAGAGCCTCTCCAATTTCGCGGATGTCTTTCGTCGTCCCCCTGAAGGCAAACGCAGATGTGCGGGAGACGACTCTCAGCCCGACGATCGTCCCGAGTGCGCCAATCAGTTCCTCCGTGAGTCCATCGCTGAAGTATTCGCTGTCTGGATCCGAACTGAGATTACGCATCGGCAGCACAGCGATGGACACTCCCGCATCCATGGTCTTGCCGAACCTGTCCTCGCGATCCGGCTCAGTTTGGATTGTGGAGATCCAATCTGTCTGCACCGGATGGATCCGCACTTGAGAAGAAACTCCGGTAGTGGGCGCCGGAGCGTGTCCGGGGGGTGCTTCCGCGGTTTCAGAGACCGCTTCCTGGTTGAGAAGTTGCAAGAGCTCTGCAGCGGAGCTGTGACGCGCGTGTGGTTGCACCCGCAAACACCGCTCAACGGCTTTCATCAGCGAAAGCGGCAGATTCGGACGGACCTCGTGGAGGGGGATATATTCTCCGCGGGAAATGGCAGCGCAAATGGCCGCAGGCGACGCATGCCGGAATGGCGGATGCCCCGCGGCCATTTCGTAGAGAACCGCTCCCAGTGCCCAGATATCAGCGCGATGATCGACCTGATTTCCGTCAAGCTGCTCCGGAGGCATGTACGCCAGCGTTCCCATCACGTGACGCGACATCGTCAACTGGGTTTCGTCCAGGATGCGAGAGAGGCCAAAGTCGAGAATCTTGACGCCTCCGCCCTGAACCAGAAACACATTTCCGGGCTTGATGTCCCGATGCACGACACCAGACATGTGGGCAGCATGGAGGCCGGCAGCAACCTGGCCCCCAATTTCGAGAATGCTTCGGGGCTCGAGAGCTCCGCTCCTGGCCAGCAGTTCCGCGAGCGTCTGGCCGCGGTAGCAAGCCATCACCAGCATCAGCGCCCCTTCCGGGGTTTCTTCGGCCGCATAAATGGTGCAGAGATTCGGATGATCCAACGCCGATGCCGCGCGCGCTTCTCTCAGGAAACGCGCACGCATCGCCGCATTCTCCGAGATCAGATTCTGCAAAAGCTTAATGGCCACGGTACGGCCGAGCCGCAGATCCTCGGCTTCGAAGACAATACCCATTCCTCCTTCGCCGAGCTTCCGGACAACGCGGTAGTGGAGGATCTGAGTTCCGGGACTGATTGCTGGAATCATCGGAAAACCGAGTTACAGCGCAACCGTCGCAGCGGCCGCCGTCTCGCTGACGGTGAAGACGGTATCGCGCAAGGCTGGGCTCCAGATGCGCCCGAAACGTTCCACGATGTCCGTAAACACCTTCTCAAGATGGCCGATGGTCGTAATGGCGCTTAC
Organism: Occallatibacter sp.; assembly: GCA_049582405.1. Lineage (GTDB taxonomy): Bacteria > Acidobacteriota > Terriglobia > Terriglobales > Acidobacteriaceae > Telmatobacter. The sequence continues at coordinate 26,935 of JBAUTX010000105.1, read as the reverse complement.
TGTAATCAACTCTTCCTGCGCCCGCTTAAGAGGCAAGGTGTCAAGCAGAGCATCAAACTCCGTGACGTGCCCCGGATCGAGTTCCGCATGATTGAGGTGACAGGACATCGATGAGAGCGGGATCCCTGTGCGCTCGTGCACTTCCCTCAGGAACGCCGCCTCCGCTGGCTGTTCGAGGACTGCGAGATAGCCCAGATAGGCTGCGGGATGAACATGCTCGATCCAGTAATACTGCGAGCCCACAAGCGCAGCAACGCTGGCGTATGGCAAACGCTGCAAAGCGCGGTCGCGGCTGATGCCGAGGCTGGCAAGGTCCGCCAGAAGCCATTTCTCATGCCCCTGCTCTTCTTCGGCGTGCTCGAGGTAATACTCCCGCAGAGGCTCGCAGAGAGGGTCGCCTTCAAGCTCGCCACATCGATTGGCAGCCATGCGCATCGCCGGAGCCGAAGCCTCCATGACACCCAACATGGCGAAGAGAAATTCCGGGTAGAGGTCACCAAGCCGCGGGTGATACCACACCTCACGAATCAGCTCCGTGAGGCGGCCTCGCGTCAGAGATAACATTGCGCGCAGCCGATGACTGCGGCTGCTGGCCTCAGACCAGGTTGTTGCACTCGCCGTGTAAGGGTCGTTCACGGGCAGTCCTTACAGAGCCATGGTTCCCATGCGATGAGAGTCGCCGACCTTGACCTTGCGGTTAAAGAAGTCGTCTCCCAACTTGGCGCGCACTGAAATCAGCGCATCCACTTCAGCAGCGGACAGTTGGTTGATGCTGGTGATTTCCTCGGCAGTCAGGGAATGTTGAATCTCAATGAGACCCGCCGATTGCAGGCGCTCGAAGTTGGTCATGACCGTGCCTTTCTTATGGTTGCGGGTGTCCGTTCGCTGAAGGCGTTGGGGGAAACGCGACGTGCCCATCACTCTAACACGTCGCCTCATGGGGCGCAATCAGCACCCACGCAATCAGCCGCTCTGCGCGAAAACGACTTGCAGCAGGCTCGGAATCTGAACCTCTGTGAGCAGATCCGGGGTCAGTCCACCAACCTTGCGCAGGACTGCCTCGGCGGGGGAGCACGAGAGAAATCGGAATGCGAGTGCGCGGCCGGAGTTGCTGGCTAGAGTCCGGGAGCCGGGCAGGGCCGTGAACCGCGGGATATGCAGGCCCAGCAGGACCCGTGCTTCCATGCGCAGAACGGCCAGCGGCAAAGCTCGATGACCATGGCCCCGCAGCGCACTGCGAAGTTCGGTCCGGCGACGCTGCGCGCATTCAAGCTGGTTCGGTTGCAGGGACCGGCTGAGAAGAATGTTGTAGCTCAGAGTGTCGCGCAGAATGATGCGAGGAGCGTGCTGGTGTTCCAGCGTCCAGCGCCATGCTGAGCCGGGCGCCACGAGGCTCTCGCGGCAGCGCAGCAGAGCGTGTGCCGCTTCACGATAGCCGCTCACAAGCAGCGGCAGCACCTCCAGGGGTGAAGTATGTGGCGGCGCATTGCCATGGTCCACGAGAGCGGCTGGCACCATCTCCACACGGCGCCCTCCTCCGGCGCAGGCGGACCAGCGCGGAATCTTGATCTTCGGCACGGCCGCAGCTTTTCCAAACAATCCTGACGTGTCCGGCAGCCCTGCTGAGGTCTCACTGGGCAGCAGTCCGGTATCCAGCAGGTCATGGATCGTGGTGGTGAACGGTAGCTCCGACTCGCGTCTCACCGGCGTCTCGGAATCCGTGCGAGGAGTCCCCAGAGACTCAGCGTCGAAAAGAGCAGGACCGCAACCGGTGGCCATCACATTGCCCATATGCAGGTCGGTCATCCTGACATGCTCGGCCAGGCACAGCATCGCGCCTGCGGCTCGCCAGTATTCGCTTGCTTCGGCGGAACCTTTGTCCCAGTGCTGCAACTGGCCATGAGGCCGCAGCGACGCAATCCATCCGTATTGGCCACCTGGGCCTGCGAGCGCTGGGGCTGAAGCAAGCTGCAGCGAAGAATGGACGTTGACCGCGTGCACCAGACGATCCCAAAGCCACTCGCCGGTCACAGGGCGAGGCTTGTAATAAACGCAGCGTCCATCGCGAAAGACGAGGCGCATCACTGTGTGCGCGCCATCATGCTGGTCTGAACTGGCAGGAGTGAGCGAGGCCAGGCCAGGCAACCTCGTGTAACCAAGCCACTCTGCCAGGCGAGCAGCATCGCTGTGCAGCCTGCGATGGAATACGGCGATCGCGTCAACCCACTCGGAGATGACGCATTTCAGCAGGGTCGAAAGCAACGGGAATTGATGCGCAACCTGCTGCTCAGTCAAATCTGGGCAGACAGCCAAGACCTGCGTCAGCGTCCCCGTGAGCCGCTCCCTCAGCGCGTCGATCCATGCGCCAATATCGATGCGCTCCCCTCGGCCGTCCAACCGTTCAGCGGAGAGCCGAAGACCGAGCTTCCGCGATGCACTTTCCAGCCAGGGTGCGAGCGAGAACTCAGGGATACAATCGGCCTCATTGATGCCCGCAGTTGCCGTCGCCGAGTGAGCAGAATCCGGGATGAGTGTGCCCTGGTAACCCAATACCAAAGCTTCGCAGCAGCTTGCCGTATCGGGGACAGGGCGCCTCTCTTCTGCGATTGGTTGCATGTCGAACAGTATGAAGCAAAAGCGCTTCGCCCGTTGCGAAGCCCCTCAGACAGCGTGTTCATACAACCAAAGCAATCCGGACCTCTCTTGCCCGCTGGAAGAAACGCAAGAATTGGGGCAATTGGGAATCAAATAGAGATGGACGCCTGCGGACAAGCTGATGGTTTGGAGTCGCCCGCGTTGTCCACCGCGCATCAGAGCTTCTGCATGAGAATGCTGCCGCTCTCCGCGCACGCCACGCGACCCTGAACCACGATCTTCTGGCCCAGCCCTGGGATCGTCAAAATCAGCGCATCGGAAGACTCCCCGGCACGCCGCAATAACTTGGGTTGTTGAAGATCATCCATCAGCAGGACCGCATCGTCGAACCTCTCCTGACAGCTTCCCCATCCACCCTCCGGTACAAAGCGGAGCCGGTACTGTGCGGCATCGTGGATACGATTGGACAAGTCCAGATGGAAGAGATGGCGACTCCACGTGCCCACTTTATCAAAGGCCCACAAGGTCGCCGGAGCATTCCAGTTGGCAGGAGGAGCAGATCCAGTTTCAAAGACCGCGAGGCGTCGCATCACTGGTGGCGCAGCCGCCTCCGTCACCACAAGCCGAACCTCGTCTGCAACGGTTGAAGGAACCGGTTGGATGCGCTTGTGTCCAATTGCCGATCCTGTGCCAATGGTTGTCCATCCCGTTGCGCTGCGCGCTTCCACGCGATAGCTGCGCACACGCTCCCCCAGGCTGCAATCCTCCTGCAGAATGACTGTGTCAAAACGTGTGCCGGCTTTCAGCGGCAATGGGACGGTTGCTCCGGTGCCAGCGGTCTCTGCAATACAGCGGTTGAACCGGCGGCGAATCTCGTTCCCAAATTGCTTTGCACGAACACAGTCTTCTTCGGGCAGCAAACCAGTGCGATCCGGCGGGAGATTCAGCAGCAACTGCGCGCCGCGCCCCACGGACCGGTAGTAAATTTCCAGCAGCGCGTCGAGCGAGAGCAGATTTCGCTGCCTCTCCGCGCTCCAGAACCAGTTCGGCCTCAGAATGGAGACATCCACTTCGTTCGGAAGCCAGATGGATCCCTTGGGATCGCTGTTGAGCGCCGTCGCAATGCCGGTAGCGGCATCCACAGCGGAGATCGCATTCCACGCAGGATACGGTGCAAAGCCGTCCTCATTCCCCGTCCAGCGAATCGTCGCGTGCGGCCCCTGGAAGATCATGGCGTGTGGAGCATAGGTCTGTAGAATGTCGCCCACCGGCACAACGCTGGACCCATCGAACCAGATCTCCACCATCTCGCCGTAGCGCGAGAGCACTTCCGTCAGCTGCCTGCGATAAAGAGCGTTGTACTTTTCCTGAAGGGCTTGCGTTTTGCAACGGCCGCCCGTATCCGCACCCTGGCTCGCATCGCGCGGGGAAACATAAACGCCGAGCTTGAGGCCGTACTTGCGGCACGATGCTGCGACCTCGGCCAGGACATCGCCGCGCCCGCCGCGCCACGGCGTATTGCGAATGCCGTAGTCTGTCGTCTGCGTCTGCCACATGCAGAAGCCGCCTGAGTGCTTGGCAACGAAGACAATGTACTTCGCTCCGAGCGCGACGGCGGTCGCAGCCCACAGATCGGTATTGAGCTGCTGGGGGTGGATCTGGGAGAGCGGCGTGCTCAGATTGTCCTGCTCCACGCCCTGCCATGTGTTGGGCGCAATGTGTACAAACATGCCGAATTCCAGATCCTGCCATGCAAGCTGGTCCGCGCTGGGCATAGCAAGAGGAGGATGCGGGCGGAGATCTTCCGCGCCAGCACGCAAGGCAGATTCCAGCCATGGTGCTGCGAAGGACATGCCAAACAGCGAAGCCAGAAAGCGTCTCCGCTCCATCGTCAATTCCCTGCCCTTGCTGCGGCCGCCTGTATCAGCTGCCGCATGGGCTCCAGAACGACAAAGCGGATTAAGCTCTTGCGCTGCTCGATGGCCTGCACTTGCGCCAGCGCATCCTTCTCCCATCCCGGTGCCGCGCTGACCGGCCCGCGCAGATAGGCCAGAGCTTCGGTGCCCAGGATGCCCAGTTCGCCCAGGTCGTGCACCTCCACGGCGTAGGGCGCCAGCGTGGGGGAGCGATCCATCCACAGGCTCAGCGCCGGGTCCGTCTCGCGCCAGGTGCGGAACCACTCCTTCAGCCGGTCTTTGTCTTCAGCAGAGTTCGCCGGATTTGCAAGCACCGCCTGCACTGCCTCGGCAAACTCATGGCGCAACGGCGGATCGGGCGTGGCAGCGTCCACCACTCCATAGAGCGGCGTGAGTTGATCCGTATGCTGCAGGTTGTATCGCTCACCAAAGCTGACAGGCTCCACCGCCGCGAGCAGCTCTCCAAGCTCCGGCGATGAGACTTCCCCCGCAAGCTGGCGCTGCAGACGCTGCGGACCGGAGATATGCTCCAGACCCAGCGCATCCAGCCGAAGCGTCATCGCTTCCAGCCGCCGGTACATATCCGGCACATCCCGCAGCTTCGCCGGAGACCAGAAGCGTTCCGCAATCGCAGCCGTGCGCGGCCAGATGCGCGAGTCAATTGTCCACGCCGCAATCTGTTCGCCCCACATGCAGGCCTCGCCGCCCAGGATCAGCTTCTGCTGCTCCGCGGTCAGGTCAGTGTCTGCCGGAATCGGATCGGCCAGGTAGTGCGTCGCCGCGCTGTGCATGCCGTCGAGATAGTACGGAGCGGAAAGGATGCCCTGATAGCCTTCTTTCGCTCCCTGCGCAAGAGACGCAACACCGCGCCATGACTGCACCACAATGTCCTTCGGCAAGCCGGGCGTAAACACCTCGTCCCATCCCACCATGTGTTTGTGATATTTCGTCAGAATCTTGAGCAGGTGCTGATTGAAGTAAACCTGCAGCCCGGCCGTGTTCTCAATGCCGTGCGCTTGCATGAATGCCCGGATCTGCGGATTCGAGAGCCACTGCTTGCCGTTGCTCTCATCTCCGCCAATGTGCATGTATGCATCGGGAAAGAGCTCCGCCATTTCACCAATGAAGCTGTCGAGAAACTTGTATGTACTTTCGCGCGTGGGATCCATCGCTGGATCGTGAATGCCAAAGCGCCGCTGTACGGTATAAGGACCGGGCCCGCTGGCTAACTCGGGATAGGCCACAAACCAGCTCGTGGTGTGGCCCGGCATATCGAACTCCGGCACCACACGAATGCCGCGCGCATGCGCATAGGCGATAACCTCCCGGATCTGCGCCTGCGTGTAATACAGGCCATCCGACCCCATCTGCTGCAGCCCGGGAAAGCGCAGGCTCTCCACCCGAAACCCTTGGTCCTCCGTCAAGTGCCAGTGGAAGACATTGAGCTTGACGGCTTCCATCCCGTCGAGCGTGCGCAGAATCACAGGCACTGGCTCGAAGTGCCTTCCGCAGTCAATCATCAGCCCTCGCCAGCGAAACCGCGGCTGGTCATGGATTGTCACTGCGGGAATGAGGAAGCCGCCCGGCGTGTGTTGCACCAGCTGGAGCAGGGTTTGCAAGCCATGCAGTGCACCGAGATCCGTAGGCGCCTGCAGGCGAATCCCATCCGGACTCACGATCAGGTTGTACGACTCATCGTCATCGAGAGACTGCACTGCTTCGGCCGGATGCGCGACGTCAATGGACAACGCACCTGCGTCGCTGCCGAGGTCTTTGCTGATCTGGACGTTCGTCTCGGCCTCGAGTCGCGTCAGCGCCCGCAGCGTGGCCCGCTCCAGTACGTCGTCGTGCGTCGTCGTAAACCGGACAGAGAATGACCCGTTGATGGAGAAACTTCCCTGCTGCCATTCCAGCGCAGCAGGCATCGGCATCAGCGCAGGACGATCCCCATCCATAGACATTCCGGCGCCCGCAGCTGCGTGCGCAACAGACACGGTGAAGCACAGTGCGGCGAGGATACTGCAATGCACCATGAGTCGCCATGCAAGCATGTGACTCCGTATTTGCCGGATCCGATGTGAACGGCTTGATCCATGCGATAGACATGCGTCGACGACCATCGTGTCTGCTCCTGAGGACATCATGTGAAATGCGGGATTTGTCCTGCTCGACCTGAATTCTCTGTATGATAGGACAGCCCAAGGACCTCTGGCATCTACTTGATTCCGCGCTGATCATACCGAGGGGGATTGCGCGCAGGATCCCACTGCATAACCTCACCAGCAGACCGCGTATGATGGATGGGCAGAAAAGAGGAGAGGGCTGCAATGTCAGTTTTCTCCCCTGCAGGGACGCTCCTGGCACAATCATCAATTGACACGCCAAAAACTTTACTGAAGAGAGAGTCTATGGGTGAAATCCTCTTGCCGCGACGCAATTTTCTTCGCACCGTCACCGCTGCAGGCATGGCTTCTGCGCTTCCTGTCTTCGCGAGTCAACCCTCCCAGCCATTTCCCGGCGGACAAGTGAAGGAAGAGGCGCTTCCCCCGTCAAAGGATGCACCTCCGCGCTACACCGTCAAGTTTGCCGTCTGCGGCATCAGTCATCCCCATATCTACGGCATGATCGAAGCCGTGAAGAGGGGTGGCGGCGCCCTCGTAAAGGTCTGGGCGCTTGAACCGGATCTTCTTGCCGCATTCAAGAAGCGCTATCCGGATGTGGCGATCGCGGAAACGCAGGATGAAATCATCCACGATCCTTCCATTCAACTCGTGCTGAGTTCGCAAATCGCTAATGAGCGCGCTCCGCTCGGGGTCCGCTGCATGAGAGCGGGCAAGGACTTTCTGTCCGACAAGCCAGGAATCACAACACTCGCACAGCTCGACGAAGTCCGCAAGACAATCGCTGCGACCGGACGCATCTACGCAATCATGTATTCCGAGCGGCTGGAAGTGAAAGCCGCCGTCAAGGCCGGGGAGTTGGTGAAGGCTGGTGCAATCGGCAACGTCATCCAGACCATCAACATCGCGCCCCATCAGATTCGCCAGCGGCCTGGCGGAGACGCAGGCAGTTCCGGCAATGTAGATGGGAGGCCGGCCTGGTTCTGGAATGAGGTGCAGTTTGGCGGCATTCTCTGTGATATCGGTTCGCACCAGGTCGATCAGTTCCTCTTCTACACGGGCTCAACACAAGCTGAGATTGTAGCGTCTCAAGTTGCCAACCTCCGGCATCCAAATCATCCGGATTTCCAGGACTTCGGCGACATGACTCTGCGCGGGAACAATGGGTTTGGCTACGTGCGCCTCGACTGGTTCACGCCTTATGGCCTTGGCACGTGGGGCGATGGCAGGCTCTTCATTCTTGGGACAGAGGGATATATCGAGGTGCGCAAGTACGCGAACGTAGCCGTCAGCAAACAGGGCAACAACTTATTCATCGTCGACCAGAAGGAAGCCCGCTACATCGACTGCAATAATTTAACCCTCCCGTTCGGCCCCCAATTTGTGGAAGACATCGTCCTTCGAACCCATCGCGCTCAGGACCAGACCCAATGCCTGCTTGCGGCGGAGCTCGTCATCAAGGCGCAAATGGCAGCCAAGCGCGCCCACCTCGACTGGGAAAGCAAGGCCTGAGCTGCTTTCAGAGGCACCGATGACCCCAACACGCAGAGATTTCATCAAAGGTTCGGTTGCCGGGAGCGTTGTCGCCGGTTTCCCTGCGATCGTGCCGAACAGTGTGCTCGGCGCGGCCGCGCCTTCGAACCGCATTCACATTGGCGCCATTGGCGTGGGCCGCATCTCGCGCGGGCACGACATGCCTGGCGTGATTCAGTTCACCGGTGTTGCCGGTCGCGACAACCGCATCGTAGCGGTGTGCGATCTCAGCCATCAGCGCCTTGAGTCGGGGCAGCAGTTTGTCGACCAGGCGTACACAAAGAAGCTCGGCCAGCCATACAAGGGCACAAAAGCTTACTCCGACTTCCGTGAGCTTCTGGCAAATCCGGACATTGATGCTGTGCTGATCTCGACGCCCGATCACCAGCATGCCCGCTTGGCTGTCGCTTCCGTCAAGGCAGGGAAAGACGTGTATCTGCAGAAGCCCGCATCCCTCACGATTCGCGAGGGCCGCATCATGGCGGACCATGTAAAGGCCAGCGGCAGAATCCTGCAGATTGGCTCGCAGCAGCGCTCATGGAAGCAGTTTGCGCGCGCAGTAGAACTCGTGCGCAATGGACGCATTGGCACCATTCAGCGCGTGGAGATCGGCCTTCCAGGCGACCCCGCCGGCGGGAATCCACAACCCATGCCGGTGCCCGACGGATTCAATTACGACGCGTGGCTCGGTTCAACCCCTGAAGTCCCCTATACGATCGATCGCGTCATGCCCACCGTCGGCTTTTCCCGTCCTGGCTGGCTGCGCATGGAGCAATTCGGCGCGGGCATGATCACGGGCTGGGGCGCACATCACGTGGACACCGCGCACTGGGGCATGGATACAGAGCTCACCGGCCCCGTTGAGGTCTGGGGGCAGGCGCAATTCCCAACAGAAGGCCTCTGGGACGTGCACGGACCCTTCAAGACCTATGGCCGCTATGCAAATGGCGTTGCCATGACCATCTCCGGCGAGTTTGAAAATGGCATCAAGTGGATTGGGGATAAGGGATGGATCTTCGTGTGCCGGGATGGCATGACCACTCCAACCGCGACAACAAGCGATCCTCCGGTGCCCATCATTCCATTGCGCGCGAGCGACCCAGGGATCCTGGACTCCGTCATCGGGCCCCATGAGTATCACGTGTACACCTCAGACGATCAGCATGGGAACTGGCTCGACTGCATCCACTCACGCAAGGCCCCGACAGCGCCCGTGGAAGTGGGCCACCGTGCCTGCACGACCTGCCTTCTGCATTGGATTGCGATGAAGACGCAGCATCGCATCCACTGGGACCCGGGTTCAGAATTGATTCTCGGCGACGATATTGCCGCAAGTCTGCTTTCCCGCCATCAGCGCCATCCATACGAGCTCAGCTGATTCGATGCTGGCAAGGCGGCATGCTCAATGCAGATGGACAGGATGATCGGCCTCTGAATCTTTGGAGAGGCATCGAAGGATGAATACATGGAACAAGAGTCCTCAGCGGGGATGAATCGAAGGAGTTTCCTGCAAGCCGGAATTGCCTTGAGTGCGCTGCCTTCCCTGCCTGCCTTCTCTCAATCGGCCCTCACGACCCCAGGACAAGCTGACCGCGCATTCTGGATCGAAACGGTCGCAAAGATCGGAAGCCCGGTTCTTCGCGCTTTGAGCGCAAGAGAACTCAAGGAGCGTATGCCGGTGGAAGCACCACACGGCAATGAAGCGGATCGCCGGCAATTCACCTATCTCGAGGCGATGGCGCGACTGCTCTGCGGCATTGCACCATGGCTCGAAACGGGCCCGGATAGCGGCAGTGAGGGCACGCTCCGGAGCCACCTTGCTGATTTGTCGCGCGCCGCAATCGACGCAGGAACAGATCCATCGTCTCCGGACTTCATGAATTTCAGCCAGGGAGCGCAGCCGCTCGTAGACGCAGGCTTTCTCGCTCTTGCCATGGTTCGCGCACCAAAAGAATTGTGGCATAAGCTGGATGCGCGTACGCAGCGCAATGTCATCGCTGCTCTCGAAGCCTCACGGAAGATTCGGCCCGGCTACAACAATTGGCTCTTGTTCTCAGCCATGGTCGAGGCCACTCTATCTTCCATCGGCGCCGGGTGGGACCCAGTGCGCGTGGATTATGCGCTCCAGACAATGAACACCTGGTACAAGGGGGACGGGGTCTATGGGGATGGCCCCATGCTTGACTGGGACTACTACAACAGCTTTGTCATCCAGCCGCTGCTCCTCAACACGCTCGATCTCGTTTCAAAATCGTCCGCCACATGGCATGCAATGAGAGCGCCCTCCATGGAGCGCGCGAAGCGGTATGCGGCGATTCAGGAACGGCTCATCAGCCCGGACGGAACATTTCCACCCATAGGGCGATCTCTTTGTTATCGCTTCGGAGCTTTTCACTTGCTGGCGGAGATCGCGCTTCGCCGCGAACTCCCTGAAGGAGTGACTCCCGAGCAGGTCCGTTGTGCCCTGACGGCGGTGATGCGCAAAATGATCAACGCTCCAGGCACGTTCGATGAGCAGGGTTGGCTCCGCGTAGGCTTCTACGGCCACCAGCCTGAGATTGCGGAGGCATACATCTCTACAGGGAGTCTCTATCTTTGTGCAGCAGCCTGGCTGCCCCTCGGTCTTGCGGCGAGCGACCCCTTCTGGTCCGGACCGGAGCGCGCCTGGACATCCAGGCGAGTATGGAACGGCGAACCAGTTCCCCCGGACCACGCCATCGCAGACGCGCAGAGCGTGTAAAGCCGTCTGCTCACCCCGCAGCAGCAAGGGTTCACGAAACTGCAGCACAAAAGCTCTCACGCGCAAAACGCGAGGCCGAACCATGAATTTCTGCTGGAAGCAACGACAAAGGAAGGAATTGTGGAAGTCTGGCGGAGAGAGGGGGATTCGAACCCCCGATAGAGCTTTTGACCCTATAACGGTTTAGCAAACCGCCGCCTTCAGCCACTCGGCCATCTCTCCGGGTCTATTGCGGATTATACCGGAAGAGCAGGCGACACTGCTTTCCGGGAAACCAGGATAGCCTGCAGACGCTCCATTCTTGACAACAAAAGGGGGCCGCAGCCTGCAAATCGATTGCGATTCTGCGGCAATCTCCCAGCCGATTCCCGATCCGCCCGGCCCATTGCATTTTTCTGTCTCTGCTGCAGTTGTAGTTGTTAGATTCACCTTGATGCCTATCCATTCCGTCCGTGTCCCTGAGCAACGCAAGCTGCGCCTGCTTCCGCTGGTGGCGGCCACCTACTTCATGGTCTCCGGCGGCCCATATGGAATCGAGGACATTCTGGGTGGCGCCGGCTTCGCACGCGCCATCCTCATTCTGGCCTTGCTGCCCATCTTCTGGAGCCTGCCCGTGGCGCTCATGATCGGAGAGTTGGCCAGCGCCATCCCCGCTGAGGGTGGCTTTTACGTCTGGGTGCGCAGAGCGCTTGGTCCCTTCTGGGGCTTTCAGGAAGGCTGGCTCTCGCTGACGGCCAGCATCTTTGACATGGCCATCTATCCTGCCATTTTCGTTCTCTATCTTGGCCGGTTTCACACTGCGCTCACCGACGGCTGGCACGGCTACGCATGGTCGCTCGCGGTTGTGGTTCTCTCTTGCCTGTGGAACCTCCGCGGAGCGCCTGCGGTTGGGGAGGGGTCAGAGAGCTTCTTTATCCTGCTCCTCTCCCCTTTCGTGGTCTTTGTTGCATTGGGTTTCTGGAAAGGGCTGACCATGCATCCCGCCATGCATTGGGGCCAGACCGGCTCCAACGCGGCGCTCTCCACTGCCGTACTGGTTGCTATGTGGAACTACATGGGATGGGACAATGCATCCACCGTGGCGCAGGAAGTCGAGGATCCCCAGCGCAACTATCCGCGCGCCATGGTCATGGCGGCAATTTTGGCCACGGTCACTTACACGCTGCCTTTGCTGGCCATGGCAGTCGCCGGCCTTTCCACAGCAAGCTTCTCCACCGGGGACTGGATGGATGCCGCAGCCGCCCTCGGCGGGCCTGCCCTGGGAATGGCTGTGGTTGCCGGCGGCGCCATCTGCGGCATCGGCATGTTCAACGCACTCATGATGAGCTACACGCGCTTGCCCATGGCCATGGCGGAGGATCGCCTTCTGCCTCGCATGCTCATGCGCCGCAACCGGTACGGCGTCCCATGGGTCAGTGTGCTGGTCTGCGGACTGGCATGGGCACTCGCCTTGAAGCTTCCATTTGAGCGGCTCATCTCCATCGATCTGATCCTGTACGGGTCGAGCCTCATCCTCGAGTTCCTCGCGCTCATTGCCCTGCGCCTGCGCGAGCCTGCGCTCGCACGCCCCTTTAAAGCGGGCAATCTGGCGTTTGTCTGCACTCTCAGCGTGGGTCCCACAGCTCTGATTGGCTATGCGCTGTACGCAGCGCGTGGCGAAAAGATCATGGGATCCGTCTCGGCCATCCTGTTTGCCGGCGCCGTGGCACTGCTGGGTCCCCTCATCTACTGGACGGTAGCCGCACCCCGCGCCCGCAAGCTGGCTGCGGGACGCGCATGAAGCTACTCATGCGAAGGCCTGCAAATGCAAAGGGCCGCATCGGATTGCGATGCGGCCCCTCCCCGTGTCCGGTTCATCCCGGCGTCGATTCCCTTCTACTTCGCCAGTGCCAACTTGGCCTTGTTCTCCTCAAACAACTTTGCGGCCCGCACGACATGGTCCCGGGCATACGCTGCATCATGCCAGCCCTTTACCTCAACGCGCTTTCCCTCAAGATCCTTGTAGATCGAGAAAAAGTGCGTGATCTCTTTCAGCAGGTGCGGATAGATATCGGTATAGTTCCATACGTTTGCATAGCGCGGATTGTTCTTGCCAACCGCCAGCACTTTTTCATCCAGCACACCCTGATCCAGCATCTCCAGCAGGCCGATCGGGCGAACCTCCTGTACGCAACCCGGAAAGCTCGGGCCAGGCACCAGAACGAGCACATCAAGCGGGTCCCCGTCATCGCTAAGGGTGGATGGAATAAAGCCGTAATCGCCGGGATAATGAACGGGGGAGTGCAGATTCCGATCCAGTTTGAAGACATGCAACTGCTTGTCGTACTCAAATTTGTTGGTCGCATCTTTCGGAATCTCAATCACCGCCCGGAATACTTCGGGGGATCGATCTCCGATCGGTAGTTCAAGATAGTTAATCATTCAGTTCGAACGCCTCCTAAGGTGCGTGCTGGGGTCGATTGCGGTGTTCTCCGCGTCGGTTCTCAAAATTGCGTCTGACTGCAAATGTCCCTGCCAGAGTGTTTCATGCGAAGCATCGTTCGGGGAAGTGAGCCGGCCATGCCTTCTTCTGGACGCGACAATCACGAGGCCGCTTCGGCAGCGGTGACGAAGTCTCAGCCTGAACTACTATAATCACGAATGATGAAGGCGCATGTCTATGTCACTTTGAAGTCATCGGTCCTCGATCCCCAGGGTCAGACCATCCAGAATGCCCTCCGGAAGATTGGCTTTTCCGGCGTAACCGCTGTCCGTCAGGGCAAGTACTTCGTGCTCACGCTTGCTGATGGGCTCACCAGCGAAGCCGCCGGCGCGGAGGTGGAGCGCATCGCACGAGAAGTGCTCACGAACCCGGTCATCGAGGAGTTCTCATACCGCATTGAGGAATAGCCGCAAAGCGCTCGGCCACGAAAGTAGCGCTTTGCACGGTTCCGATTCTTGAAAGACCTTGCTGCTCTGCGAGGCTCGCATAGAATCATCCCATGTGCGGAATCGTCGGTTACGTTGGTCCCAAGAAAGTGGTCCCTGTCATTATTGAGGGGCTCAGGCGTCTGGAGTATCGCGGGTACGACTCGGCAGGCATTGCCGTCGGCAGTCCTGATCGGCCTACGCTCGAAGTCCGCCGCGCGCCCGGCAAGCTGCACAACCTGGAAGAAGTGCTGAAGGAGCGTCCGCTGGATGGCACCTTTGGCATCGGCCACACACGCTGGGCCACCCATGGCCGCCCCACGGAAGAGAATGCCCACCCCCATCGCGACTGCACGGGCCGGATTGTCGTTGTCCACAACGGCATCGTGGAAAACTACCTCGATCTCAAGCACGAACTGACCGTGAAAGGCCATAAGTTCGTCACGGAAACCGACACCGAGATCATCGCCCACCTGATTGAGCAGGTGCAGAAGGACGCAGAGGTCGCCGGCGCGCCCATCACCCTGGAAGTGGCAGTGCGCCGGGCCGTCAAGCGTCTCACCGGCGCCTTCGCGCTCGGCATCCTCTCCGCCGCGGAGCCGGACAAGATCGTTGCCGCGCGCTCCGGCCCCCCGGTTGTCATCGGCGTCGGCGAAGGCGAGTACTTTGTCGCTTCCGACGTCCCTGGCATTCTGCATCACACGCGTAATCTCTATTTCCTGGCCGATGGCGACATGGCCATCCTCACAAAGTCCGGCGTCGAGCTGACGGATTTCGACGGCAAGCCCATTCAGCGCTCCATCACGCGCATCCAGTGGGATCCCATCCAGGCGGAAAAGGGCGGCTATAAGCATTTCATGCTCAAGGAAATCTGGGAGCAGCCACGCGCCATTCGCGACACCACCCTCGGCCGCGTCTCGCTCGATTCCGGCAAGGTCTTCCTCGGCGAGATGAAGATTGCCGAAGAGGAACTCGCCGCGGCCCAGAGCATCAACATTGCTGCATGCGGCACCAGTTGGCATGCGGCCCTCGCAGGCAAGTACATGATCGAGCGCCTCGCCCGCTTGCCCGTCGACGTGGACTACGCCAGCGAGTATCGTTACCGCGACCCCATCGCCGGCCCGGAGGCGCTCGGCCTGCTCATCACCCAGTCGGGAGAGACCGCCGACACGCTCGCCGCGCAGCGCGAAATGAAGAATCTCGGGTCAAAGACCGTCGCGATCTGCAACGTCGTCGATGCCATGGTGGCGCGCGAGGCTCATGGCGCGATCTACACGCATGCAGGTCCCGAGATTGGCGTCGCTTCCACCAAGGCCTTCACATCACAATTGACCGCGCTCTTTTTGCTGGCGCTCAAAATGGGCCAACTTCGCGGCAAAGTGGATACGGCCCAATCCGTTGCCCTCATCGAAGAACTCGGCCGCGTGCCCGCCAAGATCGAAGAGATCCTGCGCGAACGCTCACCGCAGTGCGAGGAACTGGCAAAGGATTTCGCGAATGCGCGCGACTTCCTCTATCTCGGCCGTGGCATTCACTTCCCGATTGCGCTCGAAGGAGCGTTGAAGCTCAAGGAGATCTCCTACATCCACGCCGAAGGCTACCCGGCCGGCGAAATGAAACACGGCCCCAACGCCCTGATTGACGAAACGCTGCCCGTGGTGGTGCTCGCGACGCGCGATGAAGCCGATCCCGCTTCAAAGCTGCGCTATGAAAAGACCCTCTCCAATATCCAGGAGGTCACAGCGCGCAGCGGACGGGTTATTGCCGTGGCCACAGAAGGCGACACAACCATCGGCAACCTCGTGGAGCACGTGATTCACATCCCGCACACCATTGAACTGCTCGCGCCGCTCATTGAGATCGTGCCGCTGCAGCTGCTTGCGTACTACATTGCCGTGCGCCGCGGCTGCGATGTTGACCAGCCAAGAAACCTCGCCAAGTCCGTTACCGTGGAGTAACTCCAGCCTGGCGCTCTGGTTTGACTCCAAAAAAGCCGACCGCGATGCGCGCTTTGCGCACCGCGGTCGACCATCCTCAGGAACCTGGCGCCTACTTTAGCCTCAAACGCACGGTGCGTTGGTTGCCCGGATTCTTCCCTACCACCACTCCATCGAGCGGCCAAAAGGCACCTTTGCAGTCGACTCAGGTCGCGGCGTCCGCAGCAGCAGAACGGGGCACTGCACCAGCTTCACAATCTTTTCGGCAATCGAACCGAAGACCATCGGGTACCAGCCCGAAAGGCCGTGCGTAGAAATTACGAGCAGATCTGCATGATCCCGCTCCACCGCGTCGAGAATCGAGCCGGCCACGTCGTTGCCCACTTCCACACTCGAGTTGGCCCTAATGCCCTTTGCGTGGAGCGCGTTCTTCGACAGCACAAAACGTTCTTCCGCTGCCTTCCTCGCTTCCTCCACCACGGCAGCTTCCGTAATCGAACCGGGAATCGAAACATTGGGAAACGCCGGGATCACGTGAAGCAGAATGATCTCGGAAAGAAACTTCTCGGCAAGTTCGATCGCTGCGTCCAGTGCCGCATGAGAGGAAGAGCTGAAATCAATCGGTACCAGGATCTTCTTGGGAATGGCGCTGTGTGCTTTTGCGTGAGACATCGCGTTCTCCTTGGCGGACCGCATCAAAAGACGGCTGCAGTTTTCCGCCCACCATCATAGCAAGCCATGTCGCGTGCCGATACGTGACCGGCAACACAGCATTTTAGGCGGTGTGGCGACCCGCGACGAGCCGCGCCCGAAGTCAGGCTCAGTGCACCGCTTCCACGCCGGCCGTGAAGACCCTCGGCCGCGCGGGCGATGCAATGAAATACACAAGTTCCCGGTAGTCATGGAACTCGTGGACGAGAAAATCCGCCTGCTTGCCTGCTTCCAGCGACCCCACCCGCCGGCCCAGATTCAGGCTCCACGCTGCGTTGATCGTCGCTGCCGTCAACGCCTCCGCCGGAGAGAGCCCCATCTGGAGGCACGCCAGTGAAAGCACGAATGGCATCGAGACAATCGGTGAAGATCCCGGGTTGAAATCCGTCGCAAGCACGATCGCCAGCCCCAGCTCCACCATCATGCGAGCAGGCGGATACTGAGTCCGGCCCAGCGCAAAGACGGACCCCGGCAGCAGCACGGGTTGCACCCCGACAGCGCGCAACTTCACCAGCGAATCTCGCGTGACCGCCTCCAGATGATCCGCGGTGCGGGCATGCAGCTCCGCGGCGAGGTCTGCACCGGTTCCCGCCTGAAACTGCTCACAGTGAAGACGCAACTGCATGCCATGCCTTCCGGCAGCCGCCAGCACCGTGCGCGTCTCGTCTACCGTAAAGGCGTGCTCATCGCAAAAGGCGTCGCAAAATACCGCAAGCCGCGCCTTCGCGACCTCGGGAATCAACGATTCCGCCACCCAGCGCACATACTCCGTCCGCCTCTCCTTAAACTCCGGAGGCACCGTGTGGGCTGCGAGCAGGGTCGGCACGAATGTCGCAAAGCCCTCGTCGTTCAGCCGGCCAATCACGCGCAACATGCGCAGCTCTGTGTCATGATCGAGGCCGTAGCCGGATTTCGCCTCAATCGTCGTGGTGCCCGCGCGCATCATCCAGTTGCAGTGCCGGCGAGCCTCCGCGAAGAGCTGATCCTCGCCCGCTGCCCGCGTCCTCTGCACGGTGCGCAGAATCCCGCCTCCCGCTGCCGCAATCTCTTGATAGGTGCTGCCTGCAACCCGCATCTCGAATTCATCCGCGCGATTCCCCGCGAACACCAGATGCGTGTGCGCATCCACAAAGCCCGGAGTCACCGTGCGCCCACCGGCATCAATCATGCGCGCGAAACGCGGAATGGCGGGCAGGACGTCCTGATACGAGCCCACTGCAACAATGCGCCCGTCTTCAATCAGGAGCGCACCATCGGTGACAATGCCAAGCTCCGCGAGTTCCCTGCCCACGCGTGGGCGCGCTGGTCCTGCCATGGTGACCAGCTGCCCAATGTTCACCACCGCAGTCGTGCTTGCCATGCTTATTTGTCCGCCATCGGGAGATGAATGCCGCGTTCGCGCGCCGTCTTGCGCGCCAGTTCATAGCCTGCGTCCGCATGACGCGCCACGCCCAGACCGGGGTCGTTATTCAGCACACGTTCAATGCGTCGCGCGGCCTCCGCTGTGCCATCCGCCACCGTCACCTGCCCGGCGTGCAGCGAGTAGCCCATGCCCACGCCTCCACCATGATGGAAGCTCACCCACGTGGCTCCGGATGCTGTGTTCAGCAGCGCATTCAGAATCGGCCAGTCCGCGACGGCATCCGAGCCGTCGAGCATCTTCTCCGTCTCGCGATAGGGGCTCGCAACGGATCCGGTATCCAGATGGTCGCGCCCCATCGCGATGGGCGCAGAGATCTCACCCTTGCGGACCAGCTCGTTGATGGCCAGGCCCATCTTGGCGCGCTCGCCGTAGCTCAACCAGCAGATGCGCGCCGGCAGCCCCTGATACGCAAAGCGCCCCCGCGCCAGCCGCATCCAGCGCTTCAAAATTTCATTGTCGGGAAATAGTTCGAGCGCCAGCTCATCCGTGCGGTCAATATCCCTGGCATCGCCCGAAAGCGCAACCCACCGGAACGGCCCCGTACCGGTACAAAACAGCGGCCGGATATACTCCGGGACAAATCCGGGGATGAGGAAGGCATCGGCGCATCCTGCATCAAAAGCGAAGCGGCGAATGTTGTTGCCATAGTCGAACGTCACCGCGCCCGCGCGCTGCAAGGCCAGCATCGCATTCACGTGCACCACCATCGACGCGGTCGAGCGCCGCGCGTATTCTTCCGGATCGCTCTTCCGCAGCGCGAGCGCTTCGGCCAGCGGAATCCCATGCGGCACATAGCCGTTCAGCGGATCATGCGCGCTGGTCTGGTCCGTGACCACGTCGACATGCACGCCGCGGCGCACGATCTCCGGCAGCACATCCGCACAGTTGCCCACAAGCCCCACAGAAAGCGCGCGCCCTTCGCGCCTAGCCGATTCACACAGCGCCAGCGCCTCATCCAGGCTCTCAGTCAGCGTGTCGCAGTAGCGCGTTTCCACACGCCGCTCAATGCGGCTGCGGTCCACATCCACGGCCAGCACCACGCCACCGTTCAGCGTCACGCTCAAGGGCTGCGCGCCGCCCATCCCGCCCATGCCACCTGTCACAACCAGCTTGCCCTTCAAAGTCCCCGCACTGTCCGATCCGCCAAAGTGCTGCTCGGCGAGCGCGGCAAAGGTCTGGAAGGTTCCTTGCAGAATGCCCTGTGTTCCGATGTAAATCCAGCTTCCCGCCGTCATCTGGCCATACATCATCAGGCCTTTGCGGTCGAGCTCGTGAAAATGCTCCCAGGTCGCCCACTTCCCCACCAGATTCGAGTTCGCAATCAGCACACGCGGCGCCATGGCATGGGTCGGAAACACCGCCACCGGCTTGCCGGACTGCACCAGCAGCGTCTCTTCATCGCCCAGTTGTTCCAGCTCGCGCACAATCGCGTGGAAGCACTCCCAGTTGCGTGCTGCGCGTCCGATGCCTCCATACACCACGAGGTCCGCTGGCCGCTCAGCCACCTCAGGATCAAGGTTGTTCATCAGGCAGCGCAGAGCAGCTTCCTGCTGCCAGCCTTTGCAGCGCAGCGTCTTTCCGCGCGGTGCGCGAATCACAGGAACTGTCGTCGCGGTCATGGCTCCCCTTCAGGCGGCGTGAACACGCTGAAAAATCACACCTAGAGCATACTACCGGGGGAGCGGAGTGACTGTGCGCTTCCCTTCAGGGTCACTGCGAGCTTAAGGGAAGATGGAAATTGACTCCCGACATCCGATTCACGCGATCCGTTGCGGCCACGTCCACCTGATCGAGCGGCACCGAGTAACGATACCCGTCCAGCACATAGAGCGCCGTCGGTGTCAGCACGTAGTTGTAGATCAATGCGGGAGGGCGACCGTCATTGAACACCACCGTCACAGGTTGCTGGCCGTCCTCACTGGTTGGCGTACCAGGCCCGATGTACGGCATGCGATGGGAGTCAAATTCGTTCCCCGCATTGCTCAGGACCGCACCGCCATACCAGTTCCCTTGCGATGGCTGCGGCTGTGTCCGCAGCGGAACCGTGCGCACAGGCGGCTGCTCTGGCTGCGTGTAGACGCTCGGCTCGCGTCGATACAGCCCATGCACATCCGGCTCTGGCTCCGGCGTCGCTGGAACGCCCAGGTCATCCATCACCTTCAGCGTCAGCCGCGTCTCCGAGCGCAGCGTGGGCCGAGGGCCGCGCCGTGGCAGGTCGATCATGTCGATGGGCCACAGAATCGGAATGGTCCATTCCACGGTGTCGCGTACGGGATGGCCCTTGCCCAGGATGCGACCTTCGCGGTCCACATTGTAGCCGGGAACGTTCACCACCTTGGCGTCGATCGGAATCACCGTATCCGGCTCAATAAGCATCCGGTCAAACTTCAGCTCCATCCAGCCCTTCCCGACGAAGTGTCCCGGATCCTTGTAGTCCTCAAAGCGCCCAATCAGAAAGCTGTCATACGGCAGCGCCGTACTCCCGTAGCGTGCCGAATACACCGCCCGGCACAGTACCGGATCACCAACAGCCTCTGTCTTCGAAGACAGCTTCGGCTCAGACACCGTGCACTCGATCAGTGCCCCGGCTGGAATGAGGTGTTCTGCGGAATACGCGGCAATTGGCAGAAGAGAGAACAGAGAGAGCAAGGCGAACGAGGTGCTCTTCATAGCGTGCCTCCTCACGGGCAGGCTGGGTAAGAGAGCTGACTGTCGTTCGATCGGACCGTTTGCAACGTGCATGCACAGACGCCGACCCCAGACTGGCGAATGCACGAACAGGCATTGTTGGAAATGCCTGAGGCGAAGTCTAGCATGAAACGAATGCGGCCAAACGATCCACTTCGATACGATGAAAACAACGCTGCGTACGGCGCATCCGCGCAGTTCGCTCTTCAGGCGTAGCGTTTCTGGTGCCAGATCCAGGCCGTTCGAAGGATTGCGTCCAATTGCGTGTAGCGAGGCTTCCAGCCAAGCTCGCGAATTGCCTTCTCCGAGCTCGCCACCAGCACCGCCGGGTCGCCCGCCCGCCGCGGATGGACCTCGGCCGGAATCGGGTGTCCGGTCACCCGCCGCGCCGACTCAATCACTTCGCGCACCGTAAATCCCTGCCCGTTGCCGAGGTTATAGACCAGGCGCTCCTTCTCTGCAGCGGGCGTTTCAAGGGCGTCCAGCGCGAGCAGATGCGCATCGGCAAGGTCCGATACATGAATATAGTCACGAATGCAGGTGCCATCATGCGTGGGGTAGTCATCGCCATAGATCCGGATGGATGCCCGGCGGCCCAGCGCCACATCCAGAATCAGCGGGATCAGATGCGACTCCGGCTCGTGAGCCTCGCCGCTTGTAATGCCTTCCGGACCTTCCGGCGCCCCAGCCACGTTGAAATAGCGCAGCGAAGCCGAACGCAGCCCGTGGATGCGATGGAACCATCCCAGCATGGACTCCACCAGCAGCTTGGACTCCCCGTAGGTATTCGTCGGCTTCAGCCTGGCATCTTCCAGAATCGGCACCGATTCCGGCTCGCCATACACGGCCGCTGTCGAGGAAAACACCAGCCGGCGTGGTCCATGCGCCAGCATCGCTTCCAGCAGCGAGAGCGTTGAAGCTGTGTTGTTGCGGAAGTACAACTCCGGCCGCTGCATCGATTCGCCAGCCTCGATCAGGGCGGCAAAGTGCAATACGCCGTCGAAAGGCTCACCGGCATTCCGGGCCTCGATGAAAAGCTTTTCAAGATGAGCCCGATCTGAGAGCTCACCTTCCACAAACTCAGCCCCCGCAGGCACAAGATCTCGCCGCCCATGGCTCAAGTTGTCGAATACAACTGGCTTATGCCCTCGCGCCGCCAACAGGCCGGCGACAGTTCCACCGACATATCCTGCCCCGCCAGTAACCAATATCTTCACAAAAATCCTGTCCTCGAGGAACGCTTTCGGGTAACGTAAAGTCTATTACAATAGACACAGCAGCGAAGGCCTCGGCCCCAGCTGTAAAGACCGTCATTCAGGCGGCCCAGGTTGTGATTCCCTTGGTCCTCCAAACGGAAGCTTAATCCATGCTCTAGGATGTCGTCGAGGTGGATTAGGAGGATTGCTTTCCGGCATTTGGACCTGACGCGTTTGTTCTCAGATGTCTTGGACACGCCATGGAGAGTCTGGATGTCCGGGGTTTGCATGCTTAATGTTTCGGCTGGCGGATTTCGCGTTTCGACCGGGCCCGCGGGCAGTTGCGCCGGGCCGGCGCAGCCGTCCCACGCATGTGCGCGAGAGCGTCTTGGTTACCCGGTTCGCTGCCCAGCCGTCAACGGGCGAGTGCATGGGTCGGCCAGCCACATCCCTGCGCCAGTCGAGCGCGCCGGCTCACACAACTGCCAGCACAATCCGGTGTTCACCCAATCAGAAGACGATAGGGCGCATCGCGTGCAGAAACATGGAGCACGTGACATCCGTGTCATCGATACTCACCACTCCCGGCAACAAAGCAGGGCCGGACTGGCATCAACAGCTTCAGGAGTAAAACGCGTGGAGCCCGAGTTCCGAATGAAGGCTGCAACAATGCGTGGGCAGCAGTTTCTTGACAAATGGATGATGAGGCCCAAGGGATGGATCGTATGTCGGTGAATCGCTTCCAAGTTCAGCCCTGTCTGGGTCTGCTTCCAGAGCCGGAAGGCAGGTCTGCGTCTTTCATTACGAGCTCCGTTGTAAATCTGATGATTTTGGTGACGGTGTTCTATCTGGGGATGATGGCAAAGCACGTCATTCAGCAAAGGAAGTATGAGCAGACGGAGCTCATTTTTCCCACCACTCCCCCGCCTCCTCCAAAGATCCAGGTCAAGGCTCCTCCGCCGCCGAAGGTGGAGGACCTGCCAAAGCCGCCGGTGGTCAAGCTTGAGACGCCGAAGATTAATCTTCCCAGGCCCGAGCCCAAGCCGGCGCTGAAGCCAATCGAGATGGAGGCGAAGCTGAACACGCCCCAGGTGAAGGAAGCCAAGCCCGCCGTGATTCTAGCGCCGCAGCCGAAGGCTGCGCTCACGGCAGCCGCACCTGCACAGGTGGCTCAGGAGAAAGTGTCCACGGCCCCCGTGCACCTCGGACAGACCTTCGGCGTGACGCCAAACCCGAATGCTTCCCGCGCAGCGACTGTGGCAGCGATTGGCAATCCCTATGGCGGAATGAACGGCCCGGCCGTGGCTCCGCGCGGCGTTGTTGGCTCGACGGGGATTGGAAACGGGACACGTGCGGGCTCGAATGCTGGCGTGGTGGGTCATGTCGCTTCGGCGGGCATTCCCGGAGGAACCGGGACAGCCGCAACAGGCATGACCGGGCACGTGGCGTCAGCAGGAATTCCCGGAATGACAACTGTGGCAGCGACCGCCCCCAGAGCGGTGGAACCGGCGTCGACGAGTCTCGAGGTGCTTTCCAAGCCGCCCGCCAAATACACTTCCGAGGCGCGCCAGCTGAAGGTGCAGGGCGATGTCATACTCAGCGTGACCTTCACGGCGAACGGCTCGGTGGTTGTGCATGGGGTGGTTCATGGACTGGGCCACGGGCTGGACGAGGAAGCGCGGCGCGTAGCGCAGGAAATCCGCTTCCGGCCGGCTACACGGAACGGACGGCCAGTCGACTTGACGACGAACATTACAATTTCCTTTCAATTGGCTTAAGACAACCATGGCCCACCGCTCGGAGGCCGGACTTTGCAGAAGTGGAGCGGTCGTGGCAGGTGCGGTATAAGGAACGAGACGCAACACCTAGGAGCAATGAATGACCTTTCGGAAGTTTTCTCTGCTTTTTTTGCTGTTCATCCTGGGGGCATCCTGGGCAAATGCGAAGAAAAAGGCACCGCAGTATCAACAGAGCCATCCCCTGACTCCCGATCAGGAAGTGCTGGTGCAGAAGGCCATTGCGCAGGAAAAGATTCTGATCAAGAACATCCAGGACCACACACCACTGGTGGAGACTTACATTCAGGACACGCGGCCTGACCCGAAGCTCTATACGATTCCGGTGGACGACCAGTACATGTTGAGCCGCGTGGACTTCGGCAAGACGTTCTATGACAAGACCTACGAGCCGCGCGAGGCCAATGCGAAGCATGGCTTTTTCAAGGGATCGCTGGCGGCCATTACAGGACTGACCACCGCGCTGGGACTCGACAAGCGGTTTACGTACAACCCCACGGGCTTCATGCAGATGATGTTCCTCGATCCCACCAGCTTCGACGAGAATCACTATGTATTCTCGTATGTGCGCAGGGAGTTCCTGGGTTCGGTGCGGACGTGGGTGTTTGACGTGCATCCCAAAGTGAGCGGCATGGGCCGCTTCTACGGACGCGTGTGGGTGGAAGACCAGGATGGCAACATTGTGCGCTTCAACGGCACCTACACGGGCCCCACCTCAGAGAATGACTCGCGCTACTATTTCCACTTTGACAGTTGGCGCAGCAACGTGCAGCCGGGCGTCTGGCTGCCAGTCGCGATCTACGTGGAAGAGAGCAACCGCGGCGATACCAACAAAGGCATGGGGCTGAAGGCACAGACGCATTTCTGGGGCTACAGCCTGAAGCTGCCTACGCGCGAGAGCGAGAACGTGAGCATGACCGTGGAAGATGCGGTCGACAAGAGTGACGACTCGCAGGACGTAAGCCCGCTGCAGGCATCGCGTGAGTGGCTGTCGGAGGCTGAAAACAACGTCATCGACCGGCTCGAACAGGCTGGCCTGCTGGCTCCGCTGACGCCGGACGGCTACGAGACCAAGGTGCTGGACCAGATTGTGGTCAACCTGTCCGTGCCAAACAATCTGGAATTCATGAGCCCGGTGCACTGCCGCGTGCTGCTGACGAACACGATCGAAACAACAACGGTGGGCAACACGATTCTCATCAGCAAGGGGCTGCTGGATACGCTGCCGAGCGAAGAAGCGATCGCATCCGTCGTCGCGATGGAGCTCGCGCACATCGTGCTCGGCCACCACATCGACACGCGGTACGCTTTCAACGACCGGCTGCTCTTCCCGGATGAGGCAACCTTCCAGCGTATCGACATGTACCACACCGATACGGATAACGTGACGGCAGCCAAGCAGGCCCAGACGTACCTGCAGGCCTCCATGTATAAGGACAAGCTGCCGAATGCGGGCTTGTACTGGGAGGCGCTTGCAGATCGTGGTAAGGCGCTGCACGCTTTGAACACGCCGAAGCTGGGCGATAGCCTTCTGAAGACCGACGGTACGCCCTGGATGGCCCAACTGGCCGAAAGCGCGCCCAAGATCAACTGGGACGATCTCACCCAGATTCCGGCGCTGCCGCTGGGCAGCTGGCTGAAGACCGACCCCTGGGATGACAGAGTGCGCATGCTGAATGCCAAGCGCTACGCGCCGATGAATCCGCGCGACAAGATGCCGCTCGAAGTCACCCCGATCTACTTCAAGCTGCAGCGCTATGAAGCGGCCAACCCGGCACCGGCAGCGCCATCGCAGCCAGCGGGCGGCGGACAGGCGGCGCCAGGAACAACCGCGCCGGCATCCGCTCAGCCACCCGCTGTCCAGCAGCAAGCCGGCAGTAATCAGTGAATCAGGCCCCAACGGACCGGCCTGCACGCAGGACGGTCCGGCACCTTTCAGGTTGCTCCCCAAAAAGAGTGCAACAGGAAAGCATTTCTAAAGAACTGAATTTCTTCTGTACCTAGGGTGACCATGCAAAGACTTGCTTTTTGCCTTCTGGCCTGCCTCTTTACCGCAGGCTCCCTCACTGCTCACGCACAGGTTGCGCCAGCGGCTAAGCGCGGACAGCTCTCCATCACTGTTGGCGGGCTCTTCTCCGCATTCCAGCCTGACTACGCCGGCAATGGGATCGCAAAGTCCAGCCCGAACACCCTCTTCGGCTTCGGAGCCTACGCAGACATCCACATGCGCCGCTGGTTTGAGGTCGAAGCCGAGGGCCGCTGGAACCACCTGAATGAGTACCTGAACATCAGCCAGGACAATTACCTCATCGGCCCCAAGGTGCCGATTCACGAATTTCACTACATGCACGCCACACCCTACGGCAAGTTCCTGGTCGGCATGACGAAAATGAACTTCGAGTATGACTACGCCTATGGCCGCTTCACGACGCTCGCCTATGGCGGCGGTGTGGACCTCAAGCTGACGAAGCGTCTCTCCTACCGCCCTGTCGATTTCGAGTATCAGCAGCTGCCGGACTGGGTACGCGGAACCCTGAACCCCTACGGCTTCAGCACCGGCATCGGCTACAAGATCTTCTAGCGCATTGTCGATTCAGTCCGAGAGGCGGCGGAAGTTGCCTCGCGGCCCCCTGGACGCTGCTGTCGCCTGAGCCTGCCAAGAGCCATCCTTGCAGGCCATTTGGCGCAAGTGTTCACAACGATCTTAGGGACGTTGCGACTCCTCGACGTAAAAACTGATCTTCCATCTCCCTTGACCGCCGTCGTAACCCACTTGGACCCGAAGAGTTCGAGGTAACGGATGCCCATTGCATGCCGCATCCTGGATCGCATCGTAGGTGAGGACGGCCGTCGTGGGGTTGGCGGAGTGGAACTTAAAATCCTCCAACTTGAAACTCTTGACGTGACAAACTCCGGCCTCAATCTGGCGAGTGAACTGCTTCCCATCGACCGCGTCGGTCGAACTCACAACGGCTGCGGTATCAGGGAGGATGGCTCTGGCTAACTTTGCATTGCCTTGTTCCCGAGCTCGCCAAAGCATGGTCTGACTCTTCGATAGATCCTTCACAGAAGGCGGTTCAGCCGAAAGACGCGACGCTGGAAAGCCCTCCATGTTGGTTCTTGGATCCATTGGAGGGTTAACGCCGCCTGACTGGCAGAATCCCGACACGGCGAGTAAAAGCATTGCGACCCGGGAGAGAAAGATCTTCATTCCTTTCTTTGATGCCGCACTGTGACAGGTGGATGGCGTGCACCAGCCGCCCGGAGAGTGGATCGCAGGATCCATCGGGCGCATTGCACTTTGGCGAAAAGGTGGGACTTCGCTTTGCTTCCGAGCGTCGCATGGCTGATGCGCAGTAAGCGTCGCAGCGCC
>JBAUTX010000104.1:0-13946 GCA_049582405.1 Occallatibacter sp. | reverse complement strand
TGGACCTGCCAGAGAGCGTGATCCGCGCGGTGGACCATGCGGAACAGGAACTGCAGCAGCCAACGCAATAGGCACGGTCGTACCCGGTGATTTCCATCACTGCCTCTTGTCAACAGAACGCAGAGGCCGGCATTGTTGCCGCACGCTCCACTGCCGCACATGCCTTCTGCGACGCGAGCTCTCGCCATCCGCTCCCTTGAACCGCCCCCGCCGCTTGCGTTGCTGCGCGGCAGTTCCATTCTTCGCATCTAGTCCTCCTCCGCTTGCGGGCTTCAACAACGGCCCTGGCAGGCGTGCGTCCGCATCCCTGATGCGGCCTGTGCGCGCTGGTGCAACGGACCCAACGGGAGGAAGGCATGAAGAACACTTTCTGCAGCACGCTTGTGCTTGCATTGGCCGTGCCATGGCCGGCGGCACGTGCCGAAGTCCCTGCGCCGGGAGATCCTTTTGCAGGCTATGCCGCGCTGCTCGCGCAGGTTCCCGCATCGCCTGACAGGGCACCAGCTCTAACGCTCGATGAGGTGGAACGCACTGCGCTGGCGGTGAGCCCGGAGATTGAAGTGGCGGCGCGACGGCTCGCCGCAATACAGGCGCACGTGCCCATCGCCGGAGCCCTCGATGACCCGACGGTGATGTATCGCGGATGGGCTGTGCCGCTTGAAAAGCCGTGGGACTATAACCAGGCGCAGAACATGTTCAGCATCAGCCAGACGTTTCAGGGTGCGGGCAAACGCGCACTGCGGACCAATATGGCCGAGCTGGATGTGGCGCAGGCAAAGGCTGAGCTGGAACAGGTGCGGCTCGAGGTGCGCGTGAAGGCGCACAAGGCCTTTGACGATCTGCTGCGCGCTCAGGATGAACTGCGCATCCACGATGAGCATGTTGGCATCGCGCAGCAGGCCATCGCGGCGGCTCGCATCCAGTACACAGTGGGCAAGGTGCCGCAGCAGGACCTGCTGAAGGCGCAGGTGGCGCTGACGCGGTTGACAGAGCACATGATCCGATTCGAGCAGGATGCGGATCTGGCGCGCGCGGAACTGAACACACTGCTGCGGCGTGACCCTTCGTCACCGCTCACCGTGCAGGGTGAATATGCGGTTCTGGCCTCTCTGCCCGCGCTGCAGCAGCTTGAGGCAACGGCAGTGCAGGCGCGGCCCGATCTCGCAGCCTTGCGGGACGCTGCTGAACGAAGCCGCAAAGAGCAGGCGCTGGCAAAGAAGGCTTACACGCCGGACTTTACCCTCTCGGGTGGATACATGCTCATGGCGCCGGGGAGCAATTATCGGAACAACTACATGGTTGAGGGATCGCTGAACCTGCCGTGGTTGAACAGAAAGCGACATGATGCGGAAATTGCGGAGTCCACCGCGCGCGCGACCACGCAGGACGCGGAGCTGGATGCGCTGCGCAACGCGGCCTTCGGGCAGATTCAGCAGGCGCTCGTGCAGGCCAAGGCAGCGCAGCGGACGGCACACCTCTACCATGACGAGCTGCGACCGCAGGCTGAGGCAACGCTGGAGTCCAGCGTAGTCGCGTACGAGAACGGCAAAACGGAATTTCTGGATTTGCTGGACAGCCAGATGACGCTGATCGATATCGACCTGAACTGGCTGCAGGCAGTGGCGGATTTTGATGCGCGCGTGGCGGATCTTGAACTCGCCACTGGCTCCGGACTGAATGACCAAGGCACACAGACGACGGAGGTGAAGCCGTGAAGATGCGTATGGTTCAAGTTGCACTTGCAGTCTCGCTCGCAACGTGCGCCATGCTGGCTGCTGCGCTGGCGTATGTGCTCTTGCACAGGAGTCCCGCGGCGGCGAGCCTGCCGGAAGAGAGTCCCGTGATTGCGCGCGGGCCCGAGGCGCCTCAACCCGGAATGGCCGCAAGGACGGGGAGCGCAGCGATGCAACCCGCCGAACCGGAGCTTGCGCCGGTGCAGATTTCACCGCAGCGGCTGCAGCAGATTGGTGTGACAACGGCCGTTGTGGCGATGAAGAACGTAAGCCAGGACCTGACGGTGCCGGGAAATGTGGACATCGATGAGCAGAAGCTGGCCTATGTGCAGACGCGCTTTCCGGGATGGATCAAGGATGTGTGGGCAAATGCGAATTTCCAGTACGTGCGCAAGGGGCAGCGGCTCTTCAGTGTCTACAGCCCTGACCTGGTCAGCAGCGAACAGGAACTGCTGCTGGCAAAGCAGAATGAGCAGGCGTTTGCGCACGACAGGCACAGCATGGCCGCGCAGGAAAGCGGCTGGCTCCTGAAAGCAGCGGAAGATCGGCTGCGGCAATATGGCGTGACACAGGAGCAGATCGCCGCGGTCGAGACGAGCGGCAAGGCGGAGCATGACATCGTTGTGAGCTCGCCCGCGGAGGGTTACATTGTGGAGCGCAATGCGCTGCCGAATGCGTATGTGCAGCCGGAGACGAAGCTCTACACCATTGCAGATCTCTCCACCGTGTGGGTGTATGCGAATGTCTTTCAGTCCGATGTGGGCAGGCTGAAGCCAGGCGACGCGGCGCGCGTGACCGTGGATGCCTATCCTGGGCGGACGTTCTTCGGCCGCATCGATCAGATTCTGCCGCAGGTGGACATGACGACGCGGACGGTGCGCGTGCGGCTTGTGTTCGGCAATCGCGGCCTGGCGCTGAAGCCCGGGATGTATGTGAACGCGGCGATCCGGGTGCCGCTGGGCCGGCAGATGGTCGTCCCCGCGTCTGCTGTGTTACAGGCAGGCACACACAGCGTTGCCTTCATCGATCGCGGAGGCGGACGCCTGGAGCCGCGCACGATTGAGACAGGCCCGCAACTGGATGATGCGGTCGTTGTCCTGAAGGGATTAAAGGAAGGCGAGCGGGTGGTGAGTTCGGCCAACTTCCTGGTCGACTCCGAGGCGCAACTCCAGGCGGCGTTTGGTGGACCGCCTACCACAGGAACCCAGCCTGAGAGCCCAGAAGCCAAGCCAGCAGAGGCGATAGGGATCGTGCTGACGACGACTCCTGCGCCGCCGCGCAAGGGCGCGAACGTGCTGCGCGTTGCGCTGACAGGGCAGGATGCCAGGCCGGTCACAGGTGTGCAGGTATCCGTCGTGCTCTTTATGCCGGCGATGCCCGCGATGGGCATGGCGGCGATGCGCGTCCCTGTGGCGCTCAAGGAAAAACAGGCGGGCCAATACGAGGCGCCCCTGCAACTGGACTCGGGAGGCACGTGGGAAGTGACCGTCACGGTACAACGCGGCGGGCAGACGATTGCGACAAAACAGACGAGCGTGAACGTCGAGGGAGGCATGTGATGATTGCACGGACCATTGCATGGTGTGCGCGCAATCCCTTCCTTGTGTTCACGGGCGCAGTGCTGCTGGTGCTGGCAGGCATCTGGAGCCTGCATCGCGTTCCGCTGGATGCGCTGCCGGACATCAGCGACGTGCAGGTCATCATTCACACAGGCTGGGCAGGCGAGCCGCCCAGTGTGATCGAAGACCAGGTCACGTATCCCATCGTCTCCGCACTGCTCTCTGCACCCAAGGTGAAGAATGTGCGCGCACAGACGATGTTTGGCGACTCGTATGTTTACGTCATCTTCGAGGATGGGACAGATCTCTACTGGGCACGCTCGCGTGTGCTGGAGTACCTGCAGCAGATTGCGGGCAAACTGCCGCAACAGGTGCATCCGGCAATTGGGCCGGATGCAACAGGCGCGGGGTGGGTCTTCGAGTACGCGGTGGTAGACCGCACGCATCGGCACAGCCTGGCAGACTTGCGCGCCTTGCAGGACTGGTATCTGCGCTACCAGCTTCAGACGGTGCCCGGCGTGGCTGAGGTGGCAAGCATTGGCGGATTTGTGCGCCAGTACCAGGTGAATCTGGACCCGAACAAGCTCTTCTCCTACGGCGTCTCCGCACAAACCGTGATGGACCGTGTGCGGCAGAGCACGAATGAAGTAGGCGGAGACGTGCTGGAAATGAGCGGCGCGGAGTACATGATTCGCGGACTTGGCTATCTGCGCACGCTGGCAGACCTGGAGAATGTGCCGGTGGCAACGAAGAATGGAACGCCTGTGCTGGTTCGCGATCTGGGCTCGGTGTCCTTTGGCCCGGATGTGCGGCGCGGCGCGGCGGACTGGCAGGGAGAAGGCGAGGCCGTGGGCGGCATTGTGGTGATGCGCGACGGCATGAACGCGCTCAATGTGATTGACGGCGTGAAGGCGCGGCTGCGCGAGATTGCGCCTTCGCTGCCCGCCGGCGTGGAGATCGTGAGCGGCTATGACCGCTCGTGGCTGATCCATCAGTCGATCCAAACGCTGAAGCGCGATCTGATTGCCGAAGCCATCATCGTCAGCTTTGTGTGCATCGTGTTCCTCTTTCACTTTCGTTCCGCGCTGGTACCGATTCTCACTGTCCCGATTGCGGTTCTGGCAGCCTTCATTCCGATGTATTTCCTGCACGTGAGTTCGAACATCATGTCACTGGGCGGATTGGCGCTGGCCATCGGCGTACTGATTGACGCGGCGATCGTGATGGTGGAGAACGGCTATCGCAAGCTGGCAGAGCGCAAGGATGAGCCGGGCAGCACGGAGCGGCGCGAGATCCTGGTGGGCGCGGCGCAGCAGGTGGGGCCGGCGCTGTTCTACTCGCTGATCATCATTGTCGTGTCCTTTCTGCCGGTCTTTCTGCTGGAAGCGCAAGAGGGACGGATGTTCCGGCCGCTGGCCTGGACCAAGTCGCTGGCGCTGATCTTCTCCTCCCTGCTGTCCATCACCCTGGTTCCCGCGCTGATGCCGCTCTGCCTGCGCGGAAGCCTGCGGCCAGAGTCACGGAATCCTGCGGCACGCATTTCGCAGGCGATGTATCTGCCCGTGTTGCGCTGGTGCCTGCACCACTGGAAGCTGGTGGTTGCATTGAATGTGCTCTTTCTAGCCGTGACGGCGCCGCTGTACTTCCGGCTTGGCAGTCAGTTCATGCCTGGCCTTTATGAGGGATCGTCGCTCTACATGCCGAGTGCGCTGCCTGGCATCTCCATTACGCAGGCGGTCGCGCTGATGCAGCAGCAGGACCGCATCATCCGCTCGTTCCCTGAGGTGGCAACCGTTTTCGGCACGGTGGGCCGGTCTGACAGCGCGACGGACAACGCGCCTCTGGACATGTATGACACGACGATCATGCTGAAGCCGCGCAACCAGTGGCGGCCCGGCATGACCTATGAGACGCTCATGCGCGCGATGGATGAGAAGCTGCAGTTTCCGGGGCTGACGAATACATGGACGATGCCGGTGAAAAGCCGGCTGGACATGGAACTGACGGGCATCAAGACGGCGGTTGGTATCAAGATTCAGGGACCGGATCTGGCGCGCATTGAAGAGATCGGCGCAAACATGCAAGAGATTCTCTCCTCGATGCCCGAGACGACAGCGGTCTTTGCAGAGCGCGTGTCGCAGGGCTTCTATCTCAATGTGGAAGTGAACCGCGCCGAGGCTGCGCGCTATGGTCTTACAGTGGCCGATGTGCAGCGTGTGATTACGTCGGAGATTGGCGGCGCGAACATTGCGGAGAATGTTGAGGGCCGTGAGCGATTTCCCATCGCGGTGCGCTATCAGCGCGACTTCCGTGACCACCCGGAGGACTTGTCGGCGGCGCTGATTCCTACGCCCTCAGGTGAGCAGATTCCAATTGGCGAGGTGGCGCGTGTGTCGTTTTCGCGGGGCCCGGCCATGATTCGCGATGAGGATGGAGCGCTGACGGGCTATGTGTACCTGAACCTGAAGGGAAGCAACTATGGCGGCTATGTGGACCACGCTGATCAGCTGCTGCGCACAAAGTTGGCGCTGCCGGCCGGCTACACATGGCGCTGGGCGGGCGAGTATGAGTTTGAACTGCGCGCAAAGAAGCGGCTGGAAATCATCCTGCCTGTCGTCTTCTTTGTCATCTTCCTGCTGCTTTACATGGTCTTCAAATCGGTCCTGGAAGCCGCAGTGCTGATCTTTCCCACGCTCTATGCCATGTCAGGCGGGCTGCTGCTGCAGTGGTGGATGGGCTACAACTTCAGCGTGGCGGTGTGGGTGGGCTACATCGCGTTGTTTGGCATTGCAGTGGAGACCGGCGTGGTGATGGTGGTGTATCTCCACGAGGCGTATGAACTTCGTGTGGCGAGCGGTGAGCCGATGACGGAGGAGGCATTGGAGCAGGCGGTGATTGACGGCGCCGTGCAGCGGCTGCGGCCCAAGCTGATGACGGTGACGGCAGTGATCCTGAGCCTGGCTCCGATCCTGTGGGAGACAGGCATCGGCTCCGACGTGATGAAGCCTATCGCCGCGCCGATCGTAGGCGGGATGATTACGTCCACGATCCACGTGCTGATTCTGGTGCCGGTGTTCTTTCTGCTGATGAAGCGTAGAGGCCAAAAGGATGCTGTAGAAACCCGCTAGGGCTGCGTGGCGCGCAGGCGGATGCGCGGCAGGCGGAACGATCGCACGCGCTCCAGGCGTGTCTCGCGCTCATAGGAGCGGGTGCGTGCCAGAAGGATGTCTTCGAGAGTGACGAGGCCGAGCAGGCGGCCGGAGGCGGGTTCCACCACCGGCATCGAGTAGAGGCACGCGTTGGCCATGGACTCCGCCAGTTCGCGCAGTGTCATCTCGGGATAGGCGGCGTGGGGCACGGCGTTGGGCAACGGTGCACCGTCCGGCGCATTGGACTCAGCGAGGATGCGGAGCTGACGACGCGTGACGACTCCGACGAGACGGTCTTGCGCGTCCACAAGGGGATAAAGGCGCTGGCCACGATGGGAGTCATGCGTGTGGCTGGTGGCAAGCCAGCCCCGGACGTCGGCGATGGTGCTGGCAGCGGGCAGAGCGACGATGCCGGCGCGAAGGATTTGCACGACGGACATGGCCTCCAGCGGGTCCACGCCGTACTCGCGGCTGAGGTGATGGCCGCGCCGGCTGATGCGCTCGGTGAGGATGGAGCGCTTTTGCAACAGCACCGTGCAGGCGTGTGCGGAGACGGCTGCGGCGAGAAGCGGGAGCAGCAGTCCGTAGTTGTGTGTGAGCTCCATGCTGAGCACGGCGGACGTGAGCGGGCAGCCGATGGAACCGGAAAGCACGGCGGCCATGGCGATGAGCGGCCAGGCTCCGGGCTGCAGCGCGGGCAGCACAGGCGCGCACAGAGCGCCAAGCGCGCCCCCGATCATCAGCAGCGGCGCAAGAATGCCGCCGGAGGTTCCCGAGCCGAGCGAGAACGACCAGATGACGCTCTTGACGATGAGCACGCCGAGGATGAGATTCCACGCGGAGTTGCCGGTGATGAGCGAATCGATGACGTCGTAGCCGGTTCCAAGAGCGCGGGGAAAGATGAGGCCGCCGATGCCGATGACGATGCCGCCGATGGCTGGCCACCACATCCAGTGGAGGGGCAGATGGTGCTCAAACAGGTCTTCGCTGGCATACACGGCGCGGCTGAGCAGCAACGCCAGAATGCCGCTGATGAAACCGATTGCGAGTGCAGCCACCAGTGTCGGCGGCTGCACGGCATGGGTGAAAGCCGGCATGGGAAAGAGTGGCTCCGAGCCGAGGAAGTAACGGCGCATGACACCGGCGACGGTGGCCGCTACCGCAACGGGCACAAAGGAGCGCGGGCGCCACTCGAAGAGCAGCAGCTCGACGGCAAGCAGAACTGCGGCGAGCGGTGTGGAGAAGACGCCGGTCATACCAGCCGCAGCCCCTGCGACAAGCATGGTGGTGCGTTCGGCGTCTGTGAGACGGAAAAGCTGCCCTAAGAGGGAGCCCACCGAACCCGCCGTCATGATGATGGGACCCTCAGCGCCGAAGGGGCCGCCGGAGCCGATGGCGACCGCGGCAGAGAGTGGCTTGAAGATGGCGACGCGAGGATGAATGCGCGCGCCCTGCATGAGGATGGACTCGATTGCCTCAGGCATGCCGTGGCCGCGGATCTTCTCTGACCCGAAGCGCGCCATGACGCCGATGATGAGGCCGCCGAGGATGGGAACGAGTGCAGCCATCCAGCCCATGCGGTTCTGTGCGGGCGAGGCGAAGTACCAGCCCATGCGCTGGTAGTAGAAAAGGTTCGTGGCAGCGTAGATGAGGTGGAGCAGGAGCCAGGCGAGTGCAGCGCCAGCGACACCCAGTAATGCTCCGAGGCCGCTGAGCAGCAGCATGCGCGGTGTGGCTGCAAAGTCGCGCAGGCTGGAGCGCGAGGCTGCATTTGCGGCGGTCACGGGCGGGCCTTCCTGCGAGACCGCTTCTCTGGTGCCTTTTGGAGTGCGGTGTTGGCGCGGAGCACGTGGCGAAGCGCGCGGACGAGGTCCGGGCCGGATTGCCGCAGCTCATTCATATGGTGCCGTGCGAGTGAGGCGAGAAACTGCTCGCCGCGGGGAGTGACCTCCAGTAGAATGCGCCGATGATCGCGCTCGTCCTGGAGGCGGCAAAGAAGACCCTGGCGGATGGTTCGATCCACTAACTCGACGGCGCTGTTGTGGCGGAGGAACATGCGGGCCGCGACGTTGGCGATCGTGGGCTCAACGCCGGCGGGGATGCCGCGCACGCACTGCAAGAGCTGGTACTGCTGGTGCGGGATGCCGGCTTCTTCTGCGGCGAGCTGACTGAAGTGCAGAAAGCGACGCAGCTGGAAACGAAATTCGGCAAGGCGGCGCAGTTGCGCGGTGTCGACGGCCGTGGAAGATCCTTTGCGCCTGGATGAAATAGGGATTGTGGGGCCCGCAGGAATGCTGGCCGGGCGAGGAAGCCTCATGCGATCTATCGTATCACGATAGAGTCGTGATGCGATGTATCGACCTCGATGAACGCAGATTTGCCCTGCAGCATGGTAAGCGCGATGTTAAGCCCAAAGATCAGCACACCGGACAGCTCAAGGACACCGGAGATGGGCAGTGTTTTCCAGGCAAAGGCCGTGACGCCCTCATACGCGAGCGGCTCGGAGCTGACACGCAGGGTGCACCCGGCCTGCAGCAGGACCAGGCTGAGCAACATGAGCTGCCTGCTGTAGAGTTCGCGGATGCCGGTGAAGTGGGGCAGGATGCGCGGACCGATGGCGAAGACCATGGTTGCGGCAAATCCTACGGTGAGCGCGTGGCGCGAGGCGCCCCAGATGCCGCCATGGACGTCTGCATGTGCGGCAAGGATGCCCAGCAGGGCCGCGATGTTGAGCCAGAGGTACGCGGCGCGAATGAAGATGGGAAAGCTGGGGTGGATGCCGAGAACCTTGGCCGGGCCGAGGGGCTTTTGCGTCAGGTGCAGCGCGGCGACGATGACCGCGGCGGCTGCGGCAATCAGGGGCGTGGCGAGGCGCGGCCACCCACTGACGCCTGCGAGGACACCCGCGATGTCGAGCAGCATGGCGGTCTGCAGCAGGCGCGCACCGGGCCGGGGCAGGTTGAGAAATGTGGGCAGCCAGCGCGTCGAGAAACCCCAGACGACAGGAGCAAGAAATCCCCAGCCCAGCAGCACAAGATAGCGCTGGTCAAGGCCATGCGGGAAGGCCGGATCGGTTGCGCTGCGAGCGAGCAGGATGCACTCGACGAAGTTGAAGACGACGGCGGCGGCGAGCCCGGCGGTGCCGAGCAGGACGAGAATCATCCACTCTTCCATGCGTGGCCTTGCCTTGGGATGGGCAGTCGCCTGGCCAGTGGGCGCGGCCAGCTTGTGCCGGGATGCGGCGCGCAGAAAGAGCAGAATTGCGATGAGCTCAAAGGTCGCGGAGATGGGCAGCAGCACGCGCCAGTGCCAGAGGTATACGTTGGCAAGCCAGCGCAGTAGAACGCCGCTTGTCCATAGGAGAAAACAGGCCAGGGGAAGGCGTACGGGCGAGCGCTTGCCAAGAGGCTGTGAGTAGAAGCCGATTCCAAGAATGAAGCTGCCGATCCAGCCAAACATCTGCGCGTGGCCGTGACCCTGCATCCAGGCAGCGGGGAGGGCGTCGAGGCCGTGATGCGTGCTGATCGACATAAGGCTTGAGAAGCCGAGCAACGTGCCGGGCAGCGCCATGAAGAAAAGGCCGGACGCGATCCAGGCGCGCAGCATGGTGCTCTTCTGGCGTTCGCGGGCCAGGATGCGCGCGCGGTCCGGGTCCGGCGCGATGGGGAATGGCGACGGAGGAACGGGGACGGTGCTCATGCTTCACTCCTTTCACCCAGGCTGGCATGCAGCGCCAGAGCACGGGGAAAGAGGACATCCTCCTCGAGATACAGATGACTGCGCAGATCCTGGTCGAAGTCGTCAAGACCGTGAAAGAGCGCGCGATGCGCGGCACAAGCCATCGCAGGAGGCGTGAAGCCCATGGTCAGGTTGCGCAGCTCGTCAAGCGTCTCCACAGCCGTGTCGTGGTCCAGCTGCATGTGAAGCAAATTTCTTTTGAGGTGATCCGCCTCTTGAATGGGTGTGGCGCCGGCCTCGGCGAGGCGGGCAATCAGCGGAAAGATCAACTGCTCTTCCGCGTCGATGTGACAAAGCAGGCTCGTGTGGAGCCGTTGCATATTCTGGCGCAGAGACGCCGTCGTGTCATGTCGTGCTGCGAGGCGATCCGCCAGGCGAAGCAGGGCAGGCAGATCCTGGCGCACGCGGCGGTGGTGCACACGGACGATGCGCTGGATGAGCTGCATGAGACTCAACGAGCTGAGTTCGCCGGCGCCGGATTCCTCTGGCAGAAGCGCCGTGATCTTTTCTTCAACCTGATCGAGTGAGAGGCTGAGCGTCGAGCAGACTTCAGCAAGAGACTTGTCGCCCATGGCGCAAAGATCGATTTGAAAGCGCTCAAAGACGGTGATGGATGCAGGGTGCGCTGCAGCGAGATCGCGAATGGGTGTGTTGGTGATGGACATCGGAATCGCTCCATCCCCAAACTAGCCCTGCGCGGAAATGCGTTCAGTAACTTATGTCACCAAGTGAAGAAATCGTCAGGCCGAAGCGTCGAGCAGTGCGTTGAGGCCGCGCATGTCCTTGACGATGATGTGGCGCGCATCGACCTCGATGAGCCCTTCGGCCTGCAGGCGCATGAGGTTGCGCGAGATGAGCTCGCGCACGGTGCCAAGCTGGTTGGCAATCTCCTGGTGGCTGTCGGGCAGGCGGAACTCAATGCCCTGCGGAGTCTGCTGGCCCTCAGCCTGGGCGAGCTTGACGAGCGTGGCGACGAGGCGCTGGCGGATGGTGGTGAAGGAGAGCTCTTCGATAATGCCGACGAGGCGGCGCAGGCGCGCGCCGACGACGGCGAGGACTTTGAGGGCCACGTCGGGATGCTCCATGCAATAGGCGTGGAAGTCGCGGCGGGAGATGAAGGCGATCTCAGCATCCTCGAGCGCGACAACGGAGGCGGGATATGGACCGCCGTCGAAGACGGGAAGCTCGGCGACTGAGCTGCCGGGGCCTTCCACCGCGAGCACCTGCTCCCGGCCGCTCATGGAAGTCTTGAAAATGCGGACCTTGCCGCGCACGACGATGTGGAGGCCCGTGCAGGGCTCGCCTTCAGAGAAGAGCAACTCGCCCGCGCTGAAGAGCTTGCGCACGGTGCGGGCGGCGAGCATCTGCAGCTCAGAGGGCGTGAGGGTCGAGAAGAGGCCTGTCTTCTGCAACGCGGCGGCGAGATTGGCGAGTTCGGGGCGCACGGGAAGAATTGTAGCAGCGCGACTTTAGTCACTGCGGGGCGCGGCCGGCGGGCGTTCCATGGAGACATGAACCCGCAGATCAATACGGTGAACTTTGAGGAGCGGCCGTTCCTGGCCATCTGGGAAGTGACGCAGGCGTGCGACCTGGCCTGTGTGCATTGCCGCGCTTCGGCGCAGCCGGAGCGGCATCCTGACGAACTGAGCACGGCGGACGGCATGCGCCTGATTGACCAGATTGCTGCGCTGCAAGTGCCGGTGTTTGTGTTGACGGGTGGCGACCCGATCAAGCGGCCGGATCTCTTTGAGCTGATCGGCCATGCGCAGCGGAAGGGCGTGCGGGTCTCCCTGACGCCGAGCGCTACACCGTTGCTGACGCGCGATGTGGTTTTTCGCCTGAAGGATGCGGGATTGGCGCGGCTTGCGGTGAGCCTGGATGGAGCGCGCGCGGAGACGCATGACGGATTTCGCGGTCTGCAGGGCTCGTATGCACGCACGTTGGACGCGGTACGCTGGGCCAATGAGGCGGGGCTTCCGGTGCAGATCAACACGACCTTCAGCCGAAGGAACATTGGCGAGATGGATGAGATTCTGGCGCTGATTGCGGGGCTGAAGATCACGCTGTGGAGCGTCTTCTTCCTGGTTCCGACGGGGCGGGGCAAGCTGAACGACCTGCTCAGTGCCGATGAATTTGAGCAGGTGTTTGCGCGGTTGCATGCGCTTGCTCTGACTGCGCCGTTTGACATCAAGACGACGGAGGCGCAGCACTACCGGCGGTATTTGCTGCAGCATCGCAAGGATGGTCACGGACCCGCAGCGGAGAAGGTGGCCGACACGGTGGGCCGCGCTCCGCGCGGATTGAATGACGGCAAGGGCTTTGTCTTCATCTCGCATACGGGCGAGGTGTACCCGAGCGGGTTTCTACCTGTGTCTGGCGGGAACGTGCGGAGGGAGCCCCTGGCGGAGATCTATCGCGAGTCGCCGCTGTTTAAGGACCTGCGCAATCCGGACCGGCTGGAGGGCAAGTGCGGCGCCTGCGAGTTCCGGCAAATCTGCGGCGGGTCGCGGGCGCGCGCCTATGCGCTCACAGGCAATGCGTTTGGCGAGGAGCCTTGCTGCAGCTACATTCCGCGCGGCTATGTACAATCCACGAAGGAAGTGAAGCGCGCAACGGCACTGCATGTGTTGCAGGGCGCTTAGGAGGTTGAGTTCATGCCTGTGCAGATCGGCGCCAGGCCCGACAGCGGCTTTGACGATCCGATTGGCATGTTGAAGGACTGCCATCGGCGTATCGAACATTTCATCCACGTGTTGTGCCAGGTGGCGCAACGTGCGCAGGGGCGGGCGCTGACGTGCGAAGAGTGGGCGGCCGTGGAAGGTGCGCTGCGCTACTTTCGCGAGTCAGGGCCGCGGCACAATCGGGATGAAGAAGAGTCCGTGTTTCCACGGCTGCGAGCGATGGGCGCAGCCGCACCAGCCGCAGAGATGGACCGGCTGGAGGGTGAACATCACGAGGCGGAGGGAATGCACGCCGAGACGGTGCGCCTGTATGCGAAGTGGCATGCAGGGCATGGCCTGCCGCAGGATGAAGAGCAGCGGCTGATCGCGGTGACCGGGCGACTGCAGAAGCTCTATGTGGAGCACATCCGCCTGGAAGAAGAAGACGTGTTTCCGCGCGCGGCACGGGCGCTGGATGCTGCGACGATGGAGACCATCGGACAGGAGTTCAAAGCGCGACGGGCCAAAGAGTAGATACTCACTTTGCTCTGTACTCGGCTGCGGCGCGCCCCGCGCGAACCGGGCCCAACGCATTTCCGCTGCGCAGGGTAGTTGGGGACCTCGTGGGTTGACGGGCAACGAGGCAGCAGCTGTCTGGACAACCTGGTTGCTCCTAGAAGAAGAAGCCAAACCCGAAGATGGGCCCATGCATGGTGGGACTGATGGAGACTGTTCTCCCGGCCTCGGTGTGGCTTTCGCTCAAATGCATGCCGCCGTACCCCATCCCAAGCCCAAAATGACGCGCGAACTGCCACTCGGCGCGCGCCGTCGCGGTCACATCGACGTCCGTCCCCACGCCAAAGCCGCCGCCATCCCCATGCATCACAACGCGCCACTTCTTGGCCAGCACCCGACTGTAGGTGAGGCCTACGAGTGGGTCCCAGAATCCCGGCGAATCGTTCGCACTAGCGGACCCCACGGTTGCATGAATGTTTAACGCCAATCGCCGGACTCCACCCTCCAGGTAGAGGCCCGGAACCACTTCGCGGCCAACCATCGCATTCCCGAAGACAAAATCGAGATTCACTTTGGCCAATGGCGTTTTGC
>JBAUTX010000103.1:0-3391 GCA_049582405.1 Occallatibacter sp. | reverse complement strand
GTGGCGTGGTGGGTGCATCCCTCGCGGCGCAAGGCGAAGGAGGTCGCGTAGTGCGTTGGCTGATGAGCAGAGCTGTGCAGCGCGTGTTGTACGCAGGCGCGGCGATGATGATGCTGACTCCGCTGGCGGCGACGGCGCAAGGGCACTTCAACGGGCAGAAGGCGTATGACTACGCGCGGGAGTTTGTGGCGATTGGTCCGCGCTGGCCGACGAGCCAGGGACACGTGAAGGCGGAGCAGTTCCTGCGCAACCACTTTGCGCACGACCAGGTGGAAGAGGATGCGTTCACGGCCGATACGCCGATTGGTCCGGTGGGGATGCGGAACTTCATTGTGCGCTATCCGGGCAAGAAGGATGGCGTGATCGTGCTGGCCTCGCATTACGAGACGAACTATTGGCTGCGGAATATCAACTTTGTGGGCGCCAACGACGGTGCTGCAACGGTGGGTCTGCTGATGGCGATTGGCGACCAACTGCACGAGCAGGTGGCAGGCGGGCGCAAGCTGGACGGCTTTTCCGTGTGGCTTGTGTTCTTCGACGGGGAAGAGGCAATCCGCAGCTGGTCGGCGTCGGACTCGACCTATGGCAGCCGGCACCTGGCGGCGAAGTGGGGACGCGACGGAACGCTGGGACGCATCAAAGCGTTCATGCTGGCGGACATGATCGGCGACAAGGATCTGGACATCCAGCGGGAGTCGCAGTCGGCGGACTGGCTGGTGGGGCTGGTACGGCGTGCGGCGCAGAAGTTCGGGTACGAGCGGTACTTCTTTCAGCAGGAAGAGACGGTGGAGGATGACCATGTGCCGTTTGTGCAGCGCGGGGTGCCGTCGATTGACGTGATCGATCTGGACTATGGGCCGAACAACAGCTATCACCATACGGCGCAGGACACGATGGACAAGATCAGCGCGCACAGCCTGATGATTGACGGCGATGTGTTCCTGGAGACGATTCGGCTGATTAACGCACGTGGCTGAGTGCGCGCATGCGCGCCGCGCGTACAGGGCCAGTGAATGCGCGAGTGCTATGCTCGAAACAAAGAAGTTGCGGTGGTCCTGTTGAAGCGCATTTCGAGTCTCACTTTCCCCCTGAAGCCTTTTTTGCGCACTGGGATTTTTGCGGTCCTCTCTGCAGTGATGCTGATGGGGAGCGGCTGCGCGCGCCTGCACAAAGAGAAGCATGAGACGGTGTATGTGTGGACCCGGCAGATGTATCTGCGCGACCGCGTGGCGGCGGTGTCGAACCGCGTGGCGACGGTGACGAACGGGCAGGCACTGGAGGTGCTGGAGCACGGACGGCGCTTCCTGAAGGTGCAGACGGCGAAGGGCGAGATCGGATGGATTCCCGAGCGCGCGGTGATTGACAGCAAAATCTATGACGGGTTTGCGCAGCTTGCCAGCCAGTACCGCGAGGGCCCTGTGGTGGCGACGGGCACGATTCGCGATGATATCTATCTGCATCTGACGCCGGGACGTGAGACAGACCGGTTCTATCTGCTGCCGGAAAACGCGAAGGTGCAGATGCTGGAGCGGGCCTCGATTCCAAAGACGCCCGCCGCCAAGCCGTTGACGAAGCCCGGTAATGGTGCAGCGAAGAGCGACCAGGAGCCGCCCCCGGTGGTGATGGAGGACTGGTGGCTGGTGCGCGCCAAAGACGGGCGGACCGGCTGGCTGCTGGCCAGCCGCGTGGATGCGGACGTGCCGGACGAGATTGCGCAATATGCCGAGGGGCAGCGCATCATGGGCGCGTATCTGATTGCCAAGGTGCATGACGAGCAGGCCACGACGCCGGATCATCTGGTGCCCGA
This sequence comes from Occallatibacter sp., assembly GCA_049582405.1. Classification (GTDB taxonomy): domain Bacteria; phylum Acidobacteriota; class Terriglobia; order Terriglobales; family Acidobacteriaceae; genus Telmatobacter. The sequence goes on along the minus strand of JBAUTX010000103.1, from coordinate 1,584 downwards.
GTATGTGACAGCGCTTGCGCCGCCGGGGGCGGGATTGCCCTATGACTTCGACCAGATTCGCGTCTTCACTTGGAGCGTCAAACATCATCGCTACGAAACGGCCTTCCGGCTGCATCCGATTCGCGGCTATTTCCCTGTGGCCATCAACTCGCAGCCGGCGCAGAATGGGACCACCGAACCGGTGTTCAGTTTCCTGATGGCGAGCAGCGCGGATGTGGCCATCAATCCGGAGACGGGGATTGCGCGGCCGGCCTCGCCGCGGACGATTCGCTACGCGCTGCGAGACACGCTGGTGCGACGCATTGGGCCGGATATGGCGCCGATTGTGCTGATGCACGAGGCGAAGCAGCAGGCGAAGGCCGTGAAGAAGCGGGCCAGATAAATCGCGGCGCCGGGAGACGAGAGCAAATAAAGAGAGCGGCCCGCAACGGGGCCGCTCTTTTTATGGCGATTCTGTAAGGCTCTTACCACTGCACGCCGGGATAGAGGCTGGGCATGCGGTCAGCATGGAACTGGTAGGCGCCAGGAGTGGTGCCCTGCCAGATGACACTCGTGGCCTGAGGGTTGAGCTCCTGAATGATGGCCCCACCGTGCGGCGCGGAGAAGTCTACCTCGATGTCGTTGTTTGCGAGCAAGTCTGCATTGCCACCGAAGAAGCTGAAGAAGTTGTCGGAGGGCACGTAGTGGGTGATCATGGTTGCCGTCATGTTGCTCTCATTCAGCTCGAGCAGGGGCATGGTGGAGTAACACGTGGGCGATGAAGGGCCCGCAGGAGTGCAGAGGACCTGACCGGTGGGCGGCGGGAAGGTGCGGTCATTGCCGTTATCCATGAGCCCGATGCGGAAGACGCCGGCGTTGCTGGGCGTGAAGAAGTTGATGCCGTGCTGGGCGTAGAACCAGTTGGCCGGATTGCCGCCGCCGCCAGAGTCGAGGTTGTCGATGAGGTTGAAGTCGCCCTGATAGCCGAGACGCCAGAGAACCTTGCCGGAGCCCTGGCCGTCGAGGTACTCAATCTTGATGACCCAGTTCTGGTGGCGCATGGAGAGCACCAGGTTGTGGTCGTCGCTCGAATAGAGCATGTCATTTGAGTGGGTCCAGTCGCAGCTCGCGGTGCCGCAGTTCATCGGATGGCGATTGATGTCCAGATGGTCGAAGGTATTCCAGGCCCAGACGGGAGTGAGGTTCTGGTCGACGTCGACGAGGGCATCCCCGATGACTGGGACGGTGACCACCTGCCCGTTCACGTCGATGGTCTCGGTCTTGGTATACGTGGCGAGCAGGATCCAATGGCCGCTGGGCAGAGCGAGCACGTTGTGGTGGAAGCTGCCGAGCTGGTAGACGTTGCCTTTGCCATCCCGCAGGCTTGAGGCAGCGAGCTTTTGATTGAGCTGGGTCATGCTCAGGCTGCGGATGGTGTTGCCCAGCAGGTCAATCTCGCGGATTTCGTTGATCACACCGGGTTGTGCACCGGCGGTTTCGTTCGACGAAAGGTAGGAGATGAGGGTGAGGAAATGGCCGTTCGGCAGGAGCTGAATGCCCTGCAGCAGGTCCGCCTGCGAGCCCTGATAGGTGTAGGTCCAGATC
>JBAUTX010000102.1:0-1652 GCA_049582405.1 Occallatibacter sp. | reverse complement strand
TGCGATTCACCTGCATGGGAATATCCTGCAGACTCTCGAAGGCGTACTGCATCGGCTTGCCTTCCAGTTGCTTCGCATTGCTCCGGTCGATGTTTGCAGTGCAACCTTGTTCCGCCGCCAGAGCATAAAACTTGTGGGCACGATCCAATTCTCCCTGCAACTCGGAGATGTAGCCAAGATTGTTCAGTGTAAATGGGTCGGCAGGATCAAAAAGATATGCCTTATAGAACAGCTTTGCCGCTTTTTCGAATTGCTGCTTCTTTACTGCGTCAACACCTTCACGATTCAAGCGCTGAACGGGGGTTAATTCGCTGCGTTTCGGAATCGTGATTCTCAGAATGTCCCCTGCCCATCCAGCATGAGGCCCTGCGAACAGGATGATCGCAATGACTGCAATCACTCTTCGTGCCATCATTGCGCTCATTTAGCTCCTCAGTGCGGATCATGAAGAATAGTCTGACGCGCACATAGAGTAAGATGCCCAGTGCCAAACTCTGTTGCTAGCACGTGCTGTAGAATTTTGCCTTTTCATACGCGCCGCGGGCGACGGAGACTCAACCGGCAACATCAAACTGTGTGTCCAGTTCAATTGCGACGGATAAGGGATGTGCGGATATGGCAAGAGTTCATGCGGTAGTCATGCTTGGCGGCGTTTTAATTGCACAGCTTGCGGCCGCAAGTGCAAAGTCAGGACAGATTGCGAATGCGCAGTCCGCGTTGGAGTCTGCAAGTGTCTCGGGGAATTTGCCAGCTTTGCCTCCTGTGCCACAAGGAAAGAGCACCGTCCTGGGCGGCGCAATCATCAGCGTCGATCGCGTGCGCGATGAACTTACGCTCAAAGTCTTTGGTCAGCGGCCAGCGAAGATATTGTTTGACGAGCGCACGCAGGCCTTCCGCGACGGAAAGAAGATCCCTCTCCGCGATGTAACTTCAGCGGACCATGCCTCGGTGGAAACATTGTTGGATGGAACCAGCGTATTCGCGATCAGCATTCATCTATTGTCGCGATCACCCGCGGGTGAGTTCCAGGGGAATGTACTGAACTACAACCCTGAGACGAGGATGTTAACCGTCAGTGCAGTCCAGTTGCCTGATACCATCAAGCTGCTTTTGCCAGAGAATACCCTGATCTTTCGCAAAGGCCAAGGCCAATTCTCTTCCGCGCCTTCAGGCGTGTCCGATCTCGTGAAGGGAGCATTTATTTCGGTGACATTTGAATCGGGCAAAGAGGGTTGGGGTATTGCGAGCAAGATCACCATCCTCGCTACCCCCGGGTCTGCATTTGTGTTCAGGGGAATGCTTTCTTCATTGGACCTGCACACCGGATCATTGGTGCTGGTTGATCCACGAGATGAAAAGAGCTATCAGATATCCTTCGATCCCGCCCGACTCCCGGCAAGCCAGAATCTTCACGAAGGCGCCAACATCAGAGTGGTCGCAACGTACGACGGCACTCGTTACGTGGCCAGCGCGCTCACTGTCGACTGAGTCCTCAGGTGCGGTCCGTCCGGCGGCCTTGTCGATCTCCCCTGCCTGGTCGTCAGGGCCCGTTGCCCCAGCGAAGCGTTCGCCCGGTAGACCGATTTCTTTGCGCCCGAGCTTGCTTTTGAACTGAGTGCTCTGCGCAGTACTCGCCGCGCCTTGTGCAGTTG
>JBAUTX010000101.1:0-1712 GCA_049582405.1 Occallatibacter sp. | reverse complement strand
CTATGAGGACGTCCAGGCCAAGCAGCAGGCGCTGGAACAGAGCACCAAGCTCGACAGCGATGTGCGCAAACAGCTCGAGATTGGCACCATGGCCCCGCTGGATGTGGTCAATGCAGACTCCACCGTGGCGACCGACAAGCAGGCGCTCATCTCCTCGCAGAATGTGCTCACCTATCAGCAGCTCATCATGAAGCAGGCGATCGCCCGCAACTTGAATGATCCGGCCCTCGAGCAGGCCCCCATCATTCCGACTGACCGCATCAGCCTCGCGGAGCTTCCGGAAGAGCACCAGCCCACGGAGGATCTGGTGCAGACCGCCTTCAAGAATCGCCCTGAGCTCGAACAGGCAATCCTCACCCTGCGCAACGATGAAATCACGCTGAAGGGCGCACGCAATGCGCTTCTTCCCATCCTCGACATCTTCGGATACTACGGCGCGAACATCACCGGTGGCCCTATAAATCCCGATTGCTTCGTCTTCGGTCAACCCTGCTTCGCGCCCGGATCCAAGAGCCCGGTGCCACCAAGCTATGGCGATGTACTCTCCGACCTGGTGAACAGCACGGCGCCAGATAAGGGCGTCGGCTTCAGCCTGTCGGTCCCTCTGCGCAACCGTCAGGCCCAGTCCGCACAGGCCCGCTCGCTCATGGAATACCGTCAGGCCGAGCTCCGCCTCGCGCAGCTCTACACGCAGATCCGCATGCAGGTGGCCAACGCGCAAGCCGCGCTCACCAATGACCGTGCCCTCGTCCAGGCCGGCGAAGCCGCAGTCAAATACAACCAGCAGAGCCTCGACGCCGAAGAGAAGAAGCTCAAACTGGGAGCCTCCACAACGGCGGCCGTCCTGCTGCAGGAGCGCAATCTGGCCACGGCGGAAGACAACCTGATTGCAGCACACGCGGCCTATGCCAATGCGCGTGCTGCCATCTACCAGATCACGGCGACCACACTGCAGCACTACGGCATCAACCTGCAGGATGCAGCCGCCGGCAATGTGAACACCCAGCCGAACATCCCAGGGCTGGAGCCGGCGCCAAAAGGCAACGAGCCGACAACGGTTCCTCCGGCAACACGCTGATTCCGCACGCAACAGAAGAGAGGCCCGGCTTTGCGCCGGGCCTCTTTCTGTTCCCATTGACCACGTCTGTGATCTACCGGTCCGCCACCTGGTCCAATAGATCAAAAAACTCCGGAAAGCTGATCGCTGCCGACTCCGCTCCCTGGATCAGCGTCTCGCCTTCGGCCCGGAGCGCCGCCACGCTGAAGGCCATCGCAATGCGATGATCGCCGCCTGCATCAATCGTGGCTCCGTGCAGCTTCTGACCGCCGGGCACATCCAGCCCATCCTCGAACTCCATCACTTCGGCGCCCATGGCCCGCAGATTCTTTACGACCAGCGCGATGCGGTCGGACTCCTTCACGCGCAGCTCCTTCGCATCGCGGATGCGGATGCCACCCTGCGTGTAGGGCCCAATCGCCGCCAGCACCGGCAGCTCGTCAATGAGCTGCGCAGCTAGCGCTCCGTCAATCCTGGCAGTCCCCAGTCCCTCAGCCGGCGCAGAGATCTGCACGGTCCCCACGAGCTCGGCATGTTTCTCTTCGAGATTCAGTACGGCGATGCGCGCACCAAGGCCCGCAATCACATCCAGGAGAGCGGCGCGGGTTGGATTCATGCCCAGTGCATCCAGCACCAGCGATGAGCCGGGAAACAG
>JBAUTX010000100.1:0-11184 GCA_049582405.1 Occallatibacter sp. | reverse complement strand
TTCGATGTCCATGTTCTGGAACGTAAACGTCGATTCGGCTCCCAGGAGCGTAGGCAGTGCGCCGATCAGGAACTGCGTAGTCTTTCCCGCCTGCAACTTCAGGAAGGCGACCGGAACCGGCCCGTAGAAGTCACTCACCGTCTTGTCTGCAGGAAGGAACGGGGTCCCAAGCGAGGGAAGGGTGTATGCGCCGGCCTCGATGAAATACTGCACCTTTCCGTCGGCCTTCTGCAGAAAGATCTGCCCATTGCTCAGAGCCGCCTGTCCTGTGTCGTCACCCGGGACGGGGTTGTCCTGCCAGCGCCCAAAGCCGGTCACGATGCCATTGGCGGAGACCTTGCCCAAAGGACCGGCGTCGAACGTCGCTGGCGGCAGCCATGATATCGGGCCCGTGACAGCGGGCGTTGTCAGCGGAGCAGGCGCCGCCGCGGCTTCTGGCGAAGGCGCCTGTGCAGGCGCGGTGGGCGCAGGCGACTGGGCGCCCGCCGACAAGGCGATTAAGAGCGCAGCGCCTATGGTCGACCATCTAGCAAGGGTTGGCTTCATGTGCATCAGAACTCTTCCTCCCGTAAAGTCAAGGTTTGATGTTGGGCGACAAATGAAAAATTGGAACTGGAATAACTTTGTTCTCGTCCCGGGTATGATTGCGCCCAGCCTGGTGCGCAATCCCGAACAGGGTTCATGCGCAAACCGGATCTTTGTGACGTGCCGTGTGATTGCAGTTCCAGTAACGCAGACAGCACATAAAGAAAGAGTGAGGAACTCATAAAGGTCGTCAAAGGAATTTGAGACTCTCCGTACAAATCGCGCGGAGAATCCCATCCATCCCTGCCGGCTGAAGCTCATAGAAGAGGCCTTCTTCCCACTGTGCAATCAATAAATTCCCGGAATGACAGAATCAGGAACTGATAAGATGCCTCTATCCATTTCATGCAGGTAAGTTGCTCAAGGGTCAAGTCATTCTGGAGTGAGACTGCTGCAAACATGAGACTCCGGCGGCCCTGAACTCCCCTCCAAGCCCGGATTGCTGCAGAGTCTATGCCAGAGTGGCCAAACCAGTTGATTGAGGCGTCGAGTTGGGCGTGTCTTTGGGAGTTCGACAATGGACAGGCTGGAGACAGCAGGTCAGGCATGTGCTTATGCCGATTCCTGACTCGGCGACTGCTGGCGCGGTTCCTGGAATGATGTGCCGATCCGCACAGGAAAGGAATTGATCGGGTTGTCGGTTTTCCTCGCATCCGTGCGGAGCATCATCAGGCCTCGCGTCTCCGGCATGAAGGCGCTCCTGTTCGTCCTGGAGTGCGCACTCGGCATTCTCGCAGTCTTCATGGTCGGGTTGCTCGCCCATTGGTTCCAATGGTTGCTTCCCGTTGCGGAGCTGCTCAGCCTTCTTGTCGTCGTGCCCACGGCGCTGCTCAGCGGCTTCTGGCAGGCCGTGATTGTTTCATGTGCCGCAGTGCTGATTCAGAGCTACTTTACGGTTCATCCATCGCAAATGAACCCGGCTCGTGATCCAGCCAACACAATCACCTTGCTCGCATTCGTGTGCACGGCGCTTGTGGTCAGTCGCCTTTCTGCGCGTGTTACCGAGCACGCGCGTAAGGCGGAATCCTGGGGCGGGCAGATGCACGATCTCTATGAGTTCACGCGACGCACACTCCAGATGAATCTTCATGTCGAGCCAGGTGCACAGCTCGCAGAACTGGTCCACGAAATTTTCGCCCTGGAAGCGGTCGTCGTCTTCGATGCGGATCTGCATGAGACCTATCAGGCCGGATATTGGCCAGACAATCCTCAGGAAATCGCGCAGAACGTCTATTACTTTGAGACGGCAGACGATGACCCTGAAACTGGAATGAGCCGCCGTGTCGTGCGCCTCGGCAATGTCCCAATCGGCAGCTTCGTTGTCCGTGGAGAAATCAACCCTCTCACCAGTAATGCCATCGCTTCTCTGATCGCCATTACCTTTGACCGCTATCGCGCCTTTGCAAACGAAAGCAGAATCGAAACCGAGCGTCGCACCGAGCAGCTCCGCGCCACCGTGCTCGATAGCCTCGCGCATGCCTATAAAACACCTCTCACCGCCATTCGTGCCGCATCCACGGGACTGAGCGAGATGGGAAAGCTTTCCCCCGCACAGGCAGATCTCGTCTCGCTCATCGACGAGCAGACCGGGCTGCTGAATGACCTCACGGCGCGCCTCCTCACCACGGCGCGTCTGGATGCCGGCGAGGTCACGATCCATGCAGAACCCGTCGGCGTGGCAACCTTGATTGACGAAGTGGTTGCCAGCTTGGGCGACCGTCTCGCGAGCATGAAGACCGCGATCGATCTGCCCGACGAGAGCCTCACCGTTTGCTGCGATCGGCAGTTGATGGTGATGCTCTTAACGCAGTACATCGATAACGCGTGCAAGTACTCGATTTATGGCACGACCATCACCATCCGCGCAGTCAAGGTCAAAGGGGAAGTCATCTTTTCCGTGCACAGCTTCGGCCCCGTAATCCCCATCGCAGATCGGGAGCGAATCTTCGATCGCTATTTCCGCTCGTCCACTTCGTCGAACCGCGCTGCCGGCACGGGCATTGGACTGTCGGTCGCCAAGCGCGTCGCCTCCATCCACGGCGGCTATGTCTGGGTAACCAGCGACGAACAGGAAGGCACCACGTTTTATGCCGCGATCCCAAATTCCGACATCAAAAGGAAAGCATCATGAACCAGCCAGCCATCCGCGTGTTGATTGTTGACGACGAGGCAGCCATCCGTCGTGCCCTGCGCGCACCCCTCACCGAACTCGGCTTTCAGATCTCCGAGGCATCGCGCGGAGAAGAAGCGCTCCAGCTTCTTCAGTCGGGCAATACTGACGTCGTCCTCCTCGATATCAATATGCCTGGCATCGGCGGCATTGAAACGCTGCGCCGCATCCGCGCCCTTGCCCCGCGCCTTCCTGTCCTCATGGTCACCGTGCGCGAAGCAGAAGAGCAAAAGGTGGAAGCCCTCGAACTCGGTGCCGACGACTACGTCACCAAGCCCTTCAGCGTGCGCGAGTTGATTGCGCGCATCCGCACGGCCTATCGCCGTGTGCATGCCCCCGCTCGTGCGGAAGATGCGCCGATCGAGATTGGCGAGATTCGGCTCACGCCATCCCGCCGCAGCGTCACCAAGCGAGGACATCCACTGCATCTCACCCGCAAGGAATTCGAGATTCTCTATTGCCTGATGAGTCGAGCCGGCAGGGTTGTCACCTACGCCAGGCTGCTCACCGCAGTCTGGGGAGCGGACTGTCGTGAAGAAGTCGAGTACCTGCGCACCTTCGTCCGGCAATTGCGGAAAAAGATTGAGGACGATCCCTCGAAGCCCATCTACCTGCTCACGGACGTCTATGTCGGCTACCGCTTCGCAGATGCACAAATGCTCGAGGGCAGCGAAGAGGTGGCCGACGCAGGCCTCTCCCGCCCACACACCACGCCCTCTGCCGAATCCTAGCGGCCGCCCCCAGCCTATTCGTTGTAGTTGAGCAGGCTGAAAACGTCATACTCTGGGAACCGGTCACGGCCCTTCAGGAAGTCCAGCTCTACGGCAAAGCCCAGCCCCGCAATCTCGCCGCCGAGTTGCTTCACCAGCTTCACCGTCGCTTCCATCGTTCCGCCCGTCGCCAGCAGGTCGTCCACAATCACCACACGTTGACCCTGCTTGATCGCATCCATATGAATCTCAAGCGTATCGGCGCCATACTCCAGATCGTAGGTGACCCGTGCAACGGGAGCGGGCAACTTGCGCGGCTTGCGCACCGGCACAAACCCGGCATTCAGACGGTATGCCAGCGCGGGGCCAAAGATAAAGCCGCGTGCCTCAATGCCAAGCACAAGGTCAATGTTGTGTCCAATGTAATGCGCCGCAAGCGCGTCGATGAGCTGCGCAAAACCGGTCTTGTCCTTCAGCAGTGTCGTGATGTCATAAAACAGAATCCCCGGCTTGGGAAAATCCGGCACCGTGCGCACCAGCGCCTTCAGTGCTTCTACGTTGATCTGGTCAAGTTTTTTGCGCATGCTTCCGCTCGCTCCTGGTGTCCGTATCAGCTCTCTTCGTCAAAAATCTGTCGCAGAGGAATTGGCTGGCGTGAACTTCGTCTTCTAACTGAAATTATAGAAGGCACTGCCTGCTATCGAGTATGCAGAGGTATGGACTCGGCAATGCGCGTCCCGCCGTTACCACGCGCCTTCAATCCGGAAGACATCCAGGTCAGCAGCTTCTTCTTCGTTCAGATAATGCTCCGCAACGCGGTCCACCCGGCTGCCTCGTGGCCCTTTCCGCAGGCTTGCGCGCAGTTCGTTCAGATCTTCCAGGGAGCCGGCCGCAACCACTTCCACGTCGCCGTCCTCCGTGTTACGCACCCAGCCGCGCAGGTTCAGTTCGCTGGCCTCCCGGTGCACAAACCACCGGAAGCCAACCCCCTGCACGCGTCCTTGAATGAGAAAGTGAAGCACCATATTGCAGACCATCGCCAGTCTTGCAGACCCGCCGCCACCGGCGCAACCTGCGAAGGGCTTGCCCGCGCTACACTGGTTTTAACCATGGTCTTTGTCCTCGACAACTACGACTCGTTCACGTACAACCTTGTCCAATATCTAGGTGAGCTTGGCGCCACCGTGGAAGTGCGGCGCAATGACGAGTTGTCCGTCGAAGACGTAGAGGCCCTCAAGCCGGAGCGGATTCTTCTCTCGCCCGGCCCCTGCACGCCTGGCGAGGCCGGGATCCTAGTTCCTCTCATCCGACACATGGCGGGCAAGGTGCCGATTCTTGGCGTCTGTCTGGGCCATCAGGCCATCGGCGAGGCATTTGGCGGTCAGGTTGTCCGGGCGCGCCACCTCATGCATGGCAAGACGAGCCCCGTCCAGCACGACGGGAAGGGAATCTTTGCCGGACTGCCCTCGCCCTTGACCTGCACGCGCTATCATTCGCTCATCGTGGCCGAAGACACCCTGCCTTCTGAACTCCTCGTGACCGCACGAACCGTCGAGGACGACGGCGGCTCCGTCATCATGGGATTGCGCCATCGCACGTTGCCAGTCGAGGGTGTACAGTTCCATCCTGAGAGCGTTCTCACCCAGGGCGGCCATCAGATGATTCGCAACTTCCTCAACATGTAGGTGCCATGCGAGCTTCCCCGACTGTTTCTTCCAGCTCGCTCGCCCCGCACACGCGGGCAGCAGTCCGCGGCATGGTCACGGCTGCCTGCGTCACTGCGGCAGTGGCGCTCGCGCAATCGCCCGCCGTGCAAAGCACGCCCCCAGGCCTGAACGCCGGCCCCATCGCAATCGTTCCGCTCAATGAAAGCAAATCCGGTGCAGGCGCCACGGTCACCGGAGCACTGCAGGTCACCGCCGGTAAGGCCATCATCGCTGCCAGCGGGGCCGTCACCTCCGGCTCCACCACCACCGATGTGCTCTTGCCGCAGCGTGGCACGCTCCACGTCTGTGCATCCACAACCGTCAAGCTTGCCGCGGACTCCAGCGCCCCCGCAGGGGAAACGCCTGGGCTCATGATGGCCATGGATCACGGTGCCATTGAGGCGAGCCTGGCCACCGGGCGCAGCGCAGATATTCTTCTCACGCCGGACTTCCGCGTTCTCATCAGCGGCCCCGGCGCGGCCGACGTGAAAGTGCGCCTCGGTGAACACGGCGATACCTGCGTGGACAACGGTGGGTCCAACGCGCCCTACGTGCTCGTCACCAGCGTCTTTGATGGCGGCAACTATCACGTGCAGCCCGGCCAGCGCGTCATGTTCCAGCACGGCAGCGTGCATGAGGTGGTGGACCAGGAGAAGGAGCCTTGTGGTTGCCCGCCTCCGCCAGCGCAGGCAAAAGGAAACGAGTTTCCGCTTGCACAGAGTGAGGGCCTTGCGCCCACACCACAACCCAAGCCGAGCCCGGCGCACAAAGAAACGGCATCCATCCCACCACCGCCCCTGGTGTATAACGCTGCCGCTCACACGCCGCCAGAGCCCACGCAGGCCGGGCCAGCCTCCCCTGCAGTCGCGCCTTCCACCAGCGCTCAAGCCGTTGCCGCGCCTCCGAAGAAGCCAGGCTTCTTCCATCGCCTGGGTCACTTCTTCCGCCACATCTTCTAGTACGGCAGATCCCTTCGAGACTCGCGTCCCGGCTGCGCTCTACAGGTCGCGCGAGTGTTCAATGGCGCGAATCACGGCCTGCGCCTTGTTGATCGACTCCTGGTGTTCCATCTCCGGCACCGAGTCCGCAACGATGCCCGCGCCGGCCTGGACATATCCCTTCCCGTCCTTCACCAGCAGCGAGCGGATTGCAATGCACGAATCCAGATTGCCCGAGAAGTCCGCATACAGCACCGTGCCCCCATAGGTCCCGCGCCGCGCCGGTTCCAGCTCTTCAATAATCTCCATCGCCCGCACTTTCGGGGCTCCGCTCAACGTGCCGGCAGGGAAGCAGGCTCGCAGGGCATCCACCGCGGTCAGGTCCGGCCTCAATTTCCCCTCAATCGTGCTCACAATGTGCATGACGTGGCTATAGCGCTCCACAAACATCAGCTGATCCACCTTCACGCTGCCAAACTCGCTCACGCGGCCCACGTCGTTCCGCCCCAGGTCCACCAGCATCACGTGCTCGGCGCGCTCTTTCTCGTCGTGCAGCATCTCGGCTTCAAGCGCCCTGTCCTCCGCCTCCGTCGCGCCGCGTGGCCGTGTCCCTGCAATAGGCCTGTACTCCACCTTGCTGTCGTGCACGCGCACAAGCAGTTCCGGCGAAGACCCCGCCAGTTCCAGCGCAGCAGAGTGCTTCCTGCGGCCAGCCTTCGAGGATTGCATCCCACCCAGAGGTCCGTCCGGCGTAATCCGCAGAAAGTACATATACGGGCTCGGATTCACAGCACGCAGCGCACGATATACCTGAAACGTATCCGTCCCAGGCTCCACGTCGAATCGCTGCGACAGGACGGTCTGAAACACATCGCCTGCCGCAATATACTCCTTGGTCCGTTCCACGGCAGCCAGAAAGTCCTTCTTCCGCGTGCGGTGAGCGACCTTCAGCTTGGCGCCCTTGCGCGCGGCGGGCAGCTTCGGCAGTGGCTTTGCGAGCTGCTTCTCCAGCCGGGCCAGCCGCTTCACCGCGTCTGCATAGGCCTTGTCAGGATCCTGCACCGTCACGTCTGCCGTCGCAATCAGCCAGATCTGCTTCCGCACGTGATCGAAGGCCAGCACCTCGTCGAAGAAGAGCAGGCAGGCATCGGGCACTCCCAGCTCGTCTTTTGCAAGCTCGGGCAGCCGTTCAATCTGGCGCACGGCATCATAGGCCAGAAAGCCCACAGCTCCTGCCGTAAATGGCGGCAGGCCTGCCAGACGCGCGGCCTTGTGTCCACCTAAGGCTTCATGCAGAAGTTGGAAGATGTCCCCGTGGAGCCGTGTCGTCTTCCTGCCTTCCGTGATCGCAATCTCGCGCCCGCGCGCAACAATACGCTTGTACGGAGTCAGTCCAATGAACGTGTAGCGGCCGACCTGCTCCCCATTCTCAACAGATTCCAGCAGGAAGCACTCCGCCGCAGGCCACGCGGCCCTCAGGAAAGCCGAGACAGGCGTCTCCAGATCCGCGGGAAGCGTGCGGTACACGGGCACAAGCGTATGCCCCTTTGCCAGTGCCAGGAACTCTTTTCGGCTGGGCTGAATGAGCGATTGCGATGTCTTCACATCGTCCAGTGTAACGGTTTGGGTTCAAGCGGTGGGATGCGTCAAAGGCTCATGCCAGCGGCCGTGCGCCGGCCTTCTTCAGCCATTTCACCAGCTCGTCCACCGGCAGCGGCTGACTGAACAGGAATCCCTGTGCGGCATCGCAGCCCATCCCTTTCAGCAGCTCCACTTGCTCCGTCTTCGTCACGCCCTCAGCGATGACTTCCATGCCAAGTTCGTGCCCCATTTCGATGGTCTTCTCCACCATCACGCGATTGCTTTCACTCGCATGCATGTCCTGCACCAGGCTCATGTCCACTTTAAGTTCCGTCGCAGGGATATTCTGCAATTGCTGCATCATGGCGAATCCAGCGCCAAAATCATCGATCGAAAGCTGAATCGACTTCATGCGAAGGCGCGTCAGCACGTCCAGCGTATGCGCCAGCTCTCGAATCAAGCCGGTCTCCGTAACCTCAATCACGATTTTGCCCGCCGGAAATCCATGCCTGACCAGCATGGCCATGAACGTGTCGGGAAACTTCAAATCACGCAGCGTGTAGACAGATGCATTGAGCGAAAGCCTCGGCTCAAGGCCGTGTTTTCCCCGGAACTGCTTCGCGTCCGTCAGCGCCATCTCGACCGTGATCCAGCACAGCTTGTCAATCAGGCCCATCGCCTCCGCCCGTGCGATGAAGTGATCGGGCAGAATGATTCCACGCTGCGGGTGGACCCATCGGGACAGGACCTCAACCCCCGTCATCATGCCCGTCTTCAGGCTCACTTGGGGCTGGTAGTAATTGATGAATTCGCTCCGCTCGAAGGCCTTCAGCAGTTCCGCATCGGTAAATTCAAACGCTTGCTTTTCCTTCGGCTGTATGGAGCGCTCAGCAGGGGCAATCTCGCGCAGGGTCGCTTGCAGATCTTCAATCCCAAACGGCTTTTGCAAATATCCAATCACCGCGAGGCCAAGCGTCCGGGCCAGCTTGTTCGCCGTTTCGATCACCCGCTTGTCCATGCCGCTCATCAGCACGATGCGAGCCTTGCATTTCTGCTCGCCCAGCAGACGAAGAACCTCAATGCCGTCCATATCCGGCATGACCAGATCAAGAAGGATAACCGCCGTTTCGGGAGTGACGAGCTTGTGACAGGTCGCCGCATCTTTGGTCACGACGCAATGAAGTCCCATGCTCCGCGCCATGGCAGAGACCAGCGAACCAACGACCCCGTCATCGTCGACGACCAATATATGGTTGGCGGCCGTCATGTGATCTCCATACTCCGTGGGCACTGGCGCGTGCCGGGGCCCATCTTCCTTCGCGGTTCTTACGCAAGAGCAGAGGCCGACCCGCGTATGCCCTTCTTCTGAGGCTCATGCGAGGGAAGAACGGCCAGTCTTGCTCCCTCGGTTGCCACCCGCCAGCCTGACCAGAAGTCAGAAGGGCTGAACAACTTAAGCCTGAGCAGAGTGTAACGTACCCGGCAGTCCTCTGAACGATTTTGCAGGATGGTCACCCCGCAGCCAATAACCAATTCGGTGCATTTCCATGGCGCCCGCGGCGGGTTAAGCCCCGTTTGCGGCTCCGGCGGCGCGCAAAACAGGGAAAATTGCCATGGCGGTCCGGCCCCTAGGCCGGGCAGGCCTCGGGTGCTCCAGGTTCAGCCGCTTGACGATAGTCGCCGGGCATCCTAGACTCACATCGGTTTGTGCTGAACGCAAATTCTGCTCAGACTTGAAAGGGCTCACACGGGAGTCGCCCATGGTTGCGTCGTGTTCCGTCCATCCGGACATGTTGAGGGCGCATCTAACCGGCCATTGTTTCCGTGGAGCAAGCGGGTGTCCTTCACAGGAACCCGGAATTGGAGATGGATATGCCGATGGCACAACAACCCGTGACTCTCGACCAGGAGATTAACCCCTGGGAAGCACAGAGCGCGCGGTTCGACTTTGCAGCACGTAAATTGAATCTCGACGAGGGACTGTGGAAGCTCCTCAGGACCCCCGCCCGCGAAATCATCGTCCATTTTCCAGTGACGATGGATGATGGACGGATCGAAATCTTTACCGGCTTCCGCGTACAGCACAACATCGCCCGAGGGCCTGCCAAGGGGGGCATTCGCTATTCCCCCGATGTGACTCTCGACGAGGTCCGGGCTCTTGCCAGTTGGATGACCTGGAAGTGCGCCGTGGTCAACATACCCTTCGGTGGCGCGAAGGGCGGAGTGATTTGCGATCCCAAGGCCATGAGCCAGGGCGAGCTCGAGCGCATGACCCGGCGCTACACTTCCGAGATCATCGACTTCATCGGGCCTGAAAAGGACGTGCCCGCGCCCGACATGAACACCAACGAGCAGACCATGGCCTGGATTATGGATACCTATTCCATGCACATGGGCCGCACCGTCACCAGCGTCGTCACCGGCAAACCCCTCAACATCGGCGGTTCGCGCGGCCGCCTGGAAGCCACGGGCCGCGGCGTCATGGTCGTCTGCAATGAGAGCCTGCGCTACCTCAAGCAGCCCATCGAGGGCTGCCGCGTCATCATCCAGGGCTTCGGCAACGTCGGCTCCAACACCGCACGCCTGCTCATGGAGAATGGCTACAAAGTCATCGGCATCGCAGAGAAGGATGGCGGCCTCTACAATCCGGGCGGAATCGATGTCCACCAGTTGCTCGAATTCAAGTACCGCAATAGCACGACCCTCGGCTTCCGCGGCGCGGATGCCATCCCAAGCGACGACCTGATCACCATGGACTGTGACATCCTGGTTCCCGCCGCAACGGAAAATGTGATCACGAGCAGGAACGCCGACAAGATCAAGGCAAAAATTGTCGTCGAAGGCGCCAACGGCCCCACCACGGCCGTCGCAGACGAGATCCTCGCCGACAAGCGCATCTTCGTCGTGCCGGACATCCTTGCGAACGCCGGCGGCGTCACCGCCAGCTACTTCGAGTGGGTCCAGGACCGCCAGGGCTACTTCTGGAAAGAAGCCATCGTCAACGAGCAGCTTGAAACCATCCTGCGCGACAGCTTTGAAGATGTCGTGCGCTACGCCGAGGCGCACAACGTCAACAATCGCATCGCCGCCTACATGCTGGCGATTGACCGCGTCGCCTTCACCATCAAGCAGCGCGGCATCTACGCCTAGCCGCATCCGGCCTCGCGCCGCCCACCAACCCAACCCGCGGGAGGGGAACCATCCAACCCCCTCCCACGCGGCCTCCCTTACGTCGCAACCCGTGCACAATTGGGGCAGGGAAGCCTCGCCGATCTTCGCCCCGCAGGAATTCGTTCATAAACTCCTTGACATTCGATGACTGAGATTCGATGACTGACATTCGATGGCGGGTGGCCCGCGGGTGCCTTCGGGCGCCCGGGAAAGCACGAACCCCGCCCATCCAGCTGAAAGCTGCTTTTCGTCAAGACCTTCCGCGCAAGATTCTTTCCAACCTGCTCATTCCACGCGCCAAAAACGTCGCGCCGTTTTGCAGG
>JBAUTX010000099.1:0-17324 GCA_049582405.1 Occallatibacter sp. | reverse complement strand
CGAACGTCCTCCGGGCGTGGCAGCCTCAACCTGCTCGCGCTCCATGACTCGGAAGCTCCACTTATTACAGCAAGTTTTCCCGTCAAAGGAAAGAATTAACTTTGCAACTTAGTTAGGGCATTTTACGGCATAACTCATAACTCATGGCAACATCCACGCATCGGAAAACATGACTATGCTTGGCGCTGAAATTGCAGGGCTTAGCGCCCGCTGTTTCAATTCGACGCTCAATTCCGGCTTGAAACAGAAAGATCCCCCAAAGCGGGTTGTCTCCGGATCTCACGATGATTTGTGGATAAAAGGGCAGGAAATAGCCCCCGTCAGTCTTCAAATGACCGGCGCCAGACTGCTGCGTCGAAGGTATGCATGCAGTCATAGCCTTCTGAGCGATAGAGCTCGATCGCTTCAGTATTCGCAGCAGTCACGGTCAGGGAGACCTCGGTTGCGCCCTGCAGCATGAATTGCGATGCTGCCATGTTCAGCAGCATCCGCGCCAATCCTTTGCGGCGGTACTCGGGTCGGACGCAGATCTGCGTGATATGGCCGCTCTGCGGGCTCACACGCGACCCAAGCACCAGGGCGGCCAGTTCCCGGCTCGTCCGCTCCACCACCACGTGCGAGGTCAGCGGAGAAAACACACCGCAGCCCGCATAGCGCACGATGTTATGCAGGAAGCGCATGGAACCATAGATGGTCCGGTACTGGTCATTGATGAGACTGTCCGGATGGTTGCGGTAAGAGTCGGCAATCAGTCGCGCCGCGGCGTTCAGATCCTCATCGCGCCAGGCGCGCATCTCCAGCCCGGGCGGCAGTTCAACATGCGGCCGGCTCCATTTGCCCTCCAGTGGCTGCATCATGAAGAGGCGGCGAAAGAGCCGGAAGCCGGCGCCTCGAAACACCTTCGCGTGCGTCCCGGCAGGATGGAGCAACAACTGGGACTCAATGCGATCCACCTGCGGTGAGTTCAGCAGCGTCTCCAGCAGGTGCAGCAAGAGTGTTTCTTCAAGAGCACGCGCCGAGTCCTGGCCTGCGCGCAACGCATCGGGCGCATCGGGATCCCCGCCCGGCACGGCAAACACATCGCCAATGACCGCCTTGGTCTCCTCGTAGACGCAAAACGTGTAACCCGTAATCTGACGCTGCTCCACGGCGGCATAGCCCGGCAGCATGTGGCTGTCCAGATACTGGAGCAGCAGCCGCGAGGAGCTTCGGTAGTCCCAGTGCAGGCGCTCAAGCCAGACCGCATTCTCCGCCTCCAGCAACGGACGGAGCACCGGCGCCGCAAAGTGCCGCAGATCCAGAATCTCGATGGAGGCGCCAGTCGTCATGATCCTTCAGCAGCTCAGACAGGTCCGCGAGGCACGCCAGCCGGGCCTGCACAGGGTCGCTCGGGAACGCGCAGCGAGCGGAGCAAGTCTTTCGGTCAATGTACACGAGTCGGGCAGGGCTTCGGGCAGTGGATTGCAGGATGGCAGTACTATGGCTGGTTTCTCGGTCCCACCCGGTACACGGCAAGGCCCTGCTCTGGCCAGTTCAGGATGGGAGCGTACTGCCGGCCTTCGAGATACTGCCGGAGCGCTTCGGTCGTATGGAGATCAGCCCCTCCACGGCCTGTGACCCGGACAACAAGCAGATGTTCCTGATCGGGTACGCCGGTATCCTCGTAGTTCACAATCTCCTGGTTCCGGTAGAAAGCAAGCCCGTATTCGACGTCGCGCCGGACGCGAAACACAGCGACGGTCTCCTTGGCCGGCGCAAGCTGGGCCAGCTGCAGTGCCAGCGGTCGCGCAGAATAGGAGCGGTCCAGAAGTTGAATGACGCGCTTGCTCGCACTCGCCGCCGGGATGCCGAAGAACGGCCCGACGCCATACAGGAACATAACAAGGATCGCCAGAATACCCGTGGTGGCCAGTCGCAAACGCGCTACGCCGTAGGCGTGCACGACGATCAGAATGAGGAAGGACGCGCCGATGGCAGACATCAGTGCGGCAATCAGCATCTGCACAGGCGGCATGTGCGCGCTCTTTGCCACAAACCAGGGCAGCAGCAGGGCAAAGGTCGTCATGATGCCGCATAGGGCCGCATGGCCCATCAGCTCCCAGCGGTTCAAGCCGGGCTCGCGGCGGCGAAACAGGTAGTCGCCGGTCAGAATCGTAATGGGGGGAATCGAAGGGAGGATGTAGCCGGGGAGCTTGGACTGGGAGAAGGAGAAGAAAACAATGGGAATGAGCGCCCAGAGAACGAGAAATTCCGGAAATGCGTCGCCCGGCCGGCTCGGCTTGGGCTTGCCCGGACTGGAGTGTCGCAGGCGCCACTCCGCCACCGATGTCTGGATGCCATCCACGAGCGCGCGCATGGCAATCACCGTCCACGGCATCACCGCAAGCAGGACGACAACAAGGTAGTACCAGACGGGCTGCTCATGCTGGTAGCGATTCGTGGCGAAGCGCTCGAGATTGTGTTCAAGAAAGAACTCGCGGAAGAACGTCGGGTTCTGGTGCTGCACCGCGAGGAACCAGGGCAACACGATGGCAAAGTAGAGCAACACGCCCGGCCACCAGAAGGACCGACGGACAATGGACCACTCCTTGCGCAGAATGGCAAAGGCCATGATGATCAGAATGGCCAGAAAAGGCGCCACCGGCCCTTTGGCCAGCGTGGCGACTCCGGTAAAGAAATAGATGTCGAAGAGCCAGAATTTGGAGTTGGTCTCGTACCACGCATACCAGCCCAGCAGGCCGATCGACAGCGGAGCGGCGAGCTGCATGTCCGTCGAGGCGCCGCGGGCAAAGCCGATAATGCCCGCGCAGGCCACTGTAATGAGCGCAGCGTCCAGATGCCCTCCGCGACGGAAGCGCCGCATATGCAGGTAGATCAGCGCGACGAGGATGAATGCAAAGGTGGCCGAGGGCAGGCGCGCGCTCCAGTCATGCACGCCGAAATCCTGAAACACGAACATGGCCCGCCAGTAGTAGAGCGCCGGCTTCTCCAGCCAGGGCCGGCCGTGCAGGTACGGTGTAACACACGCGCTGAGCCGTCCCTTCAGCGTGTGCGCTGAGTCAAAGCGGACCAGCATCTCATGCGCAATCTGCGCGTAGCGCGGCTCGTCGGCTCCCACCAGGCCAAGACCGTCGCCGCCCAACAGGGGAATCTGGCCATAGAGAATGAAGAAAAGGGAACAAATCAGGAAAACTGCGACTTCACCGCCAACAGCCCACGGGGTGGGCCGGGCATGCACCTTCCGGGGCGGATTGGGCGCAGTTGGTTCCAGTGCAGGCTCCACGTGCAAAGCGACTCCATGCTATGCAGAAGTTGACGTCACGGCCGCAGCAGACGTGCTGAGCTGCCCAGGTGAGCGCAGAAGCTGACCCTCTGTGCGGCGCGACAGGCTCGAGGTCACCGTCAAGCCCCGGTCCAAGCGTGACAGGGACAAGGCTAACAGATTCAAGCGGGGCGCTCGTCTTCCCTGCGCTCAAAGAATGAGGAACGCTGGCGCATCTCGTTAAGAATCGCATCGATGGCCTGCTCGAGCGGGCCATCCAGCGTGCAGCCGGCAGCGTTTTCGTGCCCGCCGCCCTCCAGCTTCTCCGCAATGGCGGCTACATTCAATCTCCCCTTGCTGCGCAGGCTCAGGCGAATGCGGCCCTCGGGCAGTTCCCGCAAAAAGACGGCCGCCTCCACGCCCGCAATCGACAGGGCATAGTTCACAATGCCTTCGCAATCTTCCTCGGCTGCGCCCGCGCGCCGCATGTCGTCGTGCGTCACCCAGAGCCAGGCCAGGTGGTCTTCCAGGCACAAATTGCGGAGCGCCGCGCCCAGCAGCATCAGCTTCGCGGCAGGCATGGAGAAGTACACATCCTGCGCGACGCGAATCGGATTGGCGCCGGCCTCGACCAGTTCATGCGCAAGCCCGAAGGTGGAAGCCTTTGTCGAACCGTAACAAAAACCGCCAGTATCCGTGAGAACCGTCGTGTACAGGCAGGTCGCCATCTCCGGCGTCACGCTGGCGCCCGCCGCTTGCGCCAGTCGATAGACCATCTCGCCTGTGCTGGCCGCTTCGCGGTCGATCCAGTTCACCTGACCCCACGGCGACCCACTCATGTGGTGGTCAATGTTGACGATGAGAAATGGCTCGAGCCCCAGCAGACGCGTCCGGGAAAGGCCGTCGCACTCCAGAAGGATGGCCGCGTCATAGGGTCCATGCACACGCATGGCGGTTCGAATCCGGTCCGCCTGGGGCAGACCCCGATAGACGGCGGGAATCCGGTCCGCTGAGACAAGATCCACGCGCTTGCCCAACTGCTCCAGCAGCATCCCCATCGCCAGCGTGCTGCCCACCGCGTCGCCGTCCGGCCGCGAGTGCGAGCACACGAGGAACCGCTCACCCTCTTGCAGCACGCGCAGAATGGCCTGCATCGGATCGGCGTCAGGCGACGCATGGCCGTTATGCGACGGATTGCGGCGGCCTGCCTCCATCCGCGGCTACTCCTGCGCTGCCTTCTGCCGCTTGCGCGAGCGGCTCATCAGCTCATCAATCCGCGCCTGGAACCGCCCGGAGCGATCCGCGAGAAAGGTCAGCTCCGGAACGTGACGCACGCCCATGCGCTCCTTTATCTCGAAGCGAATGTATCCTTTGGCGGCTTCAAGCCCAGCCACCGTCTGCTCCTCGGCCTCCGCAATGTTCGGGACGGAGCTGTCCACTGCCACATACACGCGCGCAGACTTGCCGCCGGGATTCAGCACCACCTCGCTCACATAGCAGAAAGCGATCCGCGGATCCGAGAGCTCACCCTCAATCATGGCGCCAATCTCTTCGCGCAATGTCTCCGCCACGCGATCCTGATGGTGCTTACGCCCCCTGTGCTCCGGCATGTCTTCGAGTCCCCTTAGGTAAACCCCATAGGATAACAGAGGTTCAGGGCGCATCATCCCCACGCCGGGTCAACGCAAAGTCAACTTTCGACGTAGTCCCAGAAGGCATCGGCCAGCTCGGCTCCCAGTTCGTTCGCCATGCGGCGAGCCGCGCGTTCCACCTCTTCCATCAGTCCGTGCAGGTAGTCGCGCGAGCGCGAGATCGCCGCGATACCGATGGTCGCCGACTGCCACGTCACGGCCTCGTCCATCTCGGCCACGCTCACGTTGAATCCCTGGCGCAGCTGGTCCTTCATCGAGCGCACCACCTGGCGGCGATCCTTGAGCGACTGCGCGTGCTCAATGCGGAGTTCGAGCGTGAGGTGGGCCACAGGCATTGCACACGACCTCAGACGGAGAAGCATGTCCAGCTGATGGTTCATTCTATGCCGATTCCCCGCCGCGACGGCTCCTGCCCCTGCCGACAGGAATGCGGTTGGGTACCACCCAGCGCGCCAGCTACGGCATCAACGCGAACGCCACGACCGTCTCGCCGCTTTGCCCGGTCTCCG
This sequence comes from Occallatibacter sp., assembly GCA_049582405.1. Lineage (GTDB taxonomy): Bacteria > Acidobacteriota > Terriglobia > Terriglobales > Acidobacteriaceae > Telmatobacter. The sequence goes on along the minus strand of JBAUTX010000099.1, from coordinate 11,901 downwards.
CAATCAACCGGGCCTCCAGGTCATGCGGCACGGCCATCTCGCAAGCGGCAATCTCGGCCTCGCTCGCCCCCACAAAGCACAACTCGCAGCAGCCCAGCACGCCTCCGGCTTCCATCCGCGTGGGCGGACCAAACACGCGGCACATCACCGGCCGCCACGCGTACACATCGCAGAGCCCCGTCGCGGGGTTCAGGGCAGGGCAGGGAGCATCGTTGGCAAAGTCCTCAAAGCGCGTCTGCTCCTCATCCGAGGTGCCCAGCAGGCCCGTCTCCGGATCTCCCGGAAAGCCGGACCCATACGCGGCAAGCCACGCACGGGCCCGCTCTTCCATCGCCTGCGCAACCCCCGGGTTCTCCACGCGGAGCGTTGCCATGCCCGCGCGCAGACGCACCGCGTCCAGCGCCGTGATGGGAAACGCGCCGTGGCAGCACTCCGTACACCCCGGCCTGCACGCCAGCCACGCTCCGGCGCGGCGGGCCGCATCCGCCAGCGCGGCATCCAGAATCTGCACGAGTTGGGCGTCTCCCACAGGCAGGGCCATGCGAGACAAGCATAGCCCGGTGACGGTGCATTCCGGTAGTTCAGTCCGGCGTTCTACAGCAACTGCGCTATAGTCAGTGCGTACTCCCGAGGAGGATCGCTTGAGCAGGAACCGTAGCATCCTGGCGCTGCTGGGTCTGGCATCTCTGACTTCTGCAGCCCTTGCCCAGCAGCCCCGCTTGCTCGTCGCCCAGAAAGGCCTGCACAGCCTGGCCATCGTCGATCCATCCGTAGGCATCGTCCTGGCTTCGGTCCCCGAAAGCGGCGTCACCGGCCATGAAGTCGCCGCCTCGCCCGATGGCCGCATGGCCTATGTGCCCATCTACGGCGACTCCGGCGTGGGACAGCCCGGCACCAACGGCAGCACCCTGGATGCCATCGAAATCGCCACTGAAAAGGTCGTCGGCCACGTCGACTTCGGCCACGGAGTCCGCCCGCACTGCCCTGTCTTCGGCCCCAAAGACGGACTGCTCTACGTCACGACAGAGTTGGACAAGACCGTCAGCATCCTCGATCCCGCCACGCTCAAGATCATCGGCTCCATCCCTACCGGCCAGCCGGAAAGCCACATGCTCGCCCTCTCGCACGACGGCCGCCTCGGCTACACCGCCAACGTCGGCCCCGGCACCGTCTCCGTGCTCGACATGCAGGCGCGCAAGCTGCTCAAGGTCATCCCCGTCTCGGGCCACACCCAGCGCATTTCGGTCTCCATGGATGACAAGTGGGTCTTCACCGCCGACCAGACGCAGCCCCGCATCGCCGTCATCGACACCGCGACGGACACGGTGGCGAAGTGGGTCCCGCTCGAAGGCACCGGCTACGGCAGCGCGCCCACGCCCGACGGGCGCTGGCTGCTCATGGTCATTCCAGCCAGGAATGCAGTCGCCGTCGTGGATCTGAAGACCATGACCGTTGCTCGCACCATCGAGGTCGGCAAGTCCCCGCAGGAAGTCCTCATCCGTCCCGACGGCAAACTGGCCTACGTCTCCTGCACAGCCAGCCACCAGGTCGCCGAGATCGACCTCCGCTCCTGGCAGACGCGGCGCTACTTCTCCACCGGCCTCGGCACGGACGGGCTAGCCTGGGCGCGCGGCAAGTGAGGACGGCCGTCTGGCCGTTCAGTCGATTGGCCGGTTCCAGTTCTCCAGCGCCTTTTTGAACTCGGTCATGAACTTCCCTGAGTCCGCGCCGTCGATCAGCCGATGATCGAAGCCCAGGCAGTGATACTGCATCGACCGAATCGCAATCGTGTCGTTGCCCTCGGCATCGGTCAGCACCACGGGCTCCTTGCGCAGCCCGCCGATGGCCAGAATCGCCGCCTCAGGCTGATTCAAGATTGGCGTGCCGAACTCGCCGCCAAAGACGCCTGCGTTGGTCAGCGTGAAGGTTGAGCCCTCCACCTCGCTGGGCAGCAGCTTCTTGCTGCGCGCGCGGCCGGCCAGGTCGCTGATGGCGCGGGCCAGCTCCACAAAGCTGCGCTTCTCCGCTTCCTTGATGACCGGCACAATCAGGCCCCACTCCAGCGCCACCGCGATGCCCAGATTCACATGCGCGTGGTAATGAATCGACTCGCCCACCAGCGATGCGTTCAGAATTGGATGCCGCTGCAACGCCTCCACCGCAGCTGCCGCGATGAACGGCATGTACGTGAGCTTGACGCCGTGCTTCTGCTCGAAGGCCACGCGATGGTGTTCGCGCAGCCGCGCAATCCGCGTCATGTCCACCCGGTAGACCGAGTGCGCATGCGGACTGGTTCGCTTGCTCTCCACCATGCGCTGCGCAATGATGGCGCGCATCTTGCTCAGCGGCTCCACGCGGTCGCTCATTGCGGGCATCGGCTGTGCAGTCTGCGGCGGCACAGCCTGCGGCGCCGCTGCAGGCTGGCTCACATAGCGCAGGATGTCGTCTTTCGTGATGCGGCCCTCGGAGCCCGTGCCGCGCACCTGCCGCAAGTCCACATGATGCTCTTTCGCGATGCGCCGCACCAGCGGCGAAGAACGCAACCGGCCCGTCTGCGCAGGCACTTCTGAAACTGCCTCTGGCGACGGGGCCTGCGCAGCAGCAACAGGCGCGATCTCCACGGCGGAAGCAACCGGCGCCACACCAGAGCCGCCAATCACGGCCACCACCGTGTTCACCTGCACCGTCGCGCCCTCCTCCACCAGCACGGAGGTCAACACGCCGTCGGCAGGGGAGGGAATCTCCGCGTCCACCTTGTCGGTTGAAATCTCAAACAGCGGCTCGTCCTTGCGCACCAGTTCGCCCGGCTTTTTGAGCCACTTCGTAATGGTGCCCTCAAAGATCGACTCGCCCATCTGGGGCATCACCACCTGCGTCCCACTTGCGGACGCGGGTGCTGCGGGTACAGCCTGTGCGGCGGGTGCGGACGCAGCTTGCACCGGAGCAGCTTTCTGCGCAGAAGCGGATGCCTGCACCGCCGCGCCGCTCTCCGCCAGCACCGCCACCACCGTATTCACCTGGACCGTCGCGCCCTCTGGCACCTTGATCTCGCGCAGCACGCCCGCCGCCGGCGCGGGGATCTCCGCATCCACCTTGTCGGTTGAGATCTCAAACAGCGGCTCGTCCTTCTGCACCGCGTCGCCGGGTTTCTTGAGCCACCTGGTAATGGTGCCCTCAAAGATCGACTCGCCCATCTGGGGCATAATCACGTCGGTTGGCATGAATCGTCTTCTCCGCGATGCGGGACTTTGCAATGCGCCCGGTACCTGCAGGATTATAAATCTCCAGCGCAGCCGCGCGCGGTGCCCTCGTCAGGTGCGCACGGGCCGTTCAGGATCGCCATGCAGCCGCTCGACCTCGCGCGGAATCGTGAGCGGCGTGTCTTGACCCGATGGGAATGGGGCCTGCGTCTCGGCCTTCGCTGCCGCTTGCGCCCGTAACGCGTCCAGGCTCTCCACCGCAAGGACCTGCTGCCCAAAGACCAGCCCAAACTGCCGTGCAGCCTGATGCGCAATGGTCTCCAGCGCGGGCAGGCACGACGCATCTTCCACCTCACGCTCCAGGCTTGTCACCGGCTTGTCGGTGATGCCGCATGGGTGGATGAGCTCGAAATCGCGCAAGTCCGTCGTCACGTTGAAAGCAAAGCCATGCGAGGTGATGCCACGCGACACATGAATCCCGATTGCGCCAATCTTGCGCTCCGGCCCCGCTCCGCTGGTCTCGCCCGCAAGACCGCACCACACTCCCGTCAGGCCCGCAATGCGCCCCGCACGCACGCCGTACACACCGCACAGGCGAATCAGTGCCTCTTCGATTCTGCGCACGAAGTCCACCGGCCCCAGCCGTCCGCCGGAGTCGTTCTGCAGGCTGCGCAAATCAAAGATGGGATAGCCGACCAGTTGCCCCGGCCCGTGATACGTCACGTCGCCGCCGCGATTGATCAGATGCAGCGTCACGCCGCGGCTGGCGAGCAGGGCATCGCTGGCCAGCACGTTGCTCCGGTCGGCGTTGCGGCCCAGCGTCAGCACCGGGGGATGCTCGAGCAGCAACAGCACATTGCCGATGCGGCTTTCGCGGCGCAGTTCAACCAGTTCGCCCTGCAGTTGCAGAGCTTCTGCATACCCGACGCGGCCAAGGTATAGATACTGGATCATCGCTCACAGAGCCGTCCTCTCCTCGTCTGCGCCCTCATGACAGCCCTGTGTACAGCATAGACGCACGAGCCCGAAGGCCTGATTCGCAGTCCAGACCGTCAGGCGGAAGTTTGCCTGCTGCGCAATCGGGCTTCGATCGAGCCCAGGATTCGATCGCCATCCGAACCCTGAATCGGCAATAGGTTCACAAGCCCAAAGCAGAGATTCGCCAGGCTGAACAATGCTGCGCGATACCAGAGAAGGGCAAGCAGCAGATTCGCCACCGGCCCGGCAAGCGAAACAAGAAGGTTCGAGCCCAGCGGTCCCGTTTCGCGCACCATGTACAGGCCCTTCCAGTTGATGCCGACCCCGCGAACACGCAGCCCAAGCACGAACGCGGCCATCAGATGCCCCATCTCATGCAGCATCATGACAAGGACGCCGAAGCCCATCCCCTTGAAAACCGGAAGGAACCATTCCAGAACCAGACGCAGCAAAGAACTCACTCCCCCGGCCCATGCATTCAGCGAGGTGCCTGACAAGATTCTTTGTCAGCCCGAGTCGATGGTTCAAGAGCACTTGGAGGACGCGCCGGCGCGGCGTTTCACTTTGGACCGATGTGCCGAAATGGGAACCGAGCAGCCCGCGCAAATCGATCAGCGACCGGCCGCTCCTCCGTGTTGCGCCACTTTGCGCTCCAGGAATTCCCTGAGGACGACCGCGCTGTTGTGTTCTGTGTCGTGCGCCGCATACAGCAGCGTGACCGTGCCAGAGCGTGCAGCATCGAGCAGCCCGGCACAGGCCTCGCCATTCAATGTCAGCTCCGCCAGGTAGCGGTGACGGAACTCCGGCCATCGTGCGGAGTCGGCATGGAACCACTGCCGCAGCTCGGTCGACGGAGCCACGTCTTTCACCCATCCATCCAGTTGCAGGGCTTCCTTGCGCATCCCGCGCGGCCAGAGCCGCTCCACCAGGATTCGTTTGCCGTCTGCTGCGCCGGGGGGATCGTACGCGCGCTTCAGTTGGATCACGGCTTCAACCTCCGTGCTCGTTCCGCCAGCCAGCATACGCCAATGTTCCCAATCGAAGCGCGGGCCACTCGGCTCGAATGACCCGCGCCGCGGGGGGTTAGCGGCCAGCCAGCTCCGCGTATCGCTCCTCTTTCTTCGTATGCGATGAGTTCTCTTCGCCCCGCTCAAACGAGTGGCCCGTGAGCAGGCCCAGCACAAACCAGCCCAGCAACGCCGCGCCCAGAGCAAAGAGCACGTCGCCCGGCACACGCATCCAGCGCAGGGCCTGCATCCCCGGCGTTTGCAGGAACTCCGCAGAGCGCGCATACCACGTGCCTTGTTCAATCGACGCCCACGCCTGCATCAGACCGATGGGCAACATGCTGAGCACCACCATGAAGACCAGGCCCGCGTTGATGAGCCAGAATGCTGCCTTCAGCGTGCCCTCTTTCCAGCGCCGCCCCGGCTGCAGCACGCGCAGGCAGAAGAGCGTGAGCCCCAGCCCCAGCATGCCGTACACGCCGAACAGCGCCGTGTGCCCGTGCACCGGAGTCAGGTTCAGTCCCTGCATGTAGTAGAGCGCAATCGGCGGATTGATGAGGAAGCCGAACAACCCCGCCCCCACCATGTTCCAGAACGCCACGGCCACAAAGAAGTAGATGGGCCACTTGTAATTGGCAATCCACGGTGCTTTCTCTGTAGAGCCCGCCAGCCGCAGGTTTTCCCATGCCTCATAACCGATCAGCGTCAGCGGCACCACCTCCAGCGCGCTGAAGACCGCGCCCAGCGCAATCACCGCCGGTCCAGAGCCCGCGAAGTAGAGATGATGGAACGTCCCGATGATGCCGCCGGAGAGGAAGATCGTCGTCGCAAACAGCACGGCGCGTGTCGCCGAGTGAATCTCCAGCAGCTTCAGCCGCGTGAACAGGAACGCGATGACCACCGTGGCAAAGACCTCAAAGAAGCCCTCCACCCAGAGGTGCACCACCCACCACCGCCAGTACTCCGCTGTGACCAGATGGCTGCGCTGCCCATACATCAGTCCCGCCGCATAGAACATCGGAATGGCAATGCTTGAAATCAAGAAGAGTGACAGCAGCGAACGGTCTTCGCTGCTCTTCTGCAATGCGGGCTTGAGTGCCCGCACCATCAGCACCAGCCAAAGCACGAGCCCCACAAACAGCAGGATCTGCCAGAAGCGCCCCAGGTCCACATATTCAAATCCCTGGCTGCCAAACCAGAACCACAGGTTACCAAGTCTCTGCTGGATACCAAGCCACTCGCCCGCCAGTGAGCCGCCCACCACCAGCACCAGTGCGGCGAACAGCACATTCACGCCCAGCCGCTGGAACTTCGGCTCCTGGCCGCTCACCGCGGGGCCAACATAGAGTCCCGTCGCCAGCCACGAGGTCGCAATCCAGAAGATGGCCAGTTGCAGATGCCACGTGCGCGTAATCGCATACGGCAGGTATTTGTCCAGCGGGAAGCCGTAGAAGCCCTGTCCCTCCACGCCGTAGTGTGCCGTGATGGCGCCCATCAGGATTTGCACCGCCCACAGCGCCACCACCACGAGGAAGTATTTGATGGTTGCCCGCTGTGAAGGCGTGGGCTTGACGCCCAGAAACGGATCGCGCGCCGGATACGGCCCGTGCACCGTGGCCTTCTCCTGCGACCCATACCACCACACCAGCCCACCGATGCCCGCCAGCAGAGCCACAAAGCTCACGATGCTCCAAAGCACCGCGCCCGCCGTCGGCTCATTTGCAATCAGCGGCTCGTGCGGCCAGTTGTTTGTGTAAGTCACATGCGAACCGGGCCGCTCCGTGCTCGTCGCCCACGCCGCCCACCAGAAGAACGCGGCGAGCTGCTGTTGTTTGGCCGGGTCCGTCAGCGCGCCGTGCGGAATGGCATATTCCTTCCGGCCGTTCGCGAACACATCGGTGTAATACGCCGCAAGCTGCCGGAAGGCCGCGACGCGATCCGCATCCAGCGTCACGCGATTCGTGCGCGCTTCGTAACCGTTTGTACGAATCTCCCGCACCAGCCGCGCCTTCAGGACAGCCTGCTGATCGGCATTGAGCGCTGCAAAGTTCTGTGCGCCGTCCTGCTGCGCCCAGCGGTCCAGCAGGATTTCCGACTCACGGTGCAGCCAGTCCGCGCTCCAGTCCGGGGCGACGTACGCGCCGTGTCCCCAAACCGTGCCAATCTCCTGGCCGCCAATCGATTGCCACACGCCCTGCCCATCCGTGATGGAGGCGCCTGTGAAGAGAAGTTGTCCGTCCGCGGCGTAAACATCCGGGATCGGAGGTGCCTGACTGATCATCTTCCGTCCCTCGATCCCGAGGACGGCAAAGGACCCAAAGATAACAATGGCCAGCGCAATCCAATAGCGCTTGTATGACATGATGTGCCTCGATCTGCAGCGCAGGCTTGGTGCCGCGGGCTGCTAGGTCTCACAGTAAGATTGGCCCCGCCGCCCGCGCAGGGACTTTAGTCACACGCAACGCCAGCACATCCCACAGCGTCCCATTTCTGTCGCTGGCAGCTGTGATTTGCAACACCAAAGCATGGTTGTGCTATCAAGGAGTGTGCAACGCAGGCGGGATTCTCGAGCGCTCGGCCCTCGCACCTCCTGCATTCCTGCCGGTCCTCAAGGAGACAGAATGATTTCACGCAGAGAAATGTGGATCGCCCTCACCGCTTCGGCTCTCACCGCCTCGGCCCTTGTCGTCGCCGCGCAAAAGGCCATGCTCACCTCGGCCATCTACGACTGGAACTCCATCCCGGTCAAGACAACCGCCGCCGGCTCCGTCCGCAGCTTCTTCAGCGGTCCCACACCCACGCTCAAGAATCTTGAAGTCCACGTCACCACGCTCAATCCCAGCCAGGCGCCGCACCAGCCGCATCGCCACGGGCATGAAGAGCTGCTCATCATCAAGCAGGGCAGCGTCGAGGTCCTCATCGACGGCAAGTGGCAACCCGCCGGTCCCGGCTCCGTGGTCCTTCTCGCCTCCAATCAGCTTCACGGTGTTCGCAACACCGGCACCGAACCCGCGGTCTATCACGTCATTGCGTGGACCAGCTCCGACACGCCGCCGGACGCAAAATAGAGCAAGCCTGCGGCAACGCGGATGCACGATTCCCATCGGCTCAGACGAGGTGATTCCATGCAGGGTCCCATGCGCATTCTCCTGATCGCATGCATGTTCGTAACAGGTCTGTTCGCGGCGGCGCAAGCGGCGCCCGCCCATCGCGCGCACCACGCCCTCATCCCCGTGCTCCTGCTCGACGGCGCCAGTGGCGGACCCTATCACAACTGGCAACTCACCACGCCCGTGCTGCGCCAGGCACTCGAAGAGACAGGCCTGTTTCAGGTAACGGTGCTCTCCGCGCCGCCCGCTGATGGCGACTTCAGCCAGTTCAAACCGGAGTTCAGCCGCTACAAAGTCATCGTCTCCAACTACGACACAGAGGATTGGCCCGCCGATCTGCGTGCGCAGTTTGAGTCCTACATCCGCAGCGGCGGCGGACTCGTTGTCGTGCATGCAGCCGACAACGCCTTTCCCCACTGGCCGGCTTACAACGAAATGATCGGCATCGGCGGCTGGCGCGGACGCAACGAGCAGTCCGGCCCGCACTGGTACTACCAGAACGGCAAGCTCGCCTCAGACACGCTTCCCGGCCTGGCCGGCATGCACGGCGCGCGCTTACCCTTTCAGGTCGTCGCCCGCGCGCCGCAGCATCCCATTCTGCGCGGTCTTCCGGCTGTGTGGATGCACGTGAACGATGAGCTCTACGGCACGCTGCGAGGCCCCGGAAAAAACATGACGGTCCTCGCCACTGCGCACTCTGACCCGCAGAACAAAGGCACCGGCCACGACGAGCCCATGCTCATGGTGCTCCACTACGGCAAGGGCCGCATCTTCCACACCACGCTCGGGCACGATGTCTTCGCGATGAGCTGTGTCGGCTTCCTCACCATCTTCCAGCGCGGCGCGGAGTGGACCGCCACCGGCAACGTCACGCAGCCCGTCCCGGCAAATTTCCCCACCGCAAACAGTGTCAGTGATCGAGTCGACATCGCCGAGATGGACCCGGCCTTCCTGCACGGCGCATCGCCCATCGTGCCCTTGCCGAAAGCTGCCGCGTCCAGCCCCGCAGCCCCGGCGGACAAGCACTGAAGCCCACGCCGCTACTCCTCTTTCGGCGCGTTGCGCGCCTTCACCTTGAACCAGATCGGCGTCCCCTTGAAGCCGAAGGCCTCGCGAATCTGGTTTTCCAGGAACCGCTCGAAGGCGAAGTGCAGCTTCACATCGCGATCCGTAAACAGCACAAACGTCGGCGGCGCCACCGCGGCCTGCGTCATATAAAAGATCCGCACGCGCTTCGACATCGGCACCGGCGCGCGCTGGAAATCGATCTTGTCGAGGAAGCGATTCATCTGCCCCGTCGTCACGCGCTTGCGCCGCTCCGCCGCGACGGCCTTCACCTCGCGCAGCACGCGGCCCAGGCCCGTACCTTCCAGCGCGGAAAGAAAAATGACCGGCGCGTAGCTCAGATACTTGAGCGCGGAGCGCAATTGGCGCTCGAAGATCTCGCGATCTGCCGGCGGTTTGCCGTCCGTGCGGCCCGTCGTCACCGCGTCCCACTTGTTCACAATGATGATCACGCTGCGCCCGCTCTCGTGCGCGTAGCCGCCAATCGTCGCGTCGCTCGCCGTCACTCCCTCGGTCGCGTCAATCACCAGCAGCGCCACATCCGCCGCCTCCAGGTGCCGCCGCGCCATCACCACGCTCAGCTTCTCGGCCATCAGGTGCGTCTTGCCCTTGCGGCGAATCCCCGCCGTATCCACAAAGCGCAGCGTTGAGCCCTCGAACTCCACCACCTCGTCCACTGCATCGCGCGTCGTACCCGCAATCGGCGACACAATCGCCCGCGACGTCCCTGTCAGCGCATTCAGCAGCGTGCTCTTGCCCACATTCGGCCGCCCGATGATGGCCACCGAAGTCTCATGCTGCTCAAACTCCCCATGTGTGCGATGCAGCGCCGCCGCGCCTTCGACTGGCTCCTCCGCCGTCTCGACCTCGGCGCTCGTCTCTGCTGCCGCAGGAATCGCCTGCGCAATCGCATCCAGCAGCTCGCCGATGCCCAGCCCATGCTCCGAGCTGATCGGGTACACCTCGCGAATGCCCAGCGTGCGGAAGTTCTCCGCCGCCAGCGCCATCGCTTCACCTTCCACCTTGTTCACCGCCAGAAACACCGGCTTGCCGCCGCGCAGCAGCATCTTCACCAGGTCATAGTCCGGACTCGCCAGCTCCGTGCGCGCATCCACCACCAGCACCAGCGCCTGCGCTTCTTCCAGAGCCACGCGCGCCTGGTTGAAGATCTCCACCGGAATCAGCTCCGGATCGTCCGGCACAATGCCGCCCGTATCCACCAGCCGGAAGCGCCGCCCGCCCCACTCAAACTCGCCATAGATGCGGTCGCGCGTGATCCCCGGCTCGTCGCCCACAATCGAGCGGCGGCTTTTCGTCAGCCGGTTGAAGAGCGTCGACTTGCCCACATTGGGCCGGCCCACAATGGCCACCAGCGGCAACGTCTCTGCGCCGGCGCGGCTGGGCACTACAGATCTGCGATACGTTGGCAAGTCGGGTATTCTCCTGGGACAGGCGCTGGCGGCTCCCATGCCTCTGCGCGCCCGCCTCGCCCATCTCTTTGGAAATCAATCAGTCTCTTCCCATTCTATGGCCTGCCGCGCTTTTCGATACGCAAGCCGCACAGGCCCGGGGTACACTGCACGCATCGTTCATCGCCAGCAAGGAGGTCGTACTGCAATGCCCAAGTACGTCATCGAGCGTGAACTTCCCGGCGCAGGCTCACTGCCGCCGGCAACCATCCAGGCCATCGCGCAGAAGTCCTGCGGGGTGCTGCGCAACCTTGGCCCGCAGATCCAGTGGGTCCAAAGCTACGTCACCGGCGACAAGATCTACTGCATCTACATCGCCCCGAACGAGGAGATGGTGCGCGAGCACGCACGGCAGGGCGGATTCCCGGCCAACAGCGTCGCGGAAGTGAAGATGGTGATTGACCCGACCACCGCCGAAGGCTAGACCCACCGCCCACGGCCCCGCGGAGCTTTTCGGCAAAGCAAGGCGCGTCGCCATGCATGGCTGATTTGCGGGCGAATCTGCGGCTGCGAGAACTAAGGCTTTTCCCCTTGTTGCCGAATCGCTATAGTGCTTCATATGTTTCGAGCAGAGGGGCTCGCGCCTTGAATCGGACTCTTCCCTGCACATTGCTGGTTCTGATCCTGGCGTGTTCCAGTCCGAGCGGACATGCGAAATCCTTGCCCGGAATGCCCGCTCGCAACCAGCCCGTAACCCCGCCGGCCATGCGCATACGCATCGGCACAAGCGCGGCTGCGCTGAACGGCCCGTGGAAATTCACCATCGGCGACTCCCCCATCGACCCCGCCACCGGCCGGCCGCTCTGGGCAGAGCCCGGCTTCGACGACTCCGGCTGGGAAACGATCGACCTGACGCCGAAGGCCATCGCCATCGACCCAACCTCTGGTTGGACCGGCTATGTCCCCGGCTGGACAGCCAAGGGACATCCCGGGTATTGGGGTTACGCTTGGTACCGCATTCATGTGCAGCAGGAGGAGTTCCAGGGCGAAGAACCAGAGGCGTTGGCCATCTGGGATGTCGATGATGCCTACCAGTTCTTCGCAGATGGAGCGCTCATTGGGACATTCGGTG
>JBAUTX010000098.1:0-14409 GCA_049582405.1 Occallatibacter sp. | reverse complement strand
GTGCAAAGCCCAGCCAAGCCGCCCGTCTATTTGCTCGACGCCATGTCGTTCATCTTTCGCGCCTATCACGCGATGCAGCGCAGCCGGCCCATGTCTACCTCGTCAGGCCTGCCCACCGCCGCGGCTTACGTCTTCGTCAACATGGTCAAAAAGCTGCGCCAGGACTTCGCGCCGCAGTACTTTGCGGCCGTCTTCGACCTGAGCGGCGAGGTCTTTCGCGATGAGCGCGCCCGCAGCCTCGGCACGCTGCGCAAGTGGAACTCCAAGGCGCAGGCCTTTGAAGAGGTTTCGTACGAGGGCTACAAGGCCAACCGTGAAGCCATGCCCGAAGACCTGCGTCGCCAGATTCCTTACATCCGCCGCGCGCTCGAGGCGCTTCGCATTCCCATCCTCGCGGCCGAAGGCTTCGAAGCGGACGACGTGATCGGCACCCTCGCGCGGCAGGCCGCCGAGCATCACCACGAGGTCTACATCGTCTCCGGCGACAAGGACATGATGCAGCTCGTCACGCCGCACATCCGCATCCTCAATCCGCAAAAGGACAACCTCATCCTTGACCCCGCCAAGGTCAATGAGACCCTCGGTATTCCGCCGGAAAAAGTGATCGACGTGATGGCCCTGCGCGGCGATGCCGTCGACAACGTGCCCGGCGCCCCCGGCATCGGCGACAAGGGCAGCGTTGAGCTCATTCAGCAATTCGGCAGCGTCGAGGCGGTGCTCGATCGTGCCGAAGAAGTGAAGCGCAAGACCTACCGCGAGTCACTGCAGCACAATCGCGAAGCTGTGATGCTTTCGAAAGAACTCGTCACGATTGACACGCACGTGCCGCTCGATCTCGACCTGCACGCCATGGAGACGCGCCCGCCCGATGTGGAGGCCTGCCGCCAGCTCTTTACCGAGCTTGAATTCACCTCCATGCTGCGCGACCTGGAGCCCGCCGCCGATGCGCCTGAATTGAAAGAACTCGACACGCCGACGGAAGCCGAGCAGGACGCATTCTTCCATGCCGCGAAGAAGCACGGCTTTGCGCTGTTTCTCGCGTCTACGCCCGTCGCCGAAGAGACGGACGAGCCCGAGCCGCCGCGCACGCTTTCGCTGCTCGAAGTCGCCGAAGCCGCCGAGGCGCAGCAGAATCTGCACATCGGCGTCTGTGCCGAGCCGCAGACCGCCTTGCGCCTGCCGCTCTCGCCGCGCCTGCATGCGCTGCTGGAAGACGCAGCCGTGCCCAGGCAGGTGCACGACTGGAAGCAGACGATGCACGCGCTCAGCCCGCACCACGTTGAACTGCGCGGCCCCATCACGGACACCCTGCTGCTCTCCTACGCGCTCAATCCCACGCACGCCACGCAGTCTCTGGCCGACGTGGCCGCGCGCAACAACCAGCCCGCGCCCACCACGGATGCGCGTGCCGCTGCGGTCATTCATGCGCTTGCGCCTGCCCTGCTCAAGCAGGTGGAAGCTGCGGGCCTGGGCCGCGTGTATCACGAGATCGATCTGCCGCTCGCGCCGGTGCTCTTCCGCATGGAGCAGGCCGGCGTACGCATCGACAAGGCCATGCTCGGCAGCTTCTCGCAGCAACTGAGCAGCGAGATCGAGCGTGTCGCCGAGCGCGTCTACACGCTTGCCGGCCGCCGCTTCAACATCAACTCGCCCAAGCAGCTCGGCGAAGTGCTCTTCAAGGAGCTGGCACTTCCCGCGCCACCCAGCCGGGGCAAGGCCAAGGCCGTTTCCACCGCGCAGGACGTGCTCGAAAAGCTATCCGAAGAGCACGAGGTCGTGCGCAAGGTGCTGGAGTTTCGCCAGCTCACCAAGCTCAAATCCACGTATGTGGACGCTCTGCCGCAACTGGCCGACGCCGACTCGCGCGTGCACACGACGTTTCAGGCCGCGGCCACCGCCACCGGGCGCTTGTCGTCCATCACCCCGAACCTGCAGAACATTCCCACGCGCACCGAACTGGGCCGGCAGATTCGCGCAGCGTTCACAGCCGCGCCGGGCACACAGCTGCTCTCTGCCGACTACTCGCAGATTGAGCTGCGCCTGCTCGCGCACTTCAGCGGCGATCCGCTGCTCGTCGACGCTTACCGCACCGGCAAGGACATTCACACGCTCACGGCCAGTGAGGTCTTCGGTGTGCCTGCGGAGACGATGGACAAGGAGACGCGCAACCGCGCCAAGGCCGTCAACTTCGGCATCGTCTACGGCATCTCGGCCTTCGGGCTCGCTGCGCAGCTCAGCATTCCGCAGGCGGAGGCCCGCGCCTACATCGACAAGTACTTTGCCCGCTACCAGGGCGTGAAGGCCTTCATTGAACGCACGCTGGCCGAGACGCGCACGCAGGGTTATGCGCGCACGCTCTTCGGTCGCATGCGCCCGATTCCCGACCTGGAAAGCCGCAATCCCAACCAGCGTGGCTTTGCCGAGCGCACCGCCGTGAACACCCCGCTGCAGGGCACCGCCGCCGACCTCATCAAGCTGGCGATGATCTCCATCGACCGCAAGCTCGCGGAGCGCAAGCTGAAGGCGCGCATGATTCTGCAGGTGCACGACGAGCTGCTGTTTGAAGTGCCGTTCGATGAGACGGATGCGGTGGCGGAGCTGGTGCGCGCGGAGATGGAGGGCGTTGTGCAGCTCAGCGTGCCGCTGGAAGTGCACCTCGCCACCGGGCCGAACTGGCGGGATATGGGGTGAAGTGCAGACTTGGTGCGTGTGGATGAACAGTGGCTACGCGGCTGCGCGGAAGGGCCTGATCGCGGGGCGCTTCTTCCTCGATGCCTGCCACATGTCGTACGACGCCTGCATGTCGTACCAGAAGGCCGGATGCGTTCCCAATGCCTCAGAGAGCCGCAGGGACATGTCGGCGCTTATGCCGGCTGCGCCGTTCAAAATGCGCGACAGGGTCACGCGCGAAACGCGCAGGTGCCTGGCGGCGGCGGTGATGTTGATGTCGCGGAGGTACTCGCGCAATACCTTGCCGGGATGTGGGGGATTGTGCATTTGACTCATTGCCATGGTTACCTCCCGTGATAGTCCTGATAATCCAACAGAATCACGTCTTCTTCGTCGAAGTGGAAGGTGAGCCGCCAATTGGCGTTGACCTTAATTGACCAATGTCCTCTCAGACTGCCTTTTAAGGGATGAAGATTCCATCCTGCCCGGCCAAGGTCTGACGGAGACTTCGCATGATCCAGCGCAAAGAGCTGGATCGACAGCTTATCCGCGTGCGCCGGCTGAATGCCGGTCTTGCTTCCCGTCCGGAAGAACCGTTCCAACCCCGCGTGCCGGAAGCTCTTAATCACCTGTTAAGTGTAGCGCATCACGCATCACAAAACAAACGGAGCATTTTTGAAACGAATGCGCTGCTCGAATAATTTAGCGTCTTTAGACTTCAACTTCGCTATGGATATGCTGGTCTTGATTCCGTCTCCTCCTGGCTGTT
This sequence comes from Occallatibacter sp., assembly GCA_049582405.1. Classification (GTDB taxonomy): domain Bacteria; phylum Acidobacteriota; class Terriglobia; order Terriglobales; family Acidobacteriaceae; genus Telmatobacter. The sequence continues at coordinate 10,970 of JBAUTX010000098.1, read as the reverse complement.
ATGACGTTCATATTGTGTGGGTTTGCATGAAATGCTTGCCAAAACAAAAAACCGAGCAATCTCATCTGCGGCTCACTAAACCAGTGTCCTAATTGGGTGGCAATCCTTCCATATAGGTCTTCCTTATGACCGATACAACGTCCAATCTGCTCGAAATACTGCTCTAAATCCACCGTCGAGGAACAGTCGCCATTAAGAATCAGGTCGAATTGAGCCCCGTCACCTTCACGCAGTTCCAAAACAAACTTCCGTGAATCGAGCTCACGCCTAAGCCGTCCTTTGTCAAACTCTGCTGAATTTGGAGGTAGAGCGTTCAAATCCCTCTCCGCTTTCGCAAAGTTGGATTTGGCCCTCTTACAGGCATTGCAGAGGGGCCCTTTCTTGACGGCTCGCTTCTTGGCCTCCAAGTTGATGTCCTCACGGCACAAGCTACAACGGACTATTTCTTTCTGGTAGGTCAGCCACTCCTGAATTGCCTGGTCTCTTAAGCTTTCCATTGCTTGGTCTCCCTGGCAGGATTGTGCAGCGATATTGATGTTTTTCAGACGACGAGCGATTGCCACAATGTACAGCGGGGTGGACAACACCGTTGCCCACCCCGAGGATTTTGCGCCGAAGGCGCGATTGCCTGGACGCCAGTCCTACTTTTTGTCTTCCACGTCCACGTACTCGGCGTCGATCACGCCTTCGTCCTTTTTCTGTTCCGTGCCCGCGCCCGGTGTGCCTGCGCCCGTGTCGGCAGGTGCACTCTGCGCAGCGGCGGCGGCGTTGGCCTTGTAGAGCACCTCGGCGAGTTTGTGGCTGGCGTGGGTCAGCTTCTCGTGCGCGGCCTTCATCTCAGCGACGGAAGGCGTGCCTTCGAGCGTCTTCTTGGCTTCGGCCAGAGCGGCTTCCACATCCGACTTCTCCGAGCCCTGGATCTTGTCGCCAGACTCCTTCAGCATCTTCTCGATGTTGTAGACCATGCCGTCGAGCTGGTTGCGCGCCTCGATCTCCTCGCGCTTCTCCTTGTCCTCCGCCGCGTGGGACTCAGCTTCCTTCGCCATCTTTTCAACCTCGTCCTTGCTCAGGCCAGAGCTGGAGGTGATGGTGATGCGGGTGTCCTTGCCGGTGGCGTTGTCCTTTGCCGTCACGTTCAGGATGCCGTTGGCGTCGATGTCAAAGGTGACCTCGATCTGCGGCACGCCGCGCGGCGCCGGGGGAATGCCCGCCAGCTTGAACTTGCCGAGCGTGCGGTTCTGCCCCGCCATCGGGCGCTCGCCCTGCAGCACGTGGACCTCGACTTCGGTCTGGCTGTCGGCCGCCGTCGAGAAGGTCTCTGTCTTCTTGGTCGGGATGGTCGTGTTGCGCGGAATCATCGGCGTGGCCACGCCGCCCAGCGTCTCAATCGACAGGGTCAGCGGCGTCACGTCGAGCAGCAGCAGGTCCTTGACCTCGCCGGCCAGCACGCCCGCCTGCACGGCCGCGCCTACGGCGACCACTTCGTCGGGGTTCACGCCGCGATGGGGCTCCTTGCCGAAGAGCTGCTTCACCATCTCCTGGATCTTGGGCATGCGCGTCTGGCCGCCCACCAGCACCACCTCGTCGATGTCCGTCGTCTTCACGCCGGCGTCGGTCATGGCCTTGCGGCAGGGGTCCAGCGAGCGCTCCAGCAGATCAGCCACCATCTGCTCCAGCTTGGCGCGGGTGAGCTTGCGGACCAGGTGCTTGGGGCCCGTGGCGTCTGCGGTGATAAACGGCAGGTTGATTTCGGTTTCGACGGTGGTGGAGAGCTCGATCTTGGCCTTTTCCGCGGCGTCCTTCAGGCGCTGCAGGGCCATCTCGTTGCCCTTCGAACTCAGGTCAAGACCCTCTTCCTGCTTGAACTCGGCAATGAGCCAGTCCACGATGCGCTGGTCGAGGTTATCGCCGCCCAGGTGCGTGTCGCCGTTGGTGGACTTCACCTCGATGACGCCCTCGCCTACCTCGAGGATGGAAATGTCGAAGGTGCCGCCGCCGAAGTCGTACACGGCGATGGTCTCGTCCTTCTTCTTGTCGAGGCCATAGGCCAGCGCTGCCGCCGTGGGCTCGTTCACAATGCGCTTCACATCGAGGCCGGCAATCTTGCCCGCGTCCTTGGTGGCCTGGCGCTGCGCGTCGTTGAAGTAGGCGGGCACGGTAATCACCGCCTCGGTGACCGACTCACCCAGGTAGGCTTCGGCGCTCTTCTTCAGCTTTTGCAGGATCATGGCCGAGACTTCCGGCGGGGTGTACTCCTTGCCCTGGGCCACTACGGCCACGTGATCGCCCTGCTGGACGACCTTGTACGGCACCATCTTCATCTCGTCGTTGACTTCGTTGTAGCGGCGCCCCATGAAGCGCTTGATGGAAAAGACCGTGTTTTCGGGGTTGGTAATGGCCTGACGCTTGGCCACCTGGCCCACCAGCCGCTCGCCGCTCTTGGAGAATCCGACGATGGAGGGCGTCGTGCGCGCACCCTCTTCATTTGCAATCACTTTGGGCTCACCGCCCTCGAGAACGGCCACACAAGAGTTTGTGGTGCCAAGGTCAATTCCGATAATTTTTGCCATGATGGGGCTCCTGCCTGCTTCTAGCTAGAGAGATACCGACGCATATTAGGATGCATGATTGAGTGAGTTAGTGTCAACTTTTCTTGATTGAAAGCAAATAAAGCATTGGTGCGGACACCGTGACCTTGCGGGGCGTTCTGTCGTTGCGTCTGTTTAACCGCTAGGTGCGATTGAGATTCCAGAAACCCCAGTTGAGCAGCGCGGCGAAGCTCACCCAGGCCCAGTAGGGAGCCATCAGCCAGGCGGAAAGTGGCGAAAGGCGGTTGAACGTCAGGGTGGCAGCGCCGATAAAGGCCCAGAGCACAAGAACTTCCGCGAAGGCCGCTCCGATGGCGTGCTGCCGGAAAAAGATCAGCGACCACGCGAAATTGAGAGCGAGCTGGATGACAAAAAGGGCGAGACCCGCATTCCGGAGGGACGAGCCCGGTTCGAGCGAAACGCGCCATGCGGCCACGGCCATCAGGGCGTAGAGCAGGGTCCACACCGGGCCAAAAACCCAGTTTGGCGGGGCAAACGAGGGCCGGTTCAGCGTGCTATACCAGCCTGAAACTTCCTGCGCTGTAAAGCCGCCACTGATGCCTGCGACGGCGAAACAGAGGGCAAGCCACCCAATCAAAGTGATCCAGCGCATCTTTTCCCCTTTCTCAGGGTGGAAGTCACAATGGCTCTACGGAGCAAGTCTTACACAACTGGAGAGCGCCTGTTCACGGCCTGCTCTTAAGTTTGTTTTGTACCCCCTGCAACAGCGGATTTCCCGCGTGCGTCGGCTTCAAGTCCGAACGAGCCCCTGATCCTGTAATCTCAATGGTTCCGTCCGCGATGACCACAGCGCACGCCCAAGCTCGCTACCCGCTCACCCAGGGCGTGAATCCCTGGCTGGTGACCGTTTCGGTCATGTTGCCGACCTTCATGGAGGTGCTGGACACAGCCATCGCCTCCGTGGCGCTGCCGTACATCGCGGGGTCTCTGTCGGCTTCGAACTCCGAGGCCACCTGGGTGCTGACAAGCTATCTGGTTGCCAACGCAGTCATTCTTCCGGCTTCCAACTGGTTTGCCCGCAAGTTCGGGCGCAAGCGATTTCTGCTTTCGTGCGTGGTGTTGTTTACGATCGCGTCATTCTTCTGTGGAGCGGCTCCCACGCTGGGCGTCATCCTGCTGGCCCGTATTGTGCAGGGCGCGGGCGGTGGTGCGCTGCAGCCGCTCTCGCAATCCATCCTGCTGGAGAGCTTTCCGCCGGAGCAACGGTCGATGTCCATGGCGGCTTACGGCCTGGGCATTGTGGTGGCGCCTGTGCTGGGGCCCACGCTGGGCGGCTGGCTGACGGACACGTTCAGCTGGCGCTACGCCTTTTACATCAACATTCCGGTGGGCATTCTGGCAGTGCTGCTCATCAGCCGCTTTGTCCACGACCCGCCGTATATCAAGCGCGCCAAGGTCGGCGCCTTCGACAACATCGGCTTTGGGCTGCTGATTGTGTGGACAGGCTGCCTGCAGGTGGTGCTGGACAAAGGCCAGGAGGACGACTGGTTCGGCGCACTCTGGGTGCGCCTGGCCGTGGTGGCGCTGGTGCTGGCGCTTGTGGGGTGGATCTGGCGCTCATGGACCAACCCCAAGGGCCTTGTCGACCTGCACGTGCTCAAGGATCGCAACTTCAGGACGGGGTGCTTTCTCATTGCCCTGCTGGGGATGTGCATCTACATCACCATTGCGATCCTGCCGCTCTACTACCAGGAAATTCTCGGCTACACGGCCTTTTCCGCGGGGCTGGTGGTGGGGCCGCGCGGCATTGGGTCGTTTATTGGTTCACCGGTTGTCGGTGTGCTCGGCTCTCGTGTGGACAACCGGAAGCTGCTCAGCGCCGGGTTTATCGGATTTGGCGTCTGCTCGTTGATCTTTGGCACGGTCAATCTGGAAATTGGGCCGTTTACGCTGCTCCTGCCCATCCTGCTGACCGGTTTCGCGTTGAGCTTTGTCTTTGTGCCACTGGCAACGATGACCATGTCGACCATTCCCCGCGAGGAGATGGGCAACGCAACTGGATTATTCAACATGCTGCGGAACATCGGCGGCTCGGTGGGCATTGCCATGGCCACCACGGCTCTCATCCGGCGTGCGGCCCTGCACCAGACCTACCTGAGCGCGCACCTGACGCCCAGCGACCCTGAGCTGCAGCAGAAAGTTGCCCTGAGTGCAGCTTATCTGAACCATTACCTGGGGCGGGCACAGGCGAGGCCCGGTTCCCTGGGGATCTTTTCCCGCCTCATGGGGCAGCAGGCTGCGCTGATGGCGTATGTAGACGTCTTTCGTTGGACGGCGCTGCTGGCGTTCTTCTGCGCGGGGGCGGTCTGGCTTTTCAAAAAGCCTCCTCGCCATGCCGCACCACCGGAGGGAGTCCACTGAGCAGAGGGGGACATACGAGGCGCGCGGAACGCGGGTCCGATGAAGCCCCACAGCAGGTTCAGGAATCTAATGAAGCAAAGGCTTGCACTTCCGGGAATTGCTATGCTGATGGTCGAGGGACGTGGATCACCCGCAGGTGGATCGCATCGCAGAGCAGGTTCTCCATGTGCCTTGGGGTGGTGGCGCCTGGAGGCTGGGCCCGAAAGGGATACGGCGATTCCAGCGGAAGATCCGTCGTTTTGGGCCGATGAATGGGTGAGGGAAGAGATTTGGCCTGAACCACCAGACAAATCCGGCGCGGCCTGATGGGGAATTGAGAAGAGAGAGATGCCCACAACACAGAACAAGGACTATTACGCGACGCTCGGCGTGAAGAAGACCGCCACTCCGGAGGAGATTCGCAAGGCCTTCCGCAAGCTGGCGCGTAAGTACCACCCGGACGTGAACCCGGGCGACAAGCGCGCGGAAGAGAAGTTCAAGGAAATCTCCGAGGCCAACGATATTCTGAGTGACGAGAAGAAGCGCAAGGTCTACGACCAGCTTGGCTTCTACTCGGACCAGATTGATCCGGCGCAGGCCGAGGCCTATGCACGCCAGCAGGGAGCGGGTGGGGGCGTCCCCGTCGACTTTGGCGGCTTTGATTTTTCCGGATTTGGAGGCGGGCCCGGCACGCATGCGGGTGCAGGTTCCTCGGCATGGGGCAGCTTCAAGGACATCTTCTCCGGCATTTTTACCGGGGCGCAGCAGCCGCAGCACCCGCGCGGGCCGCAGCCGGGCACCGACCTCGAATACCAGGCAACGGTGGATTTCTGGACGGCCATCCGGGGCGGGCAGGCGCGGATGCAGATTCACCGCCAGGAGACATGCCCCACATGCCACGGACAGGCCCACACAGGCGGCCCCATGCCCTGCCCGGAGTGCAACGGCACAGGACAGGTGACGCAGATGGGCGGGCGCATGAAGTTCAATATCCCATGCCCGCGCTGTAACGGCACAGGCAGGACTTCGCATGCCTGTGGCACCTGCCACGGCGAGAGCACCGTAAGCAGGGCGGAGACGGTGGAGTTTCGCATCAAGCCGGGAACCCGGGACGGCCAGCGCATCCGGCTGCAGGGCCGGGGCAATTCAGGTGCGGGCGGCGGCTCGGCGGGCGACCTCTTTGTGATTGTGCGCACGGGGACGCATCCGGTCTTTACACGTGTCGGAGATGACATTCACCTGACGGTACCGGTCACCGTGCCGGAGGCCTCGCTCGGCGCCAAAGTGGACGTGCCGACGATCGACGGGCGCGCGCAGTTGAAGATTCCACCCGGCACGCAGAGCGGGCAAAAGCTGCGGATGCGGGAGCGCGGCGTGGAGAGTGCATCGCATCCCGGCCAGCGTGGGGACCAGATTGTGACCGTTGAGGTGATGGTGCCTCACCTGCAGGATGAGCGGAGCCGCGAGATTATGCGCGAGCTGGCGCGGTTGAATCAGCAGGATCCCCGCGTGAAGCTGTTTGACAAGATGTAAGGTCATTTGGGCCGCACATCGGTTAAGCTGGTGCGGAGAAGGGTCGTATGGCCGCAAAACGGAAATCCAAAGGCGCATACATGATCTCGGCAGTGGCCGAGATGTATGGGATTCATCCGCAGACGTTGCGGCTCTATGAGCGCGAGGGGCTGCTGAAGCCTTCGCGCACCGAAGGAAATACCCGGCTCTACACGGATGATGATCTGGAGCGGCTGGAGTTCATTTTGAACCTGGCCCGTGATCTGGGGGTGAATATTGCCGGCATTGCCATCATTCTGCAAATGCGCGAGCGCATGGAAGAGATGAATCGCCAGATGCAGAGCTTCGTGGAGTACGTGCGCACGGAGATGCTCACGCGCTTCCATCAGGCTGCGCCGAGCGCGGCAGGCGCGATTGTGCCGCTGCGCAAGCCCATCGCCGGAAGGCCGGAGCCGGTGAAGCGCCCGTGATGAAATCGAGGCAAGCCCAGGCGGCAACGCGCGGAGATTCTCCATCGATACCCATTCGCTCCAGATTCTGATAATCGTCTTTTGCGCAACGCTGGTTCGCTCTGCGTTTGGATTTGGCGAAGCTCTGATTGCGGTCCCTCTGCTGGCCTTCTGCATGCCACTGCAGGTTGCAGCGCCTCTCGCCGTCCTGCTTTCCATTACGATTGCGGCGATTGTCGTGGTGCAGGACTGGAGGAAGATCCACGCGCGCAGCGCGGGCTGGCTCCTCCTGTCCACGGTTGTCGGCATTCCGCTGGGTCTGTGGATTCTGACGAGTGCTCATCAGCTGGCGGTCAAGGCGGCGCTTGCCGTGCTCATCGTGCTCTTTTCTGCCTACTCGCTTATGGCAGGCAGTTCGCCCGAGCTGCACAGCGACAGCAGGAAGTGGCTGCTTGGTTGCGGCTTCTGCGCGGGGGTGCTGGGCGGGGCGTATGGCATGAACGGCCCACCCCTGGTGCTCTACGGCTCCTTGCGCCGGTGGTCGGCGCAGCAGTTTCGGGCTACGCTTCAGGCCTACTTTCTGCCCGCGAGCCTGCTGGGCATGGCGGGGTATTGGCGTGCAGGGCTATGGGGCCATGCTGTCTCGCATGACTACCTGCTTTCGCTCCCCGCGATGGTGCCTGCCGTCTTTCTGGGCAGGTGGATCAACCATCGCCTTCCGACCGAGGTCTTTCTGCGGTATGTCTACATCGGACTTGGATGCATTGGCGTGCTGCTGTTTGTGCAATCCGTCCACGGGCGGCTGTGATGGCGTGCGGCAAAGGGCGGATTCTGCAGGTATTCTGTTAGCTGCATGACGTACGTTCTTCTGGCGCTGGCGGGCTTCGGCCTGGTTACCTCCACCGTTTTTGCCGGGATGGCCCTCTGGGCTGTGCCGGGCTATTTACGCGAACGCCGCGTCGCACTGTCTGCGTTGGCGCGCAGGCCGGGCTTTACGCCGCCCCTGACGCTGCTCAAGCCGCTGCATGGCGCAGAGCCGGACCTGGAAGCGCATCTGACAAGCTTCTTTGAGCAGGATTATCCGGAGTACGAAATTCTCTTCTGCGCGCGCAGCGAGGACGATGCCGGGCTTGCGATTGCCCGGCGCGTAGCCGCGCGCCATCCGCAGATCCCGGCGCACTTCCTTGCCACCGGCGAACCGCCGTACATCAACGCGAAGGTCGCTTCCATGGAGTTGATGGAAGCCGCTGCCGCACATGACATTCTGGTGATCAGCGACAGCGACGTGCGCGTGACGCCGGATTATCTGCGCGCCGTGGCGCTGCCGTTCGCGGACGGGCGTGTGGGCGGAATCACGTGTCCGTATCGCGGTGTGGCGGCCGAGGGCGGACTGTGGGCCAGGCTTGAGGCCGTTGGAATGAGCGTGGAGATGACGGCCGGAGTGCTGGTTGCGCGAATGATGGAGGACATGCAGTTCACGCTGGGCCCGACCATGGCCTTTCGTCGCGCAACGATTCGGAGCATGGGAGGCTTCAAGGTCACGGCCGACTACTGCGCCGATGATTTTGTGCTCGGGAATGAGACCTGGAAGCTGGGCCAGAGGATTGTCCTCAGCCATCACGCCATTGACCACATGGTGATCAATTCCAGCTTTGTCGCCTCTCTCAAGCATCAGGTGCGATGGATGAAATCCACACGCTTTTCGCGGCCGAAGGGGCACTTCGGCACGGCGCTTACCTTCAGCCTCCCCTTTGGGCTGCTTGCGCTTGCTGCAGGTTGGGCGCTGGGATACCCGGCGCTGGGGCTCGCGATGCTGACCTGGAGCATTGTTACGCGGCTCGCGTTATCGATTGCAGTGGGCAGGCTGGTCGTGCAGGATCGAAGCTGGTTCGGATTGCTCGTGCTTTATCCCATCCGCGATCTGATGGGCTTTTGCTTCTGGGCAGCCAGCTATTCCTCCAGCCACATTCTGTGGCGCGGGCGCGTTTTCCAGTTACTCCCGGGCGGCAAGATGCGGGCGGCACGCTGAAGTGCACGGCAGGACGCACTCGGTTTTCGGCGAATCCAGCAGGCGCCTTCGAGCTTCGTAACATGCAGCGTCGCGAGATAGACTGACCAACGAGACGGCTTTTCTTGCACGCATATTCCTCTGATCCTGGATCGAAACGCCGGTTTGGCTGCGAGAAATCATCGGAAGGAATGGAATGAGTGCACTTCGTACCAGCATCGCTCTTGCGACGTACCAAGGTGCCCGATTTCTTGAAGAGCAGCTGGAAAGCTTTCGCAATCAAACGCGGTTGCCCGATGAGGTTGTGATCAGTGACGATCACTCATCGGATGAGACCGATCTCATCGTGGAAGCATTCATCCAGCGGGCTTCGTTCCCCGTCAAGTTCATCAAGAACGAAGGGCCGCGCGGGATTACCAGGAATTTTGAGAATGCCGTCAAGCACTGCTCCCACGAGATCATTCTGTTCTCAGACCATGACGATGTGTGGCTGCCGGCTCACGTTGAGCGCCTGGCCGGCTTGCTGGAACTGCACGAACAGGTTCTTGCCGTGTCGAGTAACAGCGTCGTCGTGGACGAGCAGCTTCGCCGCAAAGGTTATACGCACGAGGACAGCCTGCGTTATCCCAGGAGGCTGCACCAAGCCGTGATGCGGTTTCCGAAGAATCAATTCGAATTGATTGTGCGCCAGCGTGATCCTTCCGGACATGGATTGGCTTTTCGCAGAAGTCTGTTTCCCTTGATCTTCCCTTTTCACGAGATCTGCCTTCACGATTGGTGGGTCTATATGCTTGCCGCGTCTGCCGGGTCGGTGGGCTATATCTCAGAGCCGCTGACTCTGTATCGAACCCATCAAAGCCAGACGATGGGAGGCGAGAAGAAATCCATGGTTGCGACTGCAGCAAGGCTGGCAGAGATGGGAGGGGATGAGGCTCCTATTTGGCGTCCGATCTTAGAGCGACTGAGAGAGCGCCCCAGGTTTGCGCGAGATTTTGAATACGCCGAGAGGCTGCTCACAGAAAAAATCGAGTTCATCGAGCGTCGCACTCAAACGCGGAAGCTCGGCTTGCCGCGCAGAGCTGTTGCTACCTTCCTGGAATTGCTGATTGGCCGGTATCACCGGCTTGGCCGGGGATTCAAGACCTACGCGAGAGACCTCTACGGAAACCGCTGACGTTATCGCAGTGGCCTGTCGGTCCAGAGGGCTTTGTCTGCGATGGATTGCACGGGATAAAGGCGGCCGGCGAGCAACTGCTCGACCTTGCTCTGGTTCGTATCCTGCGCGAAGAGCCACTTGCGCTCGCCAGTGCCCCACCACTTCGAGAGCTGGCCTTCGCTGAGGAAGATGTGCGGTGCATCGGGATAGCACGAGCCCCACAGCAGCGATGAACCTGCGCCATGCGGCGAGCAGGGTTCGATGACGATGTACGCCGGCTTGTGGAGAAAGTTGTGCGTGTAAAAGACGACTGAGGATGCATCGGACTGATCGCCGTAGATGATGAAGGAGTCTGCGGGTGAGCCATCCCGCAGGATCACGTCCGCGAGTTGCCTGGAACTGAGCATCGGCTCAAAGCGTGCAAACGCGATGTGGGCTGCAACCAGGAAGACTGAAGCGGTGAGCGCGACGCTGATGGTGGCTGGAATGTGGCGGCCGCGCAGGCGCAGCAGCCAGCCAACAACAGGGCCGACGAGCAGCGTGATGGCCGCCAATACCGCGGGCAGACGCAGCGCTGCAAAGGATGGCCCGGTGAGGTCAAAGAGGTGTGACATGGACAGTGTGTAGCCGCCCACATCGCGGTGTGCGAGGAGTGTGCCGATATCTGCGACGAAGGGGAGATTGCGTGCCTGCCACAATCCCCAGCCCAGCGCCGCGGCCGCCAGAAACCCGGCAACGGCAAACACGGCCTGCGCGCCAGTGAGCCATTTGGTCGAGAGCACGCCTTTGCCGTTGGGGGCGCGACCCGGGATCGCACCCTCTTCAATGCCTGCGAGGACGCCGGCGGTGAGAATCAGCAACGGCGGCCATGCCGGGAAGGTGTAGTACTCCTGATT
>JBAUTX010000097.1:0-12752 GCA_049582405.1 Occallatibacter sp. | reverse complement strand
GCGTTTGTGCCGGAGCAGCGGGTTGAGCTGGCCAGGGCGGCGCGGCGGGCAGAGACGGGCGCACAGGAAGCTGCGCATGCAAGATCGATACCGGCGGCGTTGCGCCATCATGAGGAAGGTTCCGCGGCGCGAGCCGTTGCGGCCCTTGCCGTAGAGCCACAGAGCCAGGAATCAGCCGTCAGAGGGCGCACGGCGCACGTTGCGCTGCATGGAGCGACTCATGCCGTAGCCGTACGTGCAACGACGCCTGAGACAAGGCCCCGGCCAATTGCACAGGGGCCATACATGGTCGTGACGGCGTGGGAGCAGGTGGAAATTGTATCGGCAGCCACGGCGCAGGTGCGGTCTGATTATGACGCGGTGGTCAATCCCGAGGGGCAGGTCTTGCAGCAACCGATGGAGCAGTTCACCGTGACGAAGCTCATCTTCAGAGTGGTTCCGCGAGCCCAGGTTCAAACGCCGGCTGCGCAGCCTGCGGCACGAGACGGCTGGCTGGTTCTTCAACTTTAACCATCTCAATGCACACCCAATGGAGGGGTCGTTATGTCTGCAACAACTAATTCATTAGTGGCACAAACCAGGCGCGTGGCGGTGCCGGCCGGTGCCGCCGCCGTGGCGCTTCTTGGCCTGACGTTTCTGGCGGGGCACGGCACGGCAGAGGCCGCCAGCAGCGCTGCGGCTCCGCTGGATGACAGCCGCGTGTCTTCGCTGGTGGCCCTGGATGATGCCGTGGAAGCGGTGGCCGCGCGGGTGACGCCTGCCGTGGTGAGCGTGAGCGTGACCGCGAAGGTGCAACCGGACCAGGCGATGATGGATGGTGGGCAAGGCCAGCCCCAGATGCCACCGGGCTTTCAGCAGTTCTTCTTTGGCTCGCCGTTTGGCGGCCAGGGCATGCCGCAGCAGCCGCAGGTGGAGCATGGCATTGGGAGCGGCATCATCCTTTCTCCGGATGGGTACATTCTGACCAACCATCATGTTGTGGATGACGCGACGCAGATTCGCGTGACGATGCATGACCGGCGCGTGTTTCCTGCGAAGTTGATTGGCGTGGACAAGCTGAATGACCTGGCGGTGATCAAGATTGACGCAAAGGATCTGCCGAGCATCGCGTGGGGCGACTCGACGAAGCTGCAGCCGGGGCAAACCGTGCTGGCCTTTGGCAGCCCATTCGGCTACTTCCAATTCTCCGTGACGCGCGGCATTATCAGTGCGCTGGACCGGCCGAATCCGTTTACGGACGATCCACGCAAGCCAGGCGATTTCATCCAGACGGATGCGGCGATCAATCCGGGCAACTCGGGCGGGCCGCTGGTGGATGCGCATGGCGAGCTGATCGGCATCAACACGTTCATCATTACGAACAACGGGCAGTTTGCCGGGGCGGGATTTGCAATTCCTTCCGAGATTGCCAAGGCCTCTGCCGAATCGATCATCAAAACGGGATCTGTGCATCACGGCTATCTGGGCATCGCCATGAACGATGTGACACCGGACAATGCGAGCTTCTTTGACCTGCCGGACGCGAGCGGCGCAATTATCAGCCAGGTGACGCCGGACTCGCCTGCAAGCCGCGCAGGACTGAAGACAGGCGACGTGCTGCGCGCATTGAATGGCACGAAGATCGTGAACGGCAGCGCGCTGCAGGTCGCGGTGACGCAGATTGCGCCGGGAAACACGATTGATCTGGGCATTCTGCGCAACGGCAAGCCGGAAACCGTGAAGGTGCAGGTGGGCGAGTATCACGCGAAGACGGAATTGGCAGACAACAACGCGCCGGAGAGCGGCCAGCATGCGAGGCTGGGTCTTGCCGTCGCGAACCTGACGCCGGATCTGCGGCAGCAGTTCAATGTCCCCTCGCAGGTGGATGGAGCGGCGATTGAGAACGTGCGGCCCTCAAGCCCGGCGGACGATGCGGGCCTGACGCCGGGCGATGTGATTCTGGAGATCAACCGCAAACCCGTGCGGAGTGCGGATGGCTTCGCGAACGAGGTGCATGCGTTGCCTGCCAACAAGGATGTTCTTCTGCTGGTGTGGTCACATGGCGGGGCCAGCTATCGCGTTGTTCACCCTGCACAGAGCAGCGATAACGGCATGTAAGGAAGGTGCGTCGCGGACCGCTGGTGGCGCGCGGGCATGCAGCGGCCGGTGACGGCAAGTTTTCGAGGAGCGCCGCTTAGATTGCGTCGAGTGGAGAACTCGGCAAGGTCTGCGGCGCTTCTTCGTCTGCGCTGAAGACGATCGCGGTGAAAGCGAAAATGTCCGTGTCCTCGCTCGTCCAGCTATCGCGAGGCAAACCGGCCTTGACGCAGATCTCTTCCAGGAAGCGGAACGCGTCCCATCCCTGCTCTGTAGCGACCTGCGGCAAGAGCAGACCCTCGCGGTCACCGTTGCGAATGAACAAGCCGTCCTTGCCGATCCGAATCTCGTGGATGTTCTGGATGCGGCGCAGCGGCGAGAGCACGGAGATTTCACAGGTCAGGCTGGGCAACTCGTCAGCAGACACAGGTCTGAAGCGGGGATCGTGCATGGCTGCAAGTGCGGCGGTATCACGCACGGTGAGATAGAGCGGCCTGGTGGCGGCTGTGTAGCCGATGCATCCGCGCAGATCCTTTCCGGCACGCAAGGTGACGAATGCGCCCCGCTCGTGGTGCAAAGTCTCGGACGGAGGCGCTTCTGGCTGGAAGGCAGGCTCACCGCGGACGGCAGCTTCCACAGCGTGGCGGGCAAGGTCGAGCAGTTCATCCTTCTCTTCCCTGCTGAGCTGGAAGGGATGCAGCATCGGTTCTGCTTCCGGCGATTTGATGAAGACGTCGGCGCTGTATCCAACTACGCTTGCAGTATCGCCGGTGACATCTCCAGAGTGTGCGTACTTGAGCACCTGAGCCCGCGTGGCGCCGAGACGCTCGGAGGCAATCATGGCAGTCACGATGGGACCGCCGCCACATGCCTCCCAGACCTGCGATTCAAAGTTACGCGCCATGCTGAAATAGTCCCATGACTCGAGAGCGAGAAGCGTCCTGCGATCCATTGCGGAAGCACTTTCCGCGCTCGCGTAATGCGACAGATCGGAGGTGGCGACGATTAAGGTGCTGCGCTTCTCTGGCGTGCCGTGATGGTGCGCATCATCCGACTCGTCGCGCAGCAGCGTAGCCAGCGCGCCTCCCAGACTGCGGCTGGCAGCATACGACTGATTCCCCATGACAATGGGGACAAGCGCAAAGCTACCCAGTACATGCTGGAGCCAGGGCAACTGCACCTCAAGCGCATGCTCCGAACCCTGCGGCGTGTGAGCATGGCCTCGGTCTGACAGGCGGCTGGCGGGATCGGCCTCTGAGAGCCGACGGGCAAAGTCCTTGTCCACAGGAATGACGCCGAGAGGCGTTTCATAGGCATCGCCATCATAGACGGAGGTGAAGCTGAATGCGACAAAGTGCGAGGGAGCGATGACGATCACACGCGAATATGGATGTCCCTTGAGGGCGGCATAGCTGTATGCGGCAACCGGACCGGAGTAGACGTAGCCGGCATGCGGGGCTACCAGGGCAAGGACTTCACCCTCGACGGGATGCTTGTCCACGCCGGCCAGCATGACATCCATCATGCCCCGGAGGTGCGCCGGATCGGCAGGATAGAAGCTGCCGGCGACGCCTGCCTCTCGCACCTTCTTTTCCTCTTCGGTGTGGGCATGCAGCTGCGAAGTGTGCCATCCGAGATTGAAGCGTGAAGCCAACATCATCCCCCCCATGCCCTGCGTTATGCCTGCCGCTGCGCAGGGTGTTGCAAGCTCATTCGCTCCAGATGCCTGGAATCGGCTGTCTGCAGTACGGGCAGGCATTGTCGCTGATGAGCATTTGCCGGATGTCATACCCGCTGCGCTGCACCAGCAGGCGGCTGCACTGCGGGCAATATGTGTTCTCTGCAGGGTGGCCGGGCACATTGCCGATATAGACATAGCGGAGGCCTTCTCCGTCGGCAATCTGCTTTGCGCGCTCGAGCGAGGCAACAGTTGTCACTGGCAGATCCAACATCTTGTAGTCGGGATGGAACTGCGAGAAGTGCAATGGAACGTCATTTCCAAGATTGGCCTTGACCCAACGCGCCAACGCAGTCAGCTCCTGATCGCTGTCATTCATCGTGGGAACGAGCAGATAGACAATCTCCGTCCACTTGCCGAGCTTTGCAAGCGAGACCAGCGTTTCGAGGACCGGCTTGAGTTCGGCTACTACGACCTTGCGGTAGTAGGAATCGGAGAATGCTTTGAGGTCGATCTTGACAGCATCCATGCGTCCGTAGACCGATGGAAGCGCGTCCTGGTGGATGTACCCGTTGGAGATTTCGATGGTGCGGATGCCGTGCTGATGCGCGACATCGGCAGTGTCCATGACAAACTCGCTGGCGATGATGGGCTCCGTGTACGTGAAGGCAATGGTGGGGCACTGATACTGCAGGGCCAGCTCCACCACCGTTTCCGGCGGCATGTATTCCCCTGGCGCTTCTTCCGGACGAGCCTGCGAAAGCTCCCAGTTCTGGCAGAATTTGCAATTCACATTGCAGCCTGCCGTCGCGACGGAAAAAGCAAGACTTCCGGGCATGTAGTGGAAGAACGGCTTCTTCTCCACCGGATCGATGTGGGCCGCGCAGACTCGTGAGTGGACCAGGGTGTAAAGCGTGCCGTTGCGGTTCTCGCGCACGCCGCAGTAGCCGCGGACGCTTTCCGGGATGTTGCACAGGCGCGGGCAGAGTGTGCACCGGACCCGGCCATCCGGAAGCTTGTGATAGAAGCGAGCTTCAGTGATGAACTGCGAATCGTCGTGGGCGGCAGATGCGGTGGTGGCGCGGGCTGACACGTCGGCGCTGGGGGGCTCTGCGACTGCCGCTGCGGATATGGGTGGTCTGGAACCGGACATCGGCGCTGAGGCCGGTTGAGACGCTCTGGGAGAAAAAACCTTGGCCGCCATTGCGCACCTCCCGTGTGCCCTCTGCCTGCCGAGTCGCTTCCCTGCGGGATCAGGCAGCGCATCCCATTTCCGCACGCGAGATCTTTCAGCGCAGAGCGCACCTGAATGATGGTGACGCCGATTGGTCACGCGCCACAGTGATATGCGGCACAGCGGAACGCGCGGCGCGAGCACGGAGATTGCTCTTCTTTTGCGCGGCAGGCGGGATCACGTAGCTCTCTGTATATAAAGGGAATGGCTTCTGCGATCGGAGCGGGGTCGCCACCGTGTTCCTCGCGCAGCGGAAGATTCTTGTTGCATTTTGCCCGGTGTCTTGCGAAGATTTTGACATGCAAGCTTTCTCCTGTTGTCGCCTCTGTATGCCGCCACGCGCGCACAGGTGACCTAGGCCCGTAAGCTTGTACCATCCACCAAGGTTTATCAATGCCCGCGTTGCAGACTTAGCTGCCGCGGGTTTCTTGTTTTCCGCGACAGCTCTTCGAATCGAACTCAACCAAAGAGGACATATGAGTCTTGAAGCTGCTGTTGTGAAGGAGACCAAGGCGCAACGCGCCGAGCGCCTGAAGCGCGCAAAGAATCCCTGGGAGGCATTTGACGAAGTGCGCGCCTTCGCTCGCGAGGGGCGAACGAGCGTCGTTCCGGAATGGGCGTCGATGTACTTCAAATGGTGGGGCGTATACACGCAGGGGGACGGCGTGGGCGCAACCGGCGGCAAGGGCGGCGAGGGCGTGGCGTCGGACTACTTCATGATGCGCATCGGCATTCCGAACGGCATTGTCTCGTCGAGTCAACTGCGCGTGATTGCCGGGCTGACGCGCAAGTACGCACGCAACCTGGCGGACATCACGGTGCGGCAGAACATTCAGCTGCACTGGCTGACGATTGAGTCGCTGCCCGAGATTGTGGATGCATTGAGCGCGATCGGCCTCTCGCCCAAGGGCGCCTGCGGCGACGTGGTGCGCAACGTGACAGGCTGCCCGCTGAGCGGCGTCGCGGCCGATGAGATCATCGACTCCGCTCCGCTGGCGGTGGAGGTGGCACAGCTGCTGACGGCGAATCCGGAGTTTGTGAATCTGCCGCGGAAGTTCAAGATTTCGATCACGGGCTGCCCAACATGGTGCAACTATCCGGAGATCAATGATGTGGCGCTAACCCCGGTGGTGCATGAGGGACAAGTGGGCTACACACTGCGCGTGGGCGGCGGCCTGTCAAAAGAGCCGCACCTTGCGATTCGCATCGATGCGTTCATCCTGCCGGACCAGGCGCTACGCGTGGTGCGCACGGTCGCGGAGATCTTTCGCGACCAGCAGGGGCTGCGCGAAAGCCGCGATCGCGCACGGCTGAAGTATCTCTTCCTGAAAGAAGGATGGACGCCAGAGTCATTTCTGGCAGAACTGCAAGCGCGGCTCGACTTCACGTTGCTGCCGGGCGTGCCCGAACGCGTGCCCGATGAGACGCTGCGTGACCATGCCGGGATCCATCCGCAGAAGCAGGCCGGGCTGAGCTATGTGGGCGCGTCTGTGCTGCGCGGACGCTTAACCGGAGACCAACTGGAGGCGGCTGCCGAGCTGGCGGAGCGCTATGGCAGCGGGCAGTTGCGCGCGACGGCCTCGCAGAACCTGCTCTTTATCGATGTTCCGACGGAGAAAGCGCCTGAGCTGGTGCGCGAACTGGGCAGGATTGGGCTTCATGTGGACGGATCCGTCTTCTGGCGCGGCGCCGTGGCCTGCACGGGCACGGAGTTCTGCAAGCTGGCCATCACGGAGACGAAGGGCTTTACGCGGTGGCTGGTGGAGGATCTCGAGGACCGGCTTCCTGAGTTTGATGAACTGCTGCGGCTGCATGTGACGGGCTGCTCGAATGGCTGTGGACAGCACTGGATCGCGGACATCGGCATGGAAGGCAAGAAGATCAAGGTCGACGGGAAGATGGTGGATGCCTATTACTTCTGCCTTGGCGGCGCAGTGGGCAAGCACTCGGCGATTGCGCGGCCGGTAGGCTATCGCACGCCGGCGACGGAGGTGCCGGAAGCCATTGAGCGGCTGCTCCGGCAGTATCTGAGCAGACGGAACGAGGGAGAGAATCTGCGGGCCTGGTTCCTGCGCCATTCCGATGATGCGCTGCGCGCGTATCTGGCAGGCGCAGAGCTGCCCGCGGTGGAGCGGGATCTGCCGCCCGCGGGGCACGTGCCTCTGGCTGTGGCGGACTAAGGAGCGACGAATGAGCCTGCTGCCTATTTTCGTAAAGCTGGAAAGCCGCCCCGTGCTGCTGGTCGGGGCGGGCAAGATCGCGCTGGACAAGATTGGCAGCCTGCTCCCGACCGGCGCCTATCTGCGTGTGGTGGCGCCGGAAGCCATACCAGAAGTGCAGGCGCTCGCAACCGACGATAAGCTGGAGTGGGTGCAGCGGGAGTTCCGGCTTGCCGATCTCGATGGCGTCTTTCTCGTGATTGCGGCGACCGACAAGGCTGAAGTCAACGCGGCCGTCTATCGTGCAGCGCTGAAGCGGAACGTGCTCTGCAACAGCGTGGACGACATTCCGAATTGCGATTTCTTCTTTGGCTCGGTCGTGGGGCGTGGCGATCTGCAGATTGCCATCTCGACGGCGGGGGAGAGCCCGGCACTGGCGCAGCGCCTGCGGCGCGAGATCGACGAGCAACTTCCGCAGGACCTGGGGCCATGGTTGAGCGAAGTGGGCAAGTTGCGCCGCGAAGTGCTGGCTACGCACCCACGCGGAGAAGAGCGGAGACTGCTGCTGCACGAGCTTGCGCAGCGGCAGATCTGTGACTCGCCGACGTGCGCTACTCGCAGGATGGTCGCCGCTCCCGAATCGGATTCCGAGGCTCAGGGCAAGGTGTTTCTGGTGGGCGCTGGACCGGGCGATCCTGACCTTCTGACGGTGAAGGCGATGCGGCTGATTCAATCCGCTCAGGTGATACTGCACGATGACCTGGTGCCGCAGGGGATTTTGGATCTGGCCGCGCCGGGCGCTGCGATTGTGAACGTGGGCAAGCGCTGCGGACTGAAGAATATTACGCAAGAGGAGATCAATGCGCTGATGGTGGAGTACGCGCGGGCAGATCAAAGAGTGGTGCGCCTGAAGAGCGGCGATCCGCTGCTGTTTGGGCGCGCGGCGGAAGAGATGGCGGCTCTGCGTGAAGCCGCAATTCCCTATGAAGTGGTCCCGGGGATTACAGCAGCGTTTGCAGCAGCCAGCTCTGTTGGCTGCTCTCTGACCAGCCGTACAACCGCATCGAGTGTGATCTTCTCCACGGGCCATCATGCCCAGTCGCACAATCATGCACCGGTGCCGGAGATTGAGGATGCGACGCGTGTGGTCTACATGCCTGGGCGTGACATGAGCCTGCTGGCGCTGGAGTGGATGCAGGCTGGACTGCCTGCGGCGTTGCCGTGCGCGGTGGTGTCGCGGGCAGCGCAGCCGGATGAGCAGGTGGCTTACACCACGTTGGGTGAGCTTGGCACGCAAACAGAGACACAGGCGCCCAGTTTGCTGATCGCGGGCTGGGCGGTGCAGGAGGCTGGCAGAGTCACGCGATCTCTCGAAGAGCGCGCTGCCGCCCTCGCCTGAGGAATCGTCCTGCACGACGAGTATCGCCTTCTGCGTGGTCCGCCCGGACCGCGCAATCCCCTGCACGTTCTTCCCTTTATACTGGAATGTCTGCGGTCCGGAAACGGCGCGTCACGACGCTCATCCCAGACGAGGAGAAGGCATTGTCTCAGGCAGAGATTGGCATTATAGGCGGCAGCGGACTGTATTCCATGCCGGGATTCACCAATGTCCGCGAAGAGCGCGTGCATACGCCCTTTGGAGAACCGTCGGACGCATTTGTCCTTGGGGAGCTGGAGGGCCGCAAAGTGGCCTTCCTGGCACGGCACGGACGCGGCCACCGCATTTTGCCATCAGAGCTGAACTTCCGCGCGAACATCTACGCCTTCAAGAAGCTGGGGGTGGAACGGATTCTTTCCGCCTCGGCCGTGGGCTCGCTGAAGGAAGAGCACAAGCCGACGGACTTTGTTGTGCCGGACCAGTTTATTGACCGCACCTTTCATCGCGTCTCCACGTTTTTTGGCGAAGGGATTGTGGGGCACGTGGCCTTTGGCGATCCCGTCTGTGCGACTGTTGCGAAGACTGCTGCCGACGCATGCACGGCGGTGGGCGTGGTGGGCAAACTGGGTGGGACGTATGTGTGCATGGAAGGGCCTCAGTTCTCCACCAAAGCGGAGTCGAACCTGTACAGGAGCTGGGGCGCCGATGTGATCGGCATGACGAACCTGCAGGAGGCCAAGCTCGCACGGGAAGCCGAGATCTGCTATGCGACGGTCGCCATGGTGACGGATTACGACTGCTGGCGCGAGGGGCATGACGCCGTCACGGTCGAGGAGATTGTGGCCGTGCTGCACCAGAACGCGGAGAATGCAGCGAGGGTGGTGAAAGCAGCGGTGGCGGCCATGCCAAAGGAGCGGAATTGCGCATGCGCTTCCGCGGCCAAGTTCGCGGTCCTGACACAGGCTGATGCGATTCCCGAAGCCACAAAGGAAAAGCTGACGTTGCTGTTTGGCAAGTATCACAACTGGTAAGACGCTACGGAGCAGAACCCACTTCAGGCATACAAGGAAGACCATGGCCATTACTGTCGTCGGCAGTGTTGCATTTGACTCGATTGAGACTCCGGCTGGGAAGCGCGAGCGCTGCCTGGGCGGCGCAGCCACGTATTTCTCCCTGGCTGCCAGCTACTTTACCGACGTGCGCGTCATCGCCGTCGTTGGCGAAGACTTTGGCCCACGGGAGGAGCAGCCCTTTCGCGCGCGCAACATTGACACGCGCGGGATTGAAAGGGCACCGGGCAAGAGCTTTTTCTGGAAGGGGTCGTATCTCGACAATCTGAATGAAGCGAAGACGCATGCCACGGAGCTTAACGTCTTTGGGTCCTTTGAGCCTAAGATTCCAGACGCCTATCGCGATTCGGAGTTCCTCTTCCTTGCAAATATTGATCCCGTGCTGCAGCGGCGTGTGCGGGAAGCGATGCCGCAGGTAAAGCTTGTTGCCGGGGACACGATGAACTACTGGATCAAGGATCATAAGCCTGCGCTGCTGGAGGTGCTGAAGGGGCTCGATGTGCTGCTGATCAACGACACGGAGACCCGCATGCTGGCGCAGAACACGAACCTTGTCCAGGCTGCGCGCTCCGTGCTGGGCATGGGACCGCGCATGCTGGTGGTGAAGCATGGCGAGTATGGCGCAACTGCTTTTCATCGTGCGCCAGAAAATGGCGTCGGCGCAAAGCCGTTTCGCGCGCCTGCGCTGCCCCTGGAGCAGGTGGTGGACCCAACCGGAGCGGGTGACAGCTTTGCCGGCGGATTCTTTGGCTATCTGGCATCGCAGGACGAGCTCACGCCGGCCACGTTCCGGCGGGCCATGTTCTACGGCAGTGTGATGGGCTCGTTCACCGTGGAGCGGTTTGGCACAGAGCGCCTGGAGCAACTCTCTCGCGACGAGATCGATGAGCGATTCAACCTATTCCGCGAGATCACGCATCTTGACTGAGCAACAAGGGAGCCGGACGGTTTGTGCCAGCGCAGAGTGGGTGGCCGTGCTGGGCTCCTGCATGGTGCTGTCGCTTTCTGTCTTTGCCTGGTGCTGGCAGCGCCATGTGCTGCTCAACTACGGCGATGCCGTGGCGCATCTGCACATTGCGCGACGCATCCTTGATTCGCATCGACCGGGGCTGACGCAGCTTGGCTCCGTGTGGCTCCCGCTGCCGCATCTCCTGATGCTGCCATTTGTCGCGGTCTACCGTTGGTGGGCCAATGGAATTGCGGGCGCAGTGCCATCCATGCTGGCTTACCTGGCGAGCTGCGTGGGGCTTTACCGGCTTGCGCGGAAATGGCTCAGCCCGCTGACCGCAGCGCTGGCGCTTGCTTTCTTTGCGCTGAACCCAAACCTGCTGTATTTGCAGACCACGGCGATGACGGAACCGCTCTTCCTGTGCGAATTCGTCTGGATTGTCTTGATGCTGGTGGAGTGGCATCAGTGCGTGGCGGATGACAAAGCCCATGCGAGGCGACTGCTATGGCCCATTGCAATGCTGCTGATTGCCGCCATCTTCACACGGTATGACGGGTGGATTCTTGCACTGCTTGCCTGGACGGCGATCGGCATCATTCTGCTGCGCCGTGGGGAACTGAGATCCGTGACCTTCTGGCTGGCTAGCAGCGCGGTTGTGGCTTCTCCTCTTGTGTGGTTTGGTTACAACGCACTGGCGTATGGGGACTGGCTGGACTTTGCGCGCGGACCCTATTCGGCAAGGGCGATTGAACTGCGTACGGCGGCACCAGGCGGTCCTCTGCATCCGGGATGGCACGACCCGTGGGTTGCGCTTCACTATTTCCTCAAGTGCGCGGAGCTGGATGCGGCGCCGGCTGCCTGGACCACAGCGCTGCTCCTGTTGAGTCTGTTTGGCACGGGCTGCGCGCTTCTGATCGCCCGGAGACGGGGCTTCCCGTGGGCACTCCTGCTGTGGCTGCCCGTTCCCTTCTACGCGTACTCTGTCGCTTACGGATCTGTGCCAATCTTCATTCCGCCTCAGTGGCCGCATTCCTGGTACAACACGCGCTATGGCATGGAGATGCTTCCGGCCTTTGCGCTGGGCGCGGGCTTTATTGCGCAGTTTCTGCTTGCTGCGATCCGCGAATTCAAGGCCAGCTGGGTGGGCCGTGCGGCGGTGATTCTGTTCGCTTGTGTTGGGCTCAATCAATGGCTCGTCCTGCGGGACCGACCCCTCACCTATGTGGAAGGGGTGAAAAACATCGAGGCGCGGAGGCCGTTGCTGGAGCAGATTCCGCCTGTTCTCCGAAGTCTGCTGGCAACGAGGCCCGGCGGCGAGATTTTGATGGAGACGTCTGTCTACCCGCAGCTTGTGACGTATACCGGCATTCCCTTGCGACAGACGATCAACGAGAGCGACAAGGAGTTTTACACCGCAGCCCTGGCTGCGCCTGCGGCTCATGCGGCGATCGTGCTTGCGTTCGACGGGGATGAGGTGGATGGTGCGGTCAAGGCGCATCCGGAGGACTTGAAGGCCGTGGGGCGATTCCATGCACCGGGCCAACCCTCAGCCACTGTCTATGTTTCGACACTCTTCCCAGCTCAACAAACCACGAGCGCAGTGATAGCATCGGGCAAGGACGCCCCATGAGCACTCCTCTTGCGCAATATGTGCAGCCGTTCGACTTCAACTGGTTTGAGCAGGTTGTTGTCGTCAATGGCGTAGTGACCCGCATTCTGGCGGCGTGCTTGCTGGGCGGGCTGATTGGACTGGAGCGCGAGGTCAAGCGCAAGGCAGCGGGCGTGCGCACCAACATGCTGATCTGCATGGGCTGTGCGTTCTTCACTTTGCTCTCAGCCGTGCTCGCAGGCGGGACGAATCCGGACAAGGGCCGCGTGGCGTCCAACATCGTGCAGGGGATCGGCTTTCTGGGAGCGGGCCTGATTCTGCACAATCGGAGTCGCATCAGCGGGCTCACCAGCGCTGCGAGTGTCTTTGTCGTGGCGTCGATCGGCATGGCATGCGGGGCGGGGCTGCTGCCGGCAGCGGTCGTCGCCACAGCCATTGTGATTGCGGCATTGCAGGTGGTTGGCTTTCTGGAGCGCCGCGCTAGCATCAAGATGTTTTCGCTCATTTACGAGGCCCGCGGGCATGACCAGACTGCCATGCTGCAATCCATCCTGGATGCGATGGACAAGACAGGCGAACGGCTGGCCAATGTAGACCGC
>JBAUTX010000096.1:0-12546 GCA_049582405.1 Occallatibacter sp. | reverse complement strand
GTGCGGGGCAGGTTCGCCTCCTCGTTCATGGCAATCATGGCAATCGACAGGGTGTTGGGCATCGAAGGCAGGATAAATCAACGGCAGGTCGGTCGCAGAGGATCGCAAAAATGGCCTGGCTCCTGGTCTTCTTGGCCCAGAGCGCGGTTTCGGAGTATACTGGAGCTTCGGTAAGCCGTAGGGGATGTGTGCCTTTGTGCGCACCCTGTCGTCCGGCCCGGCCGCAAGCACCGTCTAAGGAGCGCTGAGTTCAGCCCCGATGCGGCAGCGGCAAGACGAAAACCCAAGATTCTGGAGTGGAACCATGGCACAGGTATGCGATGTTTGCGGCAAGAAGCCGCAGTTTGGCAACAACATCTCCCACGCGCACAACGTGACGCGTCGCCGCTGGAACGTGAACCTGCAGGCCGTCAAGGCGGTGGTCAACGGCGCATCGAAGCGGATTCGCGTCTGCACCAGCTGCATCAAGAGCGGCAAGGTCGCCAAGGCGTAGGCGCAGCCGCGGAGCACGAACCGCACGGCTGTTGAAGATTGGATCGAAGCACCCATGGCCCCATCCCCCGCGGATGGGGTCTTTGCGTGCATGAATCTTCTTTTGCCAGTCCTTGTCCTTTGCAATCTGATCATTTTGTAGCTACAATTAAACTGTGTTCGTCTGGGATGAGGCAAAGCGGGAATCCAATCTTCGCAAACACGGATTGGACTTCCGGGATGCTTACCTCGTCTATGACAATCCGGATAAGTGCACCTATGTGAGCCCACGCCCGGACGAGCCTCGCTGGATGGACCTGGCCATGGCGATGGTTCACGGCCGTCTGCTGGCTCTTATCTACACGCGGCGCGAAGAGGATGTGCGGGTCATCTCTTTCCGGCCCGCCAGCCGCGAGGAGCGGAGGCAATATGAAGAAGACGCGCAGTAAGACGGATTGGGGGCGCGTGCTGATTGCGAAGGAAGACGCTCCGATTCCATACGAGCGGGGAGATGGCCCATACGATCCGAACGATGCGGCGGCCACACGCAAGTGGTTTGAGCATGCCGATCTGGTGCGCGGAGGTAAGGTTGTTCGCCGTGGCAAGCGCGGTCCGCAGAAGGCTCCGACGAAAAAACTTGTCTCGCTGCGCCTGTCGCCTGAAATCATCGACCATTTCAAAGCGGGCGGGCCTGGCTGGCAGACGCGCATTGAAAGTACGTTGCTGAAGTCAATCAAGAAGCGGGCGTAATCTTCAAGCCCCGGAACGCAGTGACGCTGAGCATGCAATCGCATCGCCCCATCGATGGGGTAAATCCCTCCATTTAGACTGGAAGAGTTATGAGTACATTGAAAGCCGTGCGCGGCACGCGCGACCTGCTGCCGCCGGAGACGGCCCTGTGGAACCGCATCGAGGCCGCGGCGCGCCGCGTCTTCGGCCGTTACAACTTCGGCGAGATCCGCACGCCCATTTTTGAAGACACCTCGCTCTTCGCCCGCAGTGTGGGCGAGGAGACCGACATTGTTTCCAAGGAGATGTACACCTGGGAGGACCGAGCGCGGGCGCAGTCGGAAAGGCCCCAGTCCCTCACCCTCCGCCCGGAGAACACCGCCGGCGTTGTCCGCGCCTACATCGAGCACAAGCTGGGCGAGACCGGCCAGTTGCAGAAGCTCTACTACATCGGCCCGCAGTTCCGCCGCGAGCGCCCGCAGAAGGGCCGCTATCGCCAGTTTTCGCAGATTGGCGCCGAGGTCATCGGGCCGCCCAGCGCGGGTTCGGAGTCCCCGCTGCGCGATGCCGAGGTGCTCGAAATGCTGGCTGCGCTGCTCGATGAGCTCGGCATCACCGGCTGGACGCTGCACCTGAACTCCGTGGGCTCTGCCGCCGACCGCGCCCGCTACAACGATGTGCTGCGCGCCGCCCTGGCCTCGGTCGCGCCGAAGATGTGTGCCGACTGCCAGCGCCGCGCCGTCACCAATCCGCTGCGCGTGCTGGACTGCAAGGTGCCCGAAGACCAGCCGATCATCGAGACATTGCCCAGGATTGCCGACTCACTCGACGAGGACTCGCGGCAGCACTTTGCCGCCGTCACCGCAGCGCTCGATGCCGCCGGTGTGACCTACACGCTGAATCCACGGCTCGTTCGCGGACTTGACTACTACACACGCACGACCTTTGAGTTCACGCACGGCGGGCTGGGCGCGCAGAATGCGCTGCTCGGCGGCGGGCGCTACGACGGGCTGAGCGAGGCCCTCGGCGGCCCGCGCGCGCCGGGCATTGGCTTTGCCATCGGCCTGGACCGGCTGGTGCTGACGCTGCAGGCCCAGCAGGAACATGCCGCCGCCACGAACAAGGTGGACGCCTATGTGGCGCCCATGGCCGACGCCAAAGACGCCGCCAAACTCGCCGCAATGAACGCCGCCGCCCTGGCGCTGGCGCGTGAACTGCGCCGCGCGGGCCTCAGCGTTGAACTGGGCGACGGCTCCTTCCGGTTGAAGAAGTCGTTCGAGGCCGCTGACCGCACGGCACGCCGCATCGTCATCCTCGGCGAAGACGAGCTTCAATCCGGTATCCTGACAGTGAAGGATTTCTCCACCGGCATGCAGGCCAAGGTTCCGCGCGCGGATCTGGCGGACCATCTTGCCGGACCCTCCAAGCAATAAAAGGACACGCGTAGTGCTCGACTTTTTAGGCAATCTGGAACGGACGCATCTCTGCGGCGACCTGCGCGCCGCGCACGCTGGGCAGCAAGTGGTGTTGATGGGCTGGGTGAACCGCCGCCGCGACCACGGCAACCTCATCTTCCTCGACCTGCGCGACCGCAGCGGCATTGCGCAGATCGTGCTCGACAAGGAGCTGACGCCCGACGGTCACCTGAAGGGCGAGCAGGTGCGGCCCGAGTACGTGGTGGCCGCCGTGGGCAAGGTCCGCCTGCGCGCGCAAGACGCCATCAATCCGAAAATGCCGACGGGCGAGATTGAGATTGAAACGACCGATCTGCGCGTGCTCAATGACACGCGCCTTGCGCCGTTCTCGCCGAGCGAAGAGGCCATTCAGAACGAAGAAGTGCGCCTCAAGTATCGCTACGTGGACCTGCGTCGCACGGAGATGCAGCGCAATTTCTGGCTGCGGCATGAGATTACGCTCGCCATTCGCGAGAGCCTGTCGAAGCAGGGCTTCCTGGAGATTGAGACGCCCATCCTCACCAAGTCCACGCCGGAAGGCGCGCGCGATTTTCTGGTGCCCAGCCGCGTGCATCCGGGCGAGTTCTACGCGCTGCCGCAGTCGCCGCAGATCTTCAAGCAGATTCTGATGATCTCCGGCTTTGACCGCTACTTCCAGATTGCCCGCTGCTTCCGCGATGAAGACCTGCGCGCCGACCGCCAGCTTGAGTTCACGCAGGTGGATCTGGAGATGAGCTTCCCGCGGCAGGAACACGTCTTCGCCGTGGTGGAGGATTTCCTCTGCGCGGGCTTTGCCGCGGCGGGAGTCACGCTGCCCAGGCCGTTTCCGCGCATGACCTACGACGATGCAATGCGCCAGTACGGCAGCGACAAGCCGGACCTGCGCCTGCCGGGCCTGACCGACGTGCGTGCCGCATTCACGGATGAGAACCTTGCCACGCTGCAGATTGATCCGGCGCTGCCGGTCGTCGCCTTCCGCATTCCCAGCGTGGGCGAGCTGAGCCGCAAGGAGCGCGAAGACAATCATCCGCTCTTTGACCAGAAGAAGGGTGCGAAGTTCATTGACGACTTCAAGCGGCTCGCCAAGGGCTTTCCCGATGCGGCCGCGAAGGTGCGCGAGATGGCAGGCGCGTCGGATGCGGACTTTGTCATCATCGTTGCGGGCGACCCTGCGCATCACATCAAGGCCAGCGATACAAAGTTTGAAGGCCGCCTGAGCGAGCGCGAGATTAACGTCTACTCCGCCGCGGGCAACTTCCGCACAGAGCTGGCGAAGAAATACGCTGAACGGCATGGCGCCTTCCGCGTGACAGATGAGGTGGTCGGCAGCGCCGATCCACGCAGCGGCAAGATGGTGGATGGCTCGAAGGCCTTCCATCCCATCTGGATTACCGACTTCCCGATGTTCGAGTACGACCTGGCCACGGCAAAGTGGATGCCCGCGCATCATCCCTTTACCGCGCCACACGAGCACGATATGGCGAACCTGGTGAGCGACCCGGCAAGCGTCCGCGCCAACTGCTATGACCTGGCGATGAACGGACTGGAGCTTGGTTCGGGCTCCATTCGTATCCATCGCAAAGACGTACAGCAGGTCATCTTCCAGGCGCTCGGCATCAGCGACGAAGAGGCACGGCAGCGCTTCGGCTTCTTCCTGGATGCACTGGAGTACGGCACGCCACCGCATGGTGGCATCGCGCTCGGCCTAGACCGCATCGTGATGCTGCTGACGGGAGCGCCCAGCCTGCGCGAGGTCATCGCCTTCCCCAAAACGGCCAAGGCGATCGACCTGATGGTGGACGCACCGACGACAGTCACGGAGCAACAACTTCGCGAGCTGCACATCCGCGTGGCGCTGAAGAGCTAATCGCCGGTCGTCTCCACCTCTGGGTCGAGGCAGGTGATGGCCACGCAGTCGATGGAGAGGCACTTGCCAAGCTCGCTGAAGTCGGCCTCCCAGCGCGGACGGTCTTCTTCTTCCAAAGCGGTCAGCGTGGTCGGAGAGGCGCGCAGGATTTCATACCAGATATTCTGCGCCTGCCACAGGTTCAGCTCAAAAGGCAGCTCTTCCAGCGTCTTGGCCAGCGTCAGCGCGCGGTCCAGCATCTCCAGCGAACCAGCCGAGACTTGCAGTTCAAGCATGGCGCGTTTCATCCGCTGGTCTGCAAGGTAAGAGAGAGCCGCGGTTTCAAGCGCCACCTGGTCGGATTTCGCAAGCTGCAGGAAGGAACGGATCAGCGCCTGATCAATCGAGTCCGCCTCCATGGCGCGCCGCAATCCCGCGTTGATGGCAAAGCCTGCAGCGAGCGTGAGCGCGGGCGGCTTGGGCAGGCCGGCCTTCGCCAGAAAGTGCAGCAGACTTGCATGGTCCTCGTAGATCGTGGTCAGCGAATTCTCAATATCCCAGAGCGTTGAGTTCAGGATGAGCTGCACGATGCGCCGTTGCTCGTCTGTGAAGAGGGATGTGAGCGAATAATCAGCACGCCCGTAGTATTGATCCAGCTGACGAATCACCTCGGGAAAATCAGCGCCCTGCACGTATTCCGCAGCCTGGGCGGCAAAGGCCTCGAATTCGGCAGCACTCGTCACGGCATAAGGCTTCACTGCAGCAGTAATGTTCTGATCCCCAAAGTGCAGCACTGCGAAGCTGAAGCTTTGCTGTAGTCCCGTGATGTTGCTCGAGATGTGTGCGCGGCCCAGTGCCAGTCGTCCGCGGCCTGAAGTGAAGATGTCGTACGACATGCGCTCGACCCTGTAGCTGAACAAATCCGTCGTGTCCCCATAGGATGAAAAGACGCTGCTGATGGCATAGTGTGCGGCCACCTGCTCCAGTCCCAGCTCCAGTGAGTAAATCTTTTGCTGAAAGATTTTTGCGCCATCGCCGGCGGTCGCTACGTTCGACTTCGCCTCGGCAATGCGCGCCAGGAACGCCGGCTCCAGATCGTCCACCTGCGCACCAAAGAGCTGACGCGCCAACTGCATCACACGCCCCGCGTAGGCAATCACCTGCACGGTTTCAATGCCGGAGATGTCGTCAAAAAACCAGCCGCAGCTCGTGTACATCAACTGCGCGTGGCGCTGCATCTCCATCAGCTCCCGAGCGCGGATACGCTCTTCACGATTCAGTGGATGAGTGGCGTGAGAAGCCAGGAATTTCCCGGGTACTTCATTGCTGCGGTGCAGGATCACATTGATGTAGCTGTCGCGCGCGGCCCACACGTCGTGGAACAGCTTTGCGCCTTCCTGTTCCGTCAGTGCAGCAAGGCGGTCACGGAGTTCATCAAGCGCCTTTCGCAGCGGCGTGCGCCACTTCTGATTCCATCCAGGCCTGCCGCCGTTGCAGCCGCAATCGGCGCGCCAGCGATCCACGCCGTGCACACAACTCCACGAAGTGTCCTCCACAATCTCGCACTGGAACTCCGGCGGGAACTGCTCCAGGAAGCTGCCGTAGTTGGTCAGCTTGACGGTCTTGTCCTCTTCCAGCAGCTTGAGCGCATAGGCAAGGGCCATTTCCCCATGCTTGTGGTGGTGACCGTAGGACTCGCCGTCCGTGGCCACGTGGACGAGCTGCGGCTGTGCCGTATCTTTGAATCCTGCTTTCAGCCGCGCTGCAAATGCCTCACCTGAGTTCAGCAAGCCTTCAAAAGCAATGGCGCGCGAGATGGGCCCGTTGTAGAAGAACACCGCAATGGACAGACCGGAGTCGAAGCGCACCAGATACGGCCGCGTCGTGTCCACCGTGGCATTGGGAGTTTCGAGCCATGCGCCGTCTCCAGATGCGGGCTTGATGGAGCGAATACGTTTGCATTGGTGCGGCGCAAGCACGGTAAACCGAATGCCTTCGGCGGCAAGCAACTCCAGCGTCTCGCTGTCGGCAGCGGTCTCTGCCAGCCACATGCCCTCGGGGCGCGCACCATAGTGGTGCTCGTAATCGGCAATGCCCCAGCGAATTTGCGTGATCTTGTCGCGGCGGTTAGCGAGCGGCATGATCATGTGGTTGTAAACCTGCGCCATTGCAGAGCTGTGGCCCTTGTAGCTGCGCCGGCTGCGCTTCTCGCCATCGAGCACCATGCGGTGTGTGCGCTGCGCCTTCTCTTTGAGCCAGCTCAGCAGCGTAGGCCCAAAGTTGAAGCTGATGCGCGAATAGTTGTTGACGATGCGCGTGATGCGGTTCTTTTCGTTCTGGATGCGCGCTGCGCCGTTGGTCGCGTAGCACTCCGCGCAGATGCGCTCGTTCCAGTCGTGATACGGCGCAGCAGAATCCTGTGTCTCCACTGCCTCCAGCCAGGGATTTTCACGAGGAGGCTGGTAAAAGTGCCCATGAATGCAGATATATCGTTTGCCCGAAGTCATTGATCGTCCATCTGCGCACCTCTGCAAGCCTTCACGCGGGGCGCAACAGCTTATTGTAGGCTCGCCCGGCGGGGCGGTGCAGGTTGCGCTGCGCCGTCGCTTGCGCGCCACAGATACCACGCGGCCACCGAGCGGTAGGGCGCCCATCGCTCGCCGCGCTTGCGCACAACATCGGGCGCGGGCAGGTCCGCGGCCTCGATGGGCCGCGTCTTTGGCACGCGCTGAAAGGTCATCGCATAGCCCTTGCGGATGCCGTAATCGGTGGCTGGCAGCACGTCCGGCCGGCCGAGCCGGAAGATCAGCAGCATCTCCACGGTCCACGGACCGATGCCGCGCACTTCTGTCAGGCGCTGCACAATCTCCGCGTCGCTCATCTTGTTGATGGCGCTATGGCCCGGCACGGTGCCATCCAGTGTCTTCGCCGCCAGGTCGCGCATCGCTTTGATTTTGTTGCCTGAAACGCCGGCCGCGCGCAACGGCTCATCGGGCGTCTTCAGCAGCATCTCCGGCGTGGGATTGCCGCCGAAATACTCTTGCACGCGGGCATGGATCTTCGCCGCAGCCTTGCCATGCAGTTGCTGGTACACAATCGACTCCAGCAGCGACTCGAACGGCGACGGCGAGCGGTCCAGCCGCAGCGCAAAGTCGCCCGCACGCGCAATGAGCGCGCCCAGCCTGGCATCGCGTGCTTTCAGGTGTTCCACTGCCGCGGTCGCGTCAAACGGAAGCTTTCTTTTGCGTCCCTCGAAAATCATATGCAGGAGTCTATCGCATTCCATGCGCCGCTCCATCCCTCTTGCCGGTGAGACGATGCATCACGCCCGCTCGGCACAGCGGCAACCATGCTGCGCCTTGTACCATGAAGAGCGGAGCCTTCGGCTCAGGAGCGATACGCGATGAGAATGCGCCCCGGTTCGCAGACGGGATTTCTGTTGTGCGGCAAAGAGTGGACGGAAGGCGACGCCCTGGAGGTTCGCTCGCCGTGGGATCAGGGCCTCGTGGGTCGCGTCACCATGGCCACCCGCGCCGATGCGCGCCAGGCTGTGCATCATGCCGTCGCCAGCCTGCGCCGTACCCGCGCCTTGCCGCGCTGGAAGCGCCGCGAAATCCTTGAAGACGTCGCCGCCGCATTGATTGAACAGAAGGATCGCTTTGCCCAGCTCATCGTCGCCGAGGCCGGCAAGCCCGTGCGACTGGCGCGCACTGAAGTGGATCGCGCCGTGCTCACGTTCAAGACGGCAGCCGAAGAAGCTGCGCGCCTTGGCGGTGAATCCATCCCGCTCGACCTGACCGAGGGCAACGAAGGCCGCTGGGGACTGGTGCAGCGCTTTCCCATCGGCCCCGTGCTTGCCATTACGCCATTCAATTTTCCGCTGAACCTCGTTGCGCACAAGGCGGCCCCGGCGCTGGCCGCGGGTTGTCCGCTGATTCTCAAGCCCGCGCCGCAAACGCCCTTCACTGCGCTGGCGCTTGGTGAAGTCATCCTCAAAGCAGGATGGCCCGAGGAAGCCATCGCCGTGCTTCCGCTGGCAAACGCAGACACCGCCTGGCTCGCGGAACGAGAGGATCGCATCAAGCTGGTGAGCTTCACCGGTTCGGCAAAAGTGGGTTGGGAACTCAAGGTCCACTCCGGGCGCAAGCGCGTACTGCTGGAGCTGGGTGGCAATGCGGCGCTCATGATCCACAGCGATTGGCCCGACCTCGACGATGCGGCACAGCGTACAGCGCACTCCGCTTTCAGCTATGCAGGCCAGTCCTGCATCAGCGTGCAGCGCGTCTATGTGCACAAGTCCATCTTCCAGACCTTCCTCTGGAAGCTGGTGGACGCCGCCACGCATCTGGTCACGGGAGAGCCCGCCGCAGAAGCCACCGACGTGGGGCCGCTTGTCCGGCCGGAGGATGCGGACCGCGTGCAGAACTGGGTGAAGGAAGCCCTTGAGGGCGGGGCAAAGCTCATTGCCGGCGGTGAACGCAAAGGCTCTCTCATCACGCCGATCATCCTCACGGCGACAAAGCCCGGCATGAAAATTCGCGACGAAGAGGTCTTTGGCCCGGTCGTTGCCGTTGAGCCGTATGAGGATTTTGAAGAAGCTCTCGCTGAGGTCAACCGCTCGCGCTACGGATTACAGGCCGGCCTGCTCACGCGTGATGCGGGCCGCATCCTGACCGCTTATCGCGAACTGGAAGTGGGTTCGCTTATCGTGGGCGATGCGCCCAGCTGGCGACTCGATCCCATGCCCTACGGCGGCGTCAAAGACTCCGGCCTCGGCCGCGAAGGCATCCGCTCGGCGATCGACGAGATGACGGAGCCGCGGATGCTGGTCATGTCCGGCATGACATCGAACTGACAGACTGCCCCCAAGGCAATTCAACCAAAGAAGAGGAAGCGCAGATGGACCTTGGCCTCAAAGGCAAACTCATCGTCGTCACGGGTGGTGCCGCCGGCATCGGCGCGGGCATTTCGCGCACCTGCCTCGAAGAAGGTGCACGCGTCGTTGTCCTCAGTCGTGCATCGCAGAATGTGAAGGACTTCATGGCCGAGATGCAGGTCGCGAAGGCTGACTGCCATCTCATCGAAGCCAATCTGGAAGACGCAGCCCGCTGCAAGTCCGCCATCAACGAGATTCAAAGCCGCTTCGGCGACCTCTATGGCCTGGTGAATAATGCCGGAGTGAACGATGGCGTCGGCCTGGCCTCCGGTTCCGTCGAACGCTTTGTCGAGAGCCTGCACAAGAATCTTGTGCATTACTACGCGCTGGCCCACTACGCGCTGCCCGCGCTGCAGCGCACGCAAGGATCCATCGTGAACATAAGCTCCAAAGTGGCGCTCACCGGTCAGGGGGGAACGTCGGCCTACGCCGCGGCCAAAGGTGCGCAGCTTGCGCTCACGCGCGAGTGGGCGGCGGAACTGCTGCCGTACAACATCCGCGTGAACGCCGTGCTGCCCGCGGAAGTGATGACGCCGCTCTACCGGCGGTGGCTCGATACGCTCGGCGACCCTGAAGCAACGCTCAAGCGCATCACCGACAAGATTCCGCTGGGCAAGCGGATGACGACTGCGGCGGAGATTGCCGCGGCGACGGTCTTTCTGCTCTCTCCCACGCAATCCGGGCACACCACAGGTCAGCATCTGATCGTCGACGGTGGTTATGTGCACCTGGACCGCGCGCTCACCTAGAGGGCTTCAGCGGCCCTGCGTGGTATTGGCACGGCCAACATGGGTCGACACAGGTAGACCAGGAGGTGGGAGCCTCAGCGGCCCAATTGGACTACAATCGACTCGTTATGGCTACTGAAACGCTTCCGACCGTGATCCAGCCGCGCCACCCGAAAGGCGCTTTTGCCAACGAGCCTTTTGCCGACTTCAAGCAGCATGAAAATGCGCGCCGCATGAAGGCCGCACTCGAAGTGGTGGCCGCGGAGCTGGGCCGCGAGTACGACCTGGTGATTGGCGGACACCGTTTCAAGACCAAGGGCAAGATCCGCTCGGTCAATCCCTCGCGACCGGCAGAGATCGTGGGGGTGCATCAGAAGGCCGAAGCTGAGCACGCACCGCAGGCGATGGCAGCAGCTCTGGAAGCCTATGCGCACTGGAGCCGCACCTCCGTGGAGACGCGTGCCTCACTGCTCTTTCATGCGGCTGAGATCATTCGCGATCGTAAGTTTGAGTTCTGCGCGTGGCTCACGTACGAGGTGGGCAAAAACTGGGCCGAAGCCGACGCCGATGTGGGCGAGACCATCGACTTCCTCGAATACTACGCGCGGGAAGCGCTGCGCCTGGCGCAGGCCAAGCCATCCATCCAATATCCCGGCGAGCGCAATGAGTTGCTTTACATTCCGCTGGGCGTGGGCGCGGTCATTCCGCCATGGAACTTTCCGTTCGCGATTATGGCAGGTATGACGGCGGCCTCGATTGTCGCGGGCAACACCGTCATTCTGAAGCCGTCGAGCGATTCGCCGACCATTGCCGCGCGGTTCGTGAATGTGCTGGAAGAAGCCGGGATGCCGGGCGGTGTGGTGAACTTCTGCCCCGGTTCGGGCGCCACGTTTGGCAATGCCATCGTCGAGCACCCGAAGACGCGATTCATCGCCTTCACCGGCTCCAAAGCAGTCGGCCTTGAGATTCACGAGCGCGCCGCGAAGACGCAGCCCGGCCAGATCTGGATTAAGCGCACCATTCTGGAAATGGGCGGTAAGGACTCGATCCTCGTCTGCGCCGATGCCGACCTGGACGCCGCGGTGGAAGGCGTGGTTGCATCGGCCTTCGGCTTCAGCGGGCAAAAGTGCTCCGCCTGCTCGCGGGCCATCATTGAGGCTCCGCTCTACGACGTCTTCGTCGAGCGGCTGCGGGAGCGCGTGGCAAAGCTCACCGTGGGCGATGCGGCAGAGAATCCAAACATGGGTCCGGTGGTGAACAAGGCCGCCCATGAATCCATGCTGCGGTACATCGAAATCGGCAAGAAGGAAGGGCGCCTCGTGGCCGGTGGTCACGCTGTGCAGGCAGAGTCCGGTGGGTATTTCGTAGAGCCGACCGTCTTCGCCGATGTTGCCCCGCAGGCCGTCCTTGCGCAGGAGGAGATCTTCGGACCCGTGCTGGCCGTGATCAAGGTGAAGGACTTTGAAGAAGGCCTCGCCGTGGCCAATAACACTGAGTACGGCCTCACGGGCGCCATCTACACGGCGGACCGCGAGAAGCTCGATCGCGCGCGCCACGAGTTCCACGTGGGCAATCTCTACTTCAACCGCAAGTGCACAGGGGCGATGGTGGGCGCGCATCCCTTTGGCGGCTTCAACATGAGTGGTACGGATTCAAAGGCGGGCGGGCCCGACTACCTGCTGCTCTTTACGCAGGCCAAGAGCGTGGCGGAGCGGCTGTGACCGCCTGATTGCACCATTGCCCGCGGGTTGCATCGTCCAGCCGTTTTGCGCCATCCAAGAACAGACAGGAGGATTGCATGCCGAAGGTGGTTCGCTTTCACAAGCTGGGCGGCCCTGAGAATCTCCAGTTTGACACGGTGCCGACCGCGCAGCCCGGCAAGGACGAAGTGCGCCTGCGGGTGCAGGCCTGCGGGCTCAACCGCGCAGAGTCCATGTTCTACCACGGAATGTATCTGGAGCAGCCGGAACTTCCTGCTCGACTGGGCTATGAGGCAGCCGGTGTGGTGGAGGCTGTCGGCGAGGGCGTAGATGCATCCTGGGTCGGCAAGCGAGTGTCTACCATCCCCAGCTTTTCCATGAATCGCTACGGGACGCTGGGCGAAGAGGCCATTGTGCCTGTGGCGGCGCTCGGCGAGTATCCGGAGAACCTGACTCCCGCGCAGGCCTCAGCCATCTGGATGCAGTATCTGACGGCCTATGGCGCGCTGGTGCATTACGGAGGCGTCAAGGCCGGGGACTTTGTTGCAATCCCCGCCGCTTCGTCGAGCGTGGGCCTTGCCGCTATCCAGATCGTCCGCGATGCCGGAGGCACTGCGATTGCGGTGACGCGCACCAGCGCCAAAAAGAATGATCTCCTGATACAGGGCGCACATCACGTGAT
>JBAUTX010000095.1:0-1713 GCA_049582405.1 Occallatibacter sp. | reverse complement strand
CGCATCTCCGGCACTGCAACGGCGCGATGATGGTCGATGGCACAGAATCCTCCTGCCCTGCAACGAGAAATGCCTGAGAGCGCGGCCCGGTGGGCGCGGATCTCAGGCTGATGTTTCCAGTATGCGCTTTTGCGGGAAGGAACATGCAAAATGGTGAGGGTGTTTTTTTGCAGTGGAATCAATGAGTTGGCGGGGATGGTCGGCGAAAATTGCTTGACATGTGCGCTGGTGGGCCGGGAGGATGGGACGCATGAAAAAGAGACTTCCCCTTTTCCTGCTGATGTGTGGAGCGATGGCCGCGGGCGGCGCTCTGTGTGGGGCGCAGATGGCGCAGAACCCGTTGACGGTGGATGCGAAGTTGAACCAGGAGCTGGTGCGGCTGGGCGGGCAGATGATGCTGGCGGGCAAGGCCTACCCGTATGACGAGCATCTGGCGGATGACATTGGGCCGCGGCTGACGGGCTCGGCGAACTATGAGAAGGCCGTGGCGTGGGCCGAGGATGAGTTCAAGCGGCTGGGACTGAAGAATGTGCATGGCGAGGAGTGGGTGATTCCGGCGACGTGGGAGCCGGAGGGTCCGGTGACGGCGAAGATGATTGCGCCGCACGAGCAGGCGCTGCACCTGGTGAGCGAGGGATGGAGCCCGTCGACGCCGGAGGGTGGGGTGCGCGGGAACGTCTACTACCTGGACGATCTTTCAGTGGATGCGGTGAAGGCCCAGGCGGACAAGATCAAGGGCCACATTGTGCTGGTGGATGGCGAGCTGCTGCGCAAGCATCCGGACGAGCCGTTCGGGAAGATTTTTGACGCGCTGGACCTGCTGGCGGGCGAGGGCGCGAAGGCGCTGGTGCTGGGACTGGGAACGGTGAACAACGCGCCGAGCATGCTGGGGCTGACGGACTTCAAGGGCGCCGAGGCCAACATTGTGACGGCGAACCTGGGGATGGAGGACACGCTGCTGCTGAAGCGGCTGCTGGGCAAGGGGCCGGTAGAGATCGAGTTCAGCTTCAAGAACCGGATTCGCACGAACGTGACGGTACACAACGTGGTGGCGGAGATTCCGGGAAGCGCGGACAGCGGCGAGTATGTGATTGTGGGCGGGCACCTGGACTCGTGGAATCCGGGGACGGGCGCGCAGGACAACGGGACGGGCGCGGCGACGGTGCTGGCGGTGGCGCAGGCCGTGCAGGCCGCGGGATTGAAGCCGCGGCGGACGATGCGGTTCCTGCTGTTTGGAGGCGAAGAGGAGGGACTGGTGGGGTCGCTGCGGTATGCGCATGCGCACGCGGCGGACGCGGCGAAGTGCGTGGGCGACTTTGTCTCGGACTCGGGCGACGAGGCGCCGAAGGGGTGGTACACGTTTGGGCGCAAGGACGAGGCGGAGGCGGTGAGCGCGCTGAAGCCGCTGCTGGCGGAACTGGACGCGGCGGGGACGACGGACGATGGGAAGTTCACGTTCCAAACGGACGAAGGGCCGTTTCTGGCACAGGGGGTGCCGTCGTTTGTGCTGTGGACGCCGTTGGAGAAGTACTTTGCGCTGCACCACAAGCCGAGCGACACCTTTGACAAGGTGGACCAGCGGGACCTGAACCTGGGCGCGGCGGTGGTGGGGGTGACGGCGTATGCGTTTGCGGATTCGCCGACGACGCTGAAGCACTACTCGGCGGCGGAGGTGGAGGACGAGCTGAAGCAGATCAAGGCGCTGGATGAGTA
>JBAUTX010000094.1:0-6187 GCA_049582405.1 Occallatibacter sp. | reverse complement strand
TGATGTCGGTCAAACTTTGCTGCATGTAGTCGGAAATGCCGACGCGTGCCACGCCGTCTACGACGCGCACCCAGACGTCGTTTTCGTTGAACATGTAGCCCGCGGCCGGAATGCGGAATTCAAACTTGTCGTGGGTTACCATCAGATATTCCGTCGGGGGTGCGAACGTGACGGAAGAAGCCGCAGGCGGAACCGGCACACTGGCAGCATTCAAACTCTGCACCAGACCATCTACGACCGCTTGCGCGAGCCCCAGCCCATTTGGACCGAGGTTGAGGGTAGGCTCCAGTGTCGTCCCGGAGGATTTCACAACATCCGAAACAAGGACCTTACGATCAATCTTGATTCCCAGGCCTTCGGCGAGTTTGCTGGCACAGCGTGTCGAGCAGCCATCGACGACAATCAATGTGCTCTCGGCGAGCACTTTCTTGTAACGTGTCAGGGAGCGATTCAATAGCACCGGGCAAATGATCTCGCTGTTTGCGGAGGAGGCCATGCGGATCGCAACCTCGCGCGCTACAGACCCTTCGGGTTTATCAAGTCCCGTGCAAGCTAGAATCGCGCTGTTCATTGCACACTCTCCTGCTCGCGGATCTGCTTGATCTGTGCGATGGTGGCCTGCTTGTCAGGAAATGAAAGCGCATCCGGACCGCAGGTCTTCGAGCAGGCACGGCAAAAGACCACGCAGTTGTTCGGGTTGGCTACGACCAGTCCGCGGTCGCCCTCGCGCTGCTCGAAGACCCGGTGCGGGCAGAAGGTGGCGCACTCCATGCAGAAGTTGCACTTCTCATAGTCGATCGTCGGGTGCCACGAAATCTTATCCCTGGCAACGCCCATAAACGTTGTGTCAGACATCGCCCTTTACCCCCATCTCGTGCAGTTTTGCCGAGACTTTGTCTATCGCCTCGTCGGTGGTCAGATCGCGGATGTCGAGCGGAACCATGTCTCGTTTCACGTCCATTCCCTTTGCAGCGAAGGCGTCCCGGAACATCTTGTATTGCATGTTGGGAGCGCAGGCGGCGATCACAAGTGGGCGCTTAGCTTCGAGAAAATCGCCAAGGAAGCGGTCGCCATCGACTTCGCACAACTGAGGGTGGATCGCGCCATACTCCACGGGGAGTTCCACGCGGACACGGTTGATGAAATCCCATATGTCCATCTTTTCAAAGCCAGGGCACTTACCCGTACATACACACATCAGCAGACCTGGAAGCTGTTCTGCCATTTAGTGGCCTCCTTCCTCGATGAGCATCTGTCGAATCTCTTCTGGAGCCGGCACACGCCCAGCAGACTTCACTTTCCCGTTGATTGCGAGACCCGGAGTCATCAGGATTTGAAACTTGAGGATTTCGCTGATCTCCATTACCTTTTCAATCTCCGCCTGGAGGCCAAGATCCTGAACGGCTTTCTCGGCATTTGCGGTCAATAGCTTGCAACGTGCGCAGCCCGTACCCAGAATTTGCACTTTCATCCGTCACCTCGATCTTTCATCGAGCACCTGAGTCGCACAGGTGAACAGGTTGCAGACGCAAGGCGTCAGCAGCCTGTAATACACCGTGGTTCCCTCACGCCTGTCCTCGACAACGCCGTGCGCGCGCAACAGCGCCAGGTGCTTCGACACAGTCGAAAGATCACCACCCACCAGTTCGTGGAGGTCGCGCACCGAGCATTCGCCGCGGCTCAGCCGGTCCACAATCATCAGGCGGGATTCATGGGCCAGAGCCTTGAGCATCTTTGCTTGCTTCGAGAATGCGTCGTGCTTGTCCATAAGGCAGACCATGATTGCTATATTGGCCATGTTGCCATATAGTCATGGTGCTCGCTGTGATTGCTGTCACATTGGCTATGAGGGTTTTTACGGGAATCGGGCGATCAACTGCGCGAAAGGCCGCGCGTCCGGCGTCTCAGCGCATTGCGCGATGGACACGTGCTTCTAAACTCACTCACACTCCGTCTCTCTCGTGCTGCCAGTGGCGGATGCGAATCTCAAAAAAGTGATGCACGACGGTGAAGAAAAAGGCCGCGGACCATCCCAGCAGCAACACCCCGGTGATCGATTCCATCACACCCACTAAACGCCATGCCCGGGGCAGCACAATATCGCCGTAGCCGGTGGTCGAATAGCTTGTGGCAGAGAAGTAAAGGCTTGACTCCCAGTCAGGCAGCCAGTGTTGCCATGAATAGACGCCGGCCCACACGCTGATTTCGACCAGGTGCAAAGTGAGGATCACACCAAACAGGAGCAGGAAGACGGGCAAATTGCGCCGGGGACGAAAGTCCGCCTCGATTTTGGGCCATTGCCGCGTTTGCCAGTAGAGCAATCCGAGCAATCCTAAAGCGTGAATAAGCGCACTCAGGAAGGCCAGGACGATTGCGAGTGTGATTGGCTTAAGCATGCAGCCTATCGAACCTCATCGCGACCGTATGTGCACAGCCGCATCCCGGAATCCCAATGTCTCCTCCAGCACAGCTATCTGCAACGCTGGATGCGCGTGGGTGATCAAGGATAAATCGTCAGATGTGGCGCCCAATTGCGCGTCCAGAGTTCCTTCCACAATTCAATCCGTGAGATGCGGACCGAGCCGTGCTGCCACCCACTCCGCTGGGAATTGCAGCATCCGTAATTTCAACCATCACGAACCTGGACTTTCCCGCCTCGTCCTGAAATTTCGCGACGATCGCGATCGTGCTCCAATTCAGCACCGGAGTGCTGGCCCCGGCACGCCGCATCGGGCGCCCAAATCCGCAGCGTTTATCGAAAGAGCAGCGGCGAGATCATCGCAGTTCCAGCGATTGCCCAGAGCACGTCCTTCTTGTAATACCCAACAAGCGTCAACGATCCACAGCAGATCAGCCATGTCTGCCATGCAACCAGGGATGTCACCGCAAACTGCAAAGTCACCGCCGCCAGCATGCCGATGAATCCGGCGAGGATGCCGCGGATGATTGCCTGGACCGTCTGCAAGTCCCGGATGGCGTTGTGCACTTCCGATAGCGCAATCATGGCGGCAAGCGAGGGCATGAAAATCGCCACTGTTGCCATGAGCGCTCCAGCGAATCCCATCACCTTGAAGCCAATAAAGGTCGCGGTGATGAACACCGGGCCGGGAGTGACTTGTCCCAATGCGATTCCGTCCCGAAATTGCGCAAGGGTAAGCCAATGAAGATGATCGACAACCGTACTCTGAATCAGGGGAATTGCCGCGAAGCCGCCGCCGAATGCGAGTGTCCCGATGCCAAAGAAGGTTGCGAAGAGCTGCCGTGTTCGCGGAAAGCAGATCATGCCGAGGGCGGCCGCCGCTGCTGCCAGTAAAGGCGCAGAAGACCTTCGGAAGGCAATGCGTTGAGCTGCCATCGGTGCGATAAGTTCCGTTGCACCGTCACGATGTCTTGATCTGCCAGCAAAGGAGTAGAACACAAATCCCAGCAATCCCGCGCCTACGTTGAGGAGAATGCCATTGAGGTGCCCGAAGGTGAGTCCTAGAAACGCCAGCGACGCAATCAGCGCGCCTTGGTACTTTGAGGCGGCGCTCTGCTTAAGCACCGACTTCCCCAACTTGAAAGTAGCGTAAACCAGGAGTGCCACAACCAGCGCTCCCAGTCCGGTGAAGAGGGACTGGACGACTTTGATGCCCTGGTACCGGAAATAAGCCCACGAGGCTCCCAGCATCAGCACCGCAGCAGGTAGCACGTAACATGCCGGCGCGAGAATGCCGCCCCAGGGTCTTCGCAGCTTGTGGCCGATATACCCCATCAAACTCACTCCCGAAGCGCCGGGAAGAATCTGGGCCAGGCTCAGCGCATCCATGAAGTCTTTTTCGCTGAGCCATGCTTTTTCGTCAACAAACTTCCGCTTCATTTGCGCGAGAATGGCGGGACCTCCGTAACCGGTGGCTCCTACATACAGGGCCGCCGCGCACAGCCTCAGCAAACTCGGCCCGGGGGAGAGCTTCATCGCTGGGGCGGGTGCAACATCGGCTATCTGGATGCCTGTACTCATGGCTTTCCCGGCGGATTCGCCTCGTCTCCATCTCTACCAAGGTCGTGCCGCGCATCTATCGACAATGGACAGAATCCGCCAATGCCGCATGCTGCGCTGGATGGGTACCCGTGCCATAGAGACTGCCGCAGTTCCCGGAGCATTCGACATTCACCAACGTAAGCTCTTCACGGAAACCGAGCATCATCAATTCTCCCCGAGTGGCTCGCCGAGCACTGTTCAACGCTTGCGCTCCTTCAAAACCTGCGTGGCACACGTAAAAAAGTTGCAGACACAAGGAGTCAGCAGACGGTAGTACACGGTGGTTCCTTCGCGCCGGTCCTCCACAATGCCGTGCGCGCGAAGTAGCGCCAGGTGCTTTGACACCGTCGACTGGTCGCCGCCGACCAGGTCTCTGAGATCCCCGACCGAGCATTCCCCGCGGCTCAGACGGTCGACAATCATCAATCGCGACTCGTGGGCGAGAACCTTGAGCATCTTTGCCTGTCCGATAAACTGTTTCCGGTCTGTCATGCGTTCATAGTATTGCGTACTTGGCCATATTGTCATCTAAGAGGCCAAAGCAAGCTGTGATTGTGATCACTTGCCCGTTGGACTACTTAAGGCTCCTGCATTGGCCAGCAGATTCTTGCCTCACTGATCGTAGCCTGCTTGCCGATTCCTAAATCGCGAAGGCGCATTTGACCTGTCCCGGCTTCCTCATCCAGCCATAACTGGAATTTCTCGGCTTGGCGTGGGGAAGAAATGGAATCGCTTTGCGGTCGGACACGAGTCATGATATACAAAATTGCACTCATTATCTGGCGGATTCCACGCACTTAAATTCTTGACAGACAAGTGATTTTTTTGACTGGGGATGCGTGTTGAGCCCTTCATTCGCGATCCACATCAACGGGAAATCCGTTTCGGTACGAGCAGGCACCACCGTGGCTGCGGCGATTCTGCAGGCGGGCGCCGTCAGCCGCCACTCGGTGCGCGGGGATCCCCGTCAGCCGTTGTGCGGAATGGGCATCTGCTATGAGTGCCGCGCCCAGGTTGACGGTCGGCCGCATCAGAAAACCTGCCAGATCGAATGCCAACCCGGCATGCAGGTCTTCACGGGATGAGCGACATCTTCGATCTTGTTGTGGTGGGTGCCGGCCCGGGCGGCATGGCTGCGGCTGCAACTGCCGCGGAGGCCGGCATGCGTGTTTGTCTGATCGACGACAATCCCGGCCTCGGCGGGCAGATCTGGCGGAGCAATGTCGCAAAGCGCGCGGAGAACAAGGACGCCGCACCATGGCTTCGGCGCATCCAAAGCAGCCGGGTTGTGGTGCGATCTGGTTGGAGGGCCGTCGATGGGACCTCTATGGCTGGCTCGGCAGCGGCGACCCTGCGCATTGAACGGGACGGCTGCTGCATCGACCTTGAGTGCTCCAGCCTGATTCTTGCTACCGGGGCAAGAGAATTGTTCTTGCCGTTTCCGGGATGGACGCTTCCTGGGGTCTTCGGCGTTGGAGGTTTGCAGGCATTTGTGAAGTGCGGCCTGGACATCGCAGGCAAGCGTGTGGTGGTTGCGGGAACAGGCCCCTTGCTCCCGGCAGTCGCGGCAGGCTTGCGCCGTGCGGGGGCGCGGATCGTGGCCGTTGTGGAACAGGCGCCCATGGCGCGGCTGGCGAAGTTTTCTCTCGGACTTCTGTTGGGACAATCAGCAAAACTCATGGAAGGCGCAGGCTACGGATGGAGCATGTTGGGAACTCCGTATCGCACCGGCGCCTGGGTCACCAGCGCCATGGGGGACGAACGCCTCAGAAGCGTGGAGATCCTGTCCGGCTCTCACGCACTTCAAGTCGATGCGGACACGCTTGCCATCGGGTTTCATCTGGTGCCCAACACAGAGTTGGCGCAGTTGCTCGGTTGCGAGCAGAGGCGCGGGTACGTGCTCGTAGACAGTCTGCAACAGACGTCGGCTAAGGGGATATATTGTGTCGGCGAGGCAACTGGCATCGGTGGCGCAGAGAAGGCGCAGCTCGAGGGCCGCATCGCCTCACTGGCGGCAAGCGGGCAAGCGGAACGCGCCAGGGCTCTTTTCGGTGCGCGCGATCGGCAGAGGCAGTTTGCGCAGCGTCTGGCAGCCGCTTTTGCGCTGCGCGACGAACTGCGGTCACTTGCCAGGAATGAAACCGTGGTTTGCCGCTGCGAGGATGT
>JBAUTX010000093.1:0-2569 GCA_049582405.1 Occallatibacter sp. | reverse complement strand
GTACTTATCCATGAAGAAGGGCTTGATGACCATTCTGTGCTCGTGGAAGCGGCGTGGCGCATCTTCCCACGGGTACTGCACGTCGACGCCGGGATCATCGCCGCCTTCAATCTCGGTGCCCTGGACACGGAAATCAAACGTGCCTCCAGGGATGAGAATCATGTCAGGTGGCGGCGCAGAAGCTGGTTCTGTGGCAGGGATGTCCACGATGGTCTGGGGAAGTACGGTCCACTGGTGTGAAAGCGTCTTGAGTGGCTTGGAGGTCATGGCGGCC
This sequence comes from Occallatibacter sp., assembly GCA_049582405.1. GTDB lineage: Bacteria > Acidobacteriota > Terriglobia > Terriglobales > Acidobacteriaceae > Telmatobacter. Next base: position 2,295 of record JBAUTX010000093.1, on the reverse strand, counting down.
ATTGTCTGCATGAGAGTCTTGATTGCCGCGCTGGGCCCGCCCGGTGTGGCGAGGACGGCCCCGTAACCGTCGGCTTCAATCGGGAAGCTGAGCGTTTCATGCACGCCGCTCGGTACGGGCTTGAGTTCCACGCCGTGATAGAGGTCGAAGTAGCGCATGCCAGGAACGTCCGGCACGTCCATCTGCGGACCATCGGTGTCATAGGCGGTGCGATTGACGATGGTCCAGAGAGTCTCCTGCTGCAATGGCCAGCGGCTGGCATAGATGCCGTAGCCGCGCATGGGATAGAGTGGCTCCCATTCGGGGCTTACGAGGAAGGGAGCGACGGCGCGCTCGATGGTCGCCACACGGCGCGTGGCCTCTGCATCGCGCGGGGTGATGCCGTTCCAGATGCCCCAGATGTTTTCCCAGCTCTCCCAGCCGATGCCATTGAAGAAGGCGTACTGCAAATCGTCTGTCTTGTTCCTGTCCCAGCGGTCGCTGATGTTGACCATGTGGCGGGGCTCGAGCCATTTGAAGCGGTCGACCATGGGGATGAACGGGAAGTTGTATTGGCCCCAGGTCATCACGTTCCAGGCGAGTGCTTCATCGCTGGGGCTGTCTTCGGGCTCAAAGGCGAGCGGATGGCCGATCTTTTCCGCGGCGAGTGAGAATTCGAGAGGGACGCCATCCTGCGTGTCGCCGTTGATGCCGTCGGCGTCGATCTGCTTCATGAGAGCGGCAATTGCCTGCGGCCATGGCTGTGGGGGCGCGTCGGTGCCTTCATCCCACATCATCATGGGAAAGAGGACGCGGACACCGCGGCGATGGAAGTCGGCAACCATTTGCCGCACGGCTTCGATGCCGCCGGGCATGGACTCGACCATCTCGAGCTGATTGCGGCTGTCGATGCCCATGTTCGGGTAGGTGGCCCACACGAGCACGGCGTCGATGCCGCCGTAACGCTTTTCGAGATCGTCGAGGTAGCGATCGACTGTGTAGCGATGCGTGACGGGATCATAGAAATAGCGATCCTGCACCATCATCTGGGGCTGGATGAAGCTGGACTGAGTCCACTGGAGCGCGGGCAGGGCGTATCGCGCGGGGTCATAGGCAACGCGGACGCGGCGCTCGGCGCGCCAATGCCGGATGTCGGCAAGCCAGTGCTCATGAATATTTGGTGGGCAGGTGACGGCAGGACCCTCCCACGCATGATGCAGATTCATGCAGTTTGGCGGTGGAATCTGCTGACCCTCGGCGTGGTACGCGGTGTCCTGGGCAGCGGCCGCCAGAGGGATTCCGGCTGCCAGCAATGCGATACAGAGTGCGCGCGACATGAGTTCTGTCTTCTCCTGTGACTCGAACGGAAAGGTTGCAAGAGCCGGGATGCGGGCCAGGCTCATGGGCATCTGTTGAGCAGCGACTCGACTTCCTGCCGCGTGGGCATGGATGATTGCGCTCCATGCCTGGTGACGGAGATTGCGGCTGCAGCGGAGGCGAAGCGAGCGGCGTGCAAGGGATCCTTGTCTTCGAGCAGTGCGACTGCGAATGCGCCATTGAAGCAGTCGCCGGCAGCGACGGTGTCGACAGCCTGAACCGAGAATGGCTTGACCCATGCGGCGCTGCCGCTTTCGAGAGCAATATAGGCCCCCTGTGCGCCACGCTTGAGGACCACGCCGTGGAGCCCGCGGGCGAGAAGCTGTCGCGCGGCCTCTTCGGCGGGCAGGGTCTGGCCCACGTAAAGAGCGGCTTCGGTTTCATTGGGTGTGCACCATGCGATGCGGCGCCAGACGTCGTGGGGCAAGGGTGCGGCTGGAGCCGGATCGAGCATGACAGGCACGGCAGCGCGCTTGCAAACATCGAGGACGTGCAGCGTGGTTTCCATGGGCAGTTCCAACTGGCAGAGGACCATGCCGGCGGTCTGGATGAGCGCAAGGTGGCGATCGACGAGTGCGGAGTCTACCTTTGCATTGGCGCCGGGAACGACCACGATGGAATTTTCGCCGTTGTCTGCGACGGCGATGGGGGCCACCCCGGAAGGGCCTGCGACGCGGGCGACGGCACTGGTGTCAACACCGGATGCGTTGAGATTGTCGAGCAGGGACTGGGCGAAGACGTCGTCCCCGACGGCGCCTACCATTGCGACGGGATACCCGAGGCGGGCAACGGCAACGGCCTGATTCGCTCCTTTGCCGCCGGGAGTAGTCGTGAAATCTGAGCCAATGAGCGTTTGGCCGGCGAGGGGGATGGCGGGCGTGCGAGCGACCAGATCCATGTTGATGCTGCCGACGACCACGACCGGTTTGCGACTGGGCA
>JBAUTX010000092.1:0-4147 GCA_049582405.1 Occallatibacter sp. | reverse complement strand
ACGCAAAAGCCCGAAGCCCTTCTCGAACGCATTCTCAAGGCCAGCTCCAACGAGGGCGATTTGGTGCTGGACCCGTTCTGCGGGTGCGGGACGACGGTGCAGGTGGCGCAGCGGCTGGGGCGGCGGTGGATTGGGATCGACATTACGCATCTGGCGATTGGGCTGATCAAGAAGCGGCTTTCGGATGCGTTCGGGCCGGAGATTCGCACGACCTACGACGTGATTGGCGAGCCGACGGACTACGCCGGCGCCGCGGCGCTGGCCGCCGAGGACAAGTATCAGTTCCAGTGGTGGGCGCTGGGGCAGGTGGGGGCGCGGCCGGCGGAGCAGAAGAAGGGCGCGGATCGCGGCATTGATGGCCGCCTTTACTTCCACGACGACGACTCCGGCAAGTCGAAGCAAATCATCTTTTCAGTGAAAGCGGGCGGCATTTCCGCACCTCAGGTGCGCGATCTTCGCGGCGTGATCGAGAGAGAGAAGGCCGAGATTGGCGTTTTTCTCACTTTCGAGGAACCGACGAAGCCGATGCAGCGCGAGGCCGCCGAGGCCGGGCTGTACAAGTCCTCGGACGGCACGACGTACGCGCGGCTGCAGATCTTCACGATTCAGCAGATTCTGGACGGGAAGCAGCCGGAGTATCCGCTGCACCGGAGGGACGCGACCTTCAAGAAGGCTCCGAAGGCGAGGCCTGAGGCGGCGCAGAACATGACGTTGCCGCTGCTGCCGATGGAGTGAGGCGATCCAAGAGAAGAGAGGGCATCCCACAGGGGCTGAAGCCCCTTTCATTTCTGCGTGCGTTGCGGCACGACTGAAGTCGTGCCCTGTTACGAGGCGGGGGAGCCAGACGGGGAGCGACGCAGAAAAGCCCCGGAGGGTTCCGGGGCTTTTTGCTGACTTGCTTGCTCGCTGACCTGCTGGCTTACTGCTTTTACGCGGCTTTGGTGGCGAGGGCGGCTTTGGCCTTGTTGGCGAGGTCGGTGAAGCCGGCGGCGTCCTTGACGGCGATGTCGGCGAGGACCTTGCGGTCGAGCTCGATGCCTGCCTTTTTGAGTCCGCTGATGAACTGGGAGTAGCTGGTGCCGTTGAGCTTGGCGGCGGCGGAGATGCGGACAATCCAGAGGGAGCGGAACTGGCGCTTCTTCTGGCGGCGGCCGGTGTAGGCGAACTTGAGGCCGCGCTCGACGGCTTCCTGGGCTGCCTGGTAGAGCTTGGATTTGGTAAGGAAGTAGCCGCTTGCGCGCTCAAGAATCTTTTTGCGCCGGTCGTGGCGCTTGGTGCTGCGTTTAACGCGAGGCATGGTGTTTCTCCGTTTGGGTGGTGGTGGCGGTTACGCGGCTGGAGGCAGGAGAGACGGCCATGATGGCGGTCCGGGCCTCTTCACTCGCTCGTTCAGTGCCTGATTTCTCGGCGGGGATGGTGCGCGCCGCCGGGGGCCTCTCCACTGAGGCCCGACAGCCATCAGGCGTAGGGAATCATGCGCGCGACCTTTGCGTAGTCGCCGTCGGAGACAAGCACGCTTTTGCCGAGCTTGCGCTTGACCTTGGGCGATTTGGACGAAAGGATATGGCGCGTCTTGGTCTGGTGCCGCACAATCTTGCCGGTTCCAGTCTTCTTGAAGCGCTTTTTCGCGCCCGTATGGGTTTTCAACTTGGGCATTGTCTTCTCTTTGCATTGCCGGCGTTAGAGGGGAGTCCTCGGGCCGGGTTCGCGTTGGAGGGCAGGGACTTCCCTGCGCCCTTCCCGAAACAGAATCTGCGCCGGGAGACGAACTTATCCAGTATACAGCAGGCGGGATTCCGGGGCTAGCGAGTTGTGGGAATTGGATTTGGACGGCAGGAAACGAAGGCCGCTCGCGGGGAGCGGCCCTGGGGAGAGTGAGAGGTGATCAGGGCCGTGTGCATGTAGTTTGGTGGTCTCCCAGGTCTCAGAATCGAGAGCTGGGGCACCTGTCGTGGTCGCGACTACAAAAATCCAGAAAGCGCCGGCTAGGCTTGCGGCGCCGGAGCCTTGGGCGCGGCGGCCTGCTGCGGTTGCGGGGCAGGGGCGGCGGGCTTGGGCTTGGGCGCGTCCCTCTTCGTCGGCGCGAGGATGGCGTGGAGGATGGTGCCTTCCATGCGGGGCATGAACTCGACCGTGCCGGCGTCGCCGATGTCCTGGATGAGGCGGTTGATGATGTTGTAGCCGAGCTCGCGGTGGGCCATCTGGCGGCCGCGGAAGCGGAGGCTGGCCTTGACCTTGTCGCCCTCGTGGAGGAAGCGGACGGCCTGATTCTTCTTGGTCTGGTAGTCGTGCTCGTCGACGGTGACGGAGAACTTGACTTCCTTAATGACGATGACCTTCTGCTTCTTGCGGGCGGCGCGCTCGCTCTTTTCCTTCTCGTAGAGGTAGCGGCCGTAGTCCTGGATGCGGCAGACGGGCGGGGCGGCGTTGGGAGAAACTTCGACCAGATCAAGGCCGCGCTCGCGGGCTATTTTCAGGGCCTCAAAGGGGGCCAGGATGCCGAGCTGTTCACCGTTTTCGTCGATGACGCGAATCTCGCGTGCGCGAATGCGGTCGTTGATGCGGATAAAGGACTTGGCCGAACGTTTGTCGAGTGCGATGGTGCTCCTCCCAAAGTGCCGCGCAAGCCTTGCCTGCGGCTGGAGCCGGCAGGCGAGGTGGATACGCGAATGCACCCTGAGTATAGCATTGGTGCGGTTTGGGATGGGTGGTACGCGAGTACCGCGGAACGGGGTGCTTAGACGGCGGCGAGCTGCGACTCGGGAGCGTGTTGGGGTGCGGGTGCGGGTGCGAGCAGGGCGCCTTGCGGGCTGAGCGCGTGGGCGCGGATGGTGAGAGGCTGGTTGGCGGGGAGCGGCGCGTCGAGCTCGACGGGGAGGAAGTTTTCCGTGAGGGCGAGGGTGCGTCCGCGAGCGGCGAGCTCAGGCGGCGTGTGGAGGGTGAGCGCGGAGAGCGCGGCGCCGAGGAACTGCGCGCGGTGGGCGCGCTGCTTCTGCTGGGCGAGCTGGCGGAGAGCGGCCATGCGGGCTTCAACGACGGGCGCGGGCACGGGGTCGGCTGCGTGCAGGGCCCAGGCGCGGGTGTTGGGGCGCGGCGAGAACGGGAAGAGATGGAGATAGCCGAAGGGCAGGGCGCGGAGGAAGTCGAGGGTCTCGGCGAATTCGCTGTCGGTTTCGCCGGGGAAGCCGGCCATGACGTCGGCTCCGAGGGTGAGCGCGGGGCCGGCGGCGCGGAAGAGTGCTTCAACCTTTTGCTCGTAGTGCCAGGGGCGATAGCGGCGGTGCATGCGGCGGAGGACAGCGTCAGACCCGGACTGCAGCGGGAGATGTGCATGGCGGGCGAGGCGCGTACCGGCGTATTCAGCGAAGAGGCCGATGAGATCGTCGTCCCAGTCCATGGGCTCGATGGAGCTGAGCCGGAGCATAGGCAGAGCGGTTTCTTCGACGATTCGGCGGACGAGCCGCGACAGGGTGGGCTGCGGCTGGCCGGGCCCGGGTGCGAGGTCGCGGCCCCAGCGGCCGAGGTTGATGCCGGAGAAGACGAGTTCCCTGCCCCCGGTGGCGACGAAGCTGCGAACCTGCGCGAGGATGCGCGCGGCGGGCAGGCTGCGCGAGGGGCCGCGCGTCTCTGGAATGACGCAGAAGGAGCAGCGGTTGCCGCAGCCCTCCTGGATTTTGAGATTGGGGCGGGTCTGCGCGCCGGGACGGATGGGCGCTTCTTCAAGGAAGGAGTGGGCAAAACGGTCGTCTGCCAGCACCTGCGGTGCGGCAGGTGCGGCTTGCGCCGCCGGAAGCAGGTGCGGATGCGGGCTTCCCTGCGGTGCGGCAGATGCGGCTTGCGCCGCGAGAGGCGGATACTGATGCGGGCTTCCCTGCGGTGGGACGGATGCGGCTTGGGCGGGATGAATCTGGACAAGGGGTGATGCGGATGGAGGCGCGAGGAGGCCGAGGGCGACAGAGGGCGCAAAGGCCTTGTGGCTGTTGCCGAGGACGGCGGCGACGCCGGGCAGGGCGGCGAGTTCTCCAGGCGCGCGCTGGGCATAGCAGCCGGTGACGACGATGCGCGCGTCGGGGTTGCGGCGATGGGCGCGGCGGATGTAGGCGCGGGCGGCGCGGTCGGCTTCTGCGGTGACGGAACAGGTGTTGAC
>JBAUTX010000091.1:0-5141 GCA_049582405.1 Occallatibacter sp. | reverse complement strand
CCGTTCACGCGGATGGTTGCCGGCGCGGCGAGCCAGGCGGGCAGACGCAATCCCAGAGTGAATGTCGTGGGCGTTCCCGCATGGATGCGCAGCAGGACGCGGCTGTCGAGAGGGTAGCCGGTCTCCTGTGTGAGCGTGACCGCGGCGCTGCTTTGCTGCCACTGCACGGTTGAAGGCGCGTAAAGGTTGACGCGAATGCCATCGTCCGCACGGAAGTAGATGTTCTTCACGTAGTCGGCCACACCCTGCACCAGCGTGCCGGAGCAGCAGGGCCACTTCTTCGGGTAATACACCTTGCGCGCGGCGGCACTGTAGGTGGAGTAGTACGGATAGTCGCCATCGCTGTCCGGTTCTTTGGCAGCGAGCAGCGCGTTGTAGAGGACGCGCTCGAGGCCGTCGCCATAGCGCGCCTCGCCTGTGGCGCAGAGCAGATAGCGCGCCAGCTTGGTGGCAGCGTAACTGCCGCAGGGAGTCTCAAAGTGGTCCTGCGTTGTGAGCAGGCTGGCATAGAGCTGCCCCTTGTGCGGTTCGATGAATTGCTCGTTCGGTCCCCATCCACCGGTGGAGAATTGTTGCGTCTCGGCCAGCAGGGTCCATGCGTGCTGCATGGCTGCGAGATACATCGGATCGTGCAGCACGAGATGTGCCTTGCCCGCGGAGCTGAGCGCGATGACATGACTGTACGCGTGGCGGCCGGGCAGCACATCCTCGCCGCGCGCGAGGGGATCAAAGAACTCCTTGTTGAGCAGGTAGCGCATGGCGCGCTCGCGCATGGCGTTGTCGCCTGTCATCGCTGCGGCAGTGAACAGGTTCTCGGGCAGCACGTAGGTTTCGTCGTACGGCGGATCCTTTTTGCCAACACGGTCGCGGCCCTGCTCGGGGATGTACGGAATCGCAGCACTGTAGACGCGCGGCAGAAGATCGTGCGCGAGAGTCACACCGCTCCGGGCGGACGCATCGATGAGGCCTGCGATGTGCTTGTCGAGAATGTAACAGGGCCAAACCTTTTCGGCATTCGGACCTGCGTAGATTGTCTTGCTGCGTTCAAAAGCCGCGGCAAATCCTTCGACGAGTTCGCCGACCTTCGCGTGGCAGTTTGCATCGCCGGTTGTGCTGCCGATGCGTGCGAGGCCCGAAATGTACTGGCCGAGCGAATGGCCGGGCACGAAGCCGTCGGCGTCATACCACCCGCCCATGTCCGCGCCGGGCGCGGGCAGACCTGCACGCTGGCGGTAGACCTTGAGAAGCCTGTCGTTGTCGAGCGCAAGATATGTGGCGTGGATGCGATCGTAGTGCGCCTTGAGCGGCCCGCCTGTGAGCTGAACCTGGTTGTACTCGAACTCTGTGAGCGAGGATGTAGAGACCGCCGCCGCACTGAGCGGGATGCGCGAAGCGAGCGTCATGCCCGCCGTGCCGATGACAAATTCTCTACGTGTGAGGCTCATGAGTTGGGCAAGGATCAGGGCTCGTTGTCCCTATGCTCATTATGACCGCATCGTCCCTGACAGATGCACAAACAAGCGCAAGGGGATTCCAGGATGCGGAATTCGCAAGGACCGACGCAGTATAGACTTCGCCGCTTCAGATTGGAAATTGCAGGTTTGCTTGCCGCGTATCATGACCCTTGCGTCAGAGTGGACCTCAGGCGCTGAGGCCCACTTTGTAGCGCGGCCACCTGGCGCGGATGGAGTGGTGATTGACGACGGGCGGGCTGTCGCACTCGCAGGCGATGACGGTCACGGGATCATCGGGTGCAAGTGCGGGCAGACTGGTGATGCGGAGGGACAGGTCATCCTGTGTGAACGCAACAGACTGCCCCGTCTTGAGGAGCTTTGCCGAGAGCACTTTGGTCTCGACTCCGCCGACGGCAACAACCGTGGGCGGATCAAAGAACGGGAGCCATTGTGCGGCGGGCGAGCCTGCAGGCCAGAAGTAGACGTGGATGTAGAGGGTGTTGCCCTTGCGCGTGAAATTGGTGTAATTGCCAAAGCTCAAGGCGGCGCCGCCCTGCGTGCCGTAGATCGACTCGCCATTGACGGAGAGCCATTTGCCGACGGATTCGAGGATGCGCACGGACTCGGCGGGCACCGTGCCGTCCGGCTCGGGGCCGATGTTGAGCAGGTAATTGCCACCCTGCTGGGCGCAGGTGGCGAGGTCGCTGAGAATGCGGCGTGGCGATTTCCATTCGACATCCGAGCGTTGGAAGCCCCATCCCAGATTCATGGTTTCGCAGGATTCCCAGGCGCGCTTGTCGGCCTGAATCTTGTGCTCGGGCGTGGAGAAGTCGCCATCGAGGCCATTGCGATTGTTGACGATGATGTCGGGCTGCAGTTCGAAGACCATGCGGTTCATGCGGTCGGCCTCCCACTGCTCGGGCGTGAGCGGCTGGGCGACGTCGTACCAGAGAATGTCGATTTTGCCGTAGTTGGTCATCAGCTCGCGGATGAGGCCGTGGGTGTAGGCGACGAATCGTTTGCGCGCGGCTTCATCGGTGGCGCAGCGCATACCGTCGGGGTGGTGCCAGTCCATCAGCGAGTAGTAGAAGCCGATACGCATGCCTGCGGCGCGCGCTGCGTCCACGTATTCGCGGACGAGATCGCGGCCCGGACCTGTCTTTGCGGCGTTGTAGTCGGTGAGCTTCGTATCCCAAAGGCAAAAGCCCTCATGGTGCTTGGTGGTGAGGACCATGTACTTCTGGCCGGCGCGCTGTGCCAGACGGACCCACTCCTCGGCGAAGCCCGGCCTGGGCTTGAAGTGTTGCGCGAGGAGTTCGTATTGCCTAATAGGAATGCCCTCGGATTCCATCACCCATTCCTGCTGGCCAATCACGCTGTAGAGGCCGTAGTGGATGAACATGCCGAAGCGCGCAGCCTGCCACCAGGCGAGACGTCGTGCGCGCGATTCTTCCTGATAGGGCAGCTTGCCGTGCTCGGTGGCGAGCGGGCTGGCGCCTGCCTCCTGCGCGGCGGCAGGAATTGCGGGCGCGAGCGCGGCCGCAGTGGCTGCGGCAGATGTTTTCACAAATGAGCGGCGCGAGATTGATTCGTGCATCCTACGTCCTCCGCCTGAAGAGTGAATGGTAGCAAAGATGGAGCACGAAGTGCAGTGCGTTGAAGAGAGAGGAAGTGTGCGTTCCTCTGCACAAGGCCAGACGGGACTCCTCTGGGATGACGCGCTTGACACGGCAGGATGCAGGACCGGGATAATCGAGGCCATGCGATGGTTGGGGCTGGTCACGTTGGCAATGTGTGCAGCAGGCGCGTGGGCGCAGCAGGCGGTGCAGTTGCCGCAGGTGGCCCGGGCTGATGGTGCAGCAGGAGTTCCGTTCCGCTTTGTCTCTGATGGCCCCAGAGGGCCGGGCTGGTCGCGTCCGGATGAGATTGCCCGGGCCTACTTTCACGAGAATCTGACGGCGCTTTTTGAGCGGACGCTGCGGCTGGATGAGGACCTTCCTGACAGGACCACGCTGCGCTGGATCTTCACGGGGCCTCGTGCAGGATTCACGGTTGAATTGTCGTCGAGCACAATCCGGATTGCGGAACGGTACTACGATTCAATGGGGCTCTATGAGGGCCAGGGGAATTATCCGGCGAAGGAGGTCTTTGCTCTGCAAAGGCAGTTCTCGGGCGAGGCGCGTACGGTCACTGTAATTGCGGATGAGCATCTGGCTGTGCGGGTGCTGGTGAATGATGTGCAGCTGTTGGAAGCACCCCTGCTGTTTGATGTGACGCGCCATCAGTTGATGTATGCCGCGCCGCGCACGGCGCACCTGGTGGTGGAAGGCACGATGAGCGTGCCGGATGCGAAGGAGGCGACTGTGACCCTTCGTCCCGCCGAGGTGCATCAGACGATGCTCGGCTTTGGCGGCAGCCCGAGCATTCCGGCGTATGCGGAGCTGAGCGAGGAGGGTAAGCGGCAGTACTGGGAACTGCTGAAGCGGTACAATCTGCTTCTCTTTCGCGAGTATCCGATGGGCAGCGAACTCAGGCCGGACCTGAGCAACCTTGAAGATCTGCACGACGCCACGCCCCACTACTATGGCGACAACTTTCCCAATAGTGAGGTGTCGAGCTTTGAGTACAGCAAACACGCGCTTGCACTGGGCGGCGATGTGATCTACGAGATGTGGGCGCTGCCTGAATGGGCGACAGAGCCGTATAAAGCTGGAGCCGTGGTGGATGCTTGGAACCGGCGGGTAAAGCTGGCCGCAAAGCCGGAAGAGTATGCACGCATTGTGGTGGAGTATTGCCGCAAGGCGAAGGCCGCTACGGGTGCTGCGCCGCAGATTGTCGGCATCCAGAATGAGGTGGATGAGCCGCCAGCTGTGTTTGACGCAATGGTGAAGACGCTGCGGCGCGCGTTAGATGCGGCTGGGTTTCAGCAGACGCGCATTCACATGGCCGATGCGAGTTTTATGTTTCTCGGCATCCGGCGCGCTGAGGCGCTCAGGAAGGATCCGGAGGCGTGGAAGGCAATCGACTACACGGCGACGCATGAGTATGACTTTCAGGAGTTCATGGCGAACCCCGACCTGTATGACGCGCGCATGCGCGCCATGCACGAGGCGAGCGCGGGCAAGCCATTTCTGGCGACGGAGATCTGCATCAACGATCCGCACTATCAGGAGCCTTCGTACCGCATTGCATTCCAGACGGCGCAGCTCTACCACAAGGATCTGACAGAACTGGACGCTGTGGCGCTGATGTACTGCTGGCTGCTGCTGGACGTGGAGGAGCCGACCTTTGCGGGCTCCCGCTCGCTGCTGGCGCCGGATCGAACGCGCGGGTGGATTCCCGTAGCGACAAGCTTTCAGCTGCGCGTGATGGGAGCGTACAGCCGGCATGTTCTGAAGGGGATGCATCGCATCGGGTCCCCGAGCGATGACAGCGATCTGTTGACCACTGCGTTTGCAGGAGATGGAGCGGAGACGCTGGTGATGCTGAACCGCGCGGCGACGCCCAGGCGAGTCACGATTGAAGGCGCGCAGCACGCATGGGTGGAGATGGAGCGCACGGGACTGGAAGAAGAGAATGCTGTGTCCTCTGTGCCGCGCGAGCTTGTCGTGCAACCGGGTGAGATCGTCGTGCTGTCCACGCACAAGGCCGCCGCGGCAGGGCCTGTGGAATAGGAAATCTGAAGGA
>JBAUTX010000090.1:0-2494 GCA_049582405.1 Occallatibacter sp. | reverse complement strand
GCCCACACCCCAGTCGACGTGCTCCAGCAGAACTTCGACCTTCCCGCCGCCTCCATCGGCAAGCTCCCTTCGCGCGAGCTCTTCATCTTCCCCGCGCCCGTCCCGCCCTCGCTCGCGCAGGACCGCTCCGCCATCGGCGGCGAGAAAGTTGCTTCGCGCGTCGACTACACGTTCAACATTTCCGCCATGCAGCCTACCCGAGTCACGCCCGGCGGCGAGGTCCGGATCGTCGACACTCGCCTCTTTCCGGCCTCCACCACCATCGCTGCCGCCCTCGTCACCCTCCGCCCCGGCGGGCTCCGCGAGCTCCACTGGCACCCCACCGGCCCCGAGTGGCAGTTCTACCTCTCTGGTTCCGCCCGCATGACCGTCTTCGTCCCCGCCAACCGCGCACGCACCATGGACTTCAACGCCAACGATGTCGGCTTCGTCCCCGCCATGGCCGGCCACTACATCCAGAACACGGGCTCCACGGACCTCGTCTTCCTTGAGATCCTCCGCTCCAGCCAGTTCGTCGACTTCTCCCTGAACCAGTGGCTCCGCCGTCTCCCGCCTGAAATCGTCGCCGCCCACCTCAACCTCAACAGCGCCGACCTCGCCCACATCCCCGCAGACAAAACCGTCATTCGTCCCAGGCCCTAGGTCCGCAGCTCATGCGCTTGTTCCTCATCCTCCTCTTCCGCCGCCCAGGAGAACCCCATGCCGCGTCCCGCCCTTCTGCTTCTCGCAGCCGCATTTTCATTGAGCCTCCCCGCCGGCTTTGCCCAACTGCCCCCATCCGTCGACGAGGAATCCCTGCCCCTCGTCCTCGACCGCATCATCCCCATGCCGCAAGCCGAAGGCCGCATCGACCACATGACCGTCGACGTCCTCTCCGGACGCATCTTCGCCGCCGTATATGGCAATGACTCCGTCGATGTCCTCGACGTCCACCGCTCCCGCGAAATCCATCTCCTCCAGGGCGCTCTCGATGAACCGCAGGGCGTCGCTTACCTCCCCGCCGCCGATCGCGTCATCGTCTCCAACAGCGCCGACGGCGCCTGCCGCGTCTTCGACGCCCGCACCTGGCAGCCTCTCGGCTCCGTCAAGTTCGCGGACGACGCCGACCAGCTCCGCTTCGATCCAGCCTCCGGCCTCGTCTACGTCGGCTACGGCGACGGCGCCATCGGCGCCTTCAATCCCCTCACCCTCCAGCACGTCTCCACAGACTTCCAGCTCCCTGCGCATCCCGAGTCCTTCCAGCTCGACCCCGCCGATCACCGCATTTATGTCAACCTTGCCTCCATCCACAAAGTCGCCGTCCTCCACCTCGACACGCACACCATTGACCTCTGGACCCTCCACGACGCCGGCGAAAACTTCCCCATGGCGCTCGACACCCGCACGCGCCGCCTCTTCATCGCCGCCCGCCGTCCCGCGCGCTTCATCGTTCTCAATATGGATACCGGCGAGCAGATCGCCAGCCTGCCCGGCCCCATGGACTCCGACGACATGGCCTTCGATAGCGAACGGCACCGCATCTACATCCCCAGCGGCGAGGGCTTCCTCTTCGTCTACCAGCAGATCGACGCCGACCACTACGCCCGCATCGCCAAAATCCCCACCCCCGTCGGCGCCCGCACCAGCGCCTACTACGGCCAGGTCGGCAAACACAACAGCCTCTACCTCGCCGTTCCCGCCCAGTCCGGCCGCCCCGCCGAAATGTGGGTCTTCGAAACTCGCGACTGACAGCCATTCCCCCCGTACGCATCGCCTGATAAAACCGGGAGTTCGTCCGGCTACTCGCTCTGCCGCATGCCGGTCATGATTGCGAGAGCACACCATGCCTCATACTTGTGTCCTGAAATCGCTGCGATGAACTGCTTTGCTTGCTCGACATCGAGCACAATGAAACACCGCCGCGGCTGCCGTGGCAGATCGACGCCTTCGACCAAGTTCGTCAGGAGGAGCTTCCAACGCACCGCCTGCCGCCACGCCGAGAGGCGCACTGTGTGCGTGTAACGAATCTTGCGCGTCGATAAGTTCCGATTGAGCGGCTCGCTGGAGAGAGCCTGAATCTCCGCCGCGGAAAGCCTCGCGAGCGATCGCGAGCCCAATCGCGGCCGGACGTACCGGGCGAGGAGCCTCGTGTAGTCGTGGAAGCTCTCTGTGCGCAGACGCGGGCCGGCACAGATTTTAAGCCAGTGATCGAGGTATCGGCCGAGGGTTTGCAGGGAGGAGTGGATGTTGCATCCAAGGTTTCCATCTGCAAGCATGCGGTTGAGGTGGGCCTGTGCAGCACTTGGCCCACCGCAAATACATTTGCCAATGAACTTGTGTTTCCGGGTCTCCAGATCGCGCTCGACGTAGATACGGACCAGCGATGTGCTGCGTCCGCAGCGGATAATCTGGCCAGCCTTGCGATCCATACTTCCTGCAAAGACAGGAAGAGCGGCACATGTGTGGCACACGCGTGTCGCTGCTGAGAGTTGACTTTAGTGGTTGACTAGCGAAG
>JBAUTX010000089.1:0-5665 GCA_049582405.1 Occallatibacter sp. | reverse complement strand
GTATGGGCTGTCCGAAGCGAGCTCGGGCTCAGATGCGATGAACATTCGGACGCGGGCGACGCTCTCGGCCGATGGAAAGACCTATACGCTGAACGGCGAGAAGATGTGGATCACGAACGCCGCGATCGCGGGGCTCTACACGGTGTTTGCCAAGATCGACGGCGAGAAGTTTTCGGCGTTTGTCATCGAACGCGACACGCCGGGGCTGACGGTGGGTGCCGAGGAGCACAAGCTGGGGATTCGCGGCTCGTCGACCTGCCCGCTGGTGCTGACGGACTGCAAGGTGCCGGCGGAGAACCTGCTGGGCGAGCCGGGCAAGGGACATCACATCGCCTTCAACGTGCTGAATGTGGGCCGCTTCAAGCTGGGCGTGGCCTGCGTGGGCGGGGCGCGGCGCGGACTGGCGGAGATGATTCGCTACGCGAAGGACCGGGTTGCCTTTGGCAAGCCGATTGCGGAGTTTGGGCTGATCCAGAGGAAGATTGCCACAAGTGCGGCGCGGCTGTTCGCGGCAGAGAGCATGGCGTATCGCACGGCGGGCATGATGGATGCGGCGATGAGCGAGCTGAGCCCGGACAAGGCGCATGAACCAAGGGAGATTCAGCGGCGCATCGAAGAGTACGCGGTGGAGTGCTCGATTCTGAAGATCTACGGCTCAGAGGTGCTGAGCTTTGTGGCCGATGAGCTGGTAGCGGTGATGGGCGGCTACGGTTACGTGGAGCACTACCCGGCGGAGCGGATCTACCGCGATGCGCGGATTAACCGGATCTTCGAGGGCACAAACGAGATTAACCGGCTGATTGTGACCGGGTGGCTGATGAAGCGCGCGATGAACGGGAAGCTGCCCCTGCTGGGCGCCATCAAGAAGGTGATGGACGAGGTGATGCAGCCGCCTTCGCTTGATAGCGCAGGGGATACGGGCGGGCCGCTGGCGCATGAGGCGGCTGTCCTGACGGCGACGAGGAAGATGGCGCTGTTCTCCGCGGGCGTGGCGAGCCAGCGCTTCATGACGGGCCTGGAAGAGCAGCAGGAAGTGATGGCGGATCTGGCGGATATGATCGCCCAGGTCTACGCGCTGGAGTCGGCCCTGCTGCGCGCGCGCAAGCTGGCGGCAGCGGGGCGCAGCCAGGCGGCGGCTGCTGCAGAAATGACCGGGCTGTTGGCCGAGGAGGCCATGGCGCAGTGCGAACAGGCGGCAAAGCGGGTGCTGGCGGCCTGCGGCGAGGGCGATACGCTGCGCACGCAACTGGTGATTCTGCGGCGGTTGGCGAGGATGACGCCGGCCGATGGCGTTGCCCTGAGCCGGGCAGTGGCCAGGCGCTGCGTGGAGGCAGAGAAGTATCCGGTGTGAGACATTGCTGACGGCGCGGAACTCGCACCTTTTGGAGGGGATTGCGCGTCTTAAGATAGTAGGTGGCAGGTTTTCTGAGCCGGCTTGCATCAAAGGAGCTGGGTGAATAGGAAGCTTGTTGAGGAGTACGGAGGAAATCACATGGCCCTGATGAAGACATCCAATCCGGCGCTGGGAGACGAGACGTTTCGCAAGCTGGCGGGGAGCGGATATGGCGGCGCGATCGACGCGACGGACCGGATGACCCTGAACGGGACGGTCCACAAGACCGGCATTCTGCTGGTGTGCGTGCTGGCGACCGCTGCCTGGACGTGGCACATCTTCCTGGCAGGAAGGGATTTGACGGCGGTGGCTCCGCTGATGTTACTGGGCGGCCTGGGTGGGTTCATCGCGGCGATGGTGACCATCTTCAAGAAGGAGTGGTCGCCGGTGAGCGCGCCGGTTTATGCACTGCTCGAGGGGCTGTTCCTGGGTGGCGCTTCGGCGATGTTTGACGCGCGCTATCCGGGCATCGGCATTCAGGCCGTGGGGCTCACGTTTGGCACGCTCTTTGTACTGCTGCTGGCGTACAGCGCGCGGATCATCCGTGTGACGCAGAAGTTCCGGCTGGGCGTGGTCGCTGCAACGGGCGGCATCATGGTCTTCTACCTGGTGCAGATGGTGCTTGGGTTCTTCGGCGTGCATTTCTCTGCGGTGAATGGCGCGGGAACCCTGAGCATCGGCATCAGCCTGTTCATCGTGGCGATTGCCGCGCTGAACCTGGTGCTGGACTTCGACTTCATTGAGCAGGGCGTGGCCTACGGCGCGCCGCGCTACATGGAGTGGTACGGCGCCTTCGGCATCATGGTCACGCTGGTGTGGCTGTATCTGGAGATTCTGCGGCTGCTCTCAAAGATGCGTGATCGCAACTAAGCAAACGAAGCTGGGCGCAAGACGGTCAAGGCCCGGCTGACGGCAAGATGGCCGCGGAGTGGCAACGCTTCGCGGCCTTTCTGTATAGAATTGCGCACTGAGGAAGAGCGATTCCGATTTCGCCAAGGAGCTTCAACGCCGCAATGCTGCACCGCATCTGTTCCCTGCTTGTTCTCTTGTCCGTGGGAATGCCGCTTTGTGCACAGACGCCGAAAGAGGCGCCTGCACGCTACCAGCTTTTTGCCGGATACAGCTTTCTCTCCAACTCGTTGAACGGCGTGGCTGGATCGCACCAGCCGCTGCATGGATGGGACGCGTCCTTTGCGTTTCCAGGGTGGCATGGACTGCGCTTCAAGGTGGATACGACGGGCTACCGGGGGACCAACCTGAACGCACCGCAGCACCTGTTTTTCATCATGGGCGGCGGGGAGTACAGCCACCGGCTCGGGCGGGAGAGCCTGTTTGTTGAGGGGCTCGGTGGAACCGGCGGCGCGAACCGCTACTGGGGCGCCAACCAGACGCCGGGGCAGACAGCATCGTTTGCGGCTACTATGGGTGGCGGATTGGACACCCCGATCTCGAGGCGGTTTGCATGGCGCGTCGATGGGGGGTACCAGTACTCGTACTTCCAGCTCATCCAGAGCCTGGAGACACTAATCCCTGTACACGATTCCAACCTGCCCACGAACTTTGGGCGGTTCTCGACGGGACTGGTGTGGCAGTTCTGATCCCAGATCCGGCATGACGCAACAGGAGCCAGCACCCCGGAGTTTCACCGCTTCCAAATGGCAGTAAACTCCGGGGCGCTGGATTCTTGTGCAAGTGGCCTAGGCCTTGGCCGAGGTGAGGGCGCCGAGGTCGGCGGCCATCTTTTCGGTGGAGAAGGCTTCGAGGATGTCGCCTTCCTTCAGGTCGCCGAAGTTGGCGATGCCAATGCCGCATTCCATGCCGTTGGTGACTTCGCGGACATCGTCCTTGAAGCGCTTGAGCGAGCCGATCTTGCCCTTGAAGACCTGTTCGCCGTCGCGCATCACCTTGATTTCGGCATCGCGGCGGATGACGCCGTCCTGCACCTTGCACCCGGCGATGGTCCCCACCTTCGGAATCTTGAAGATATTGAGCACTTCGGCGCGGCCCACGTAGTTTTCCTTGAACGTGGGTTCGAGCAGTCCCATCATGGCGAGGCGCATCTCGTCCTGCAGCTCGTAGATGATGGAGTGCAGCCGGATGTCAACGGACTCCTGCTGGGCCAGCTCGGCGGCCTTGCGCTCGGGGCGCACGTTGAAGCCGATGATGATGGCGTTGGATGCGGTGGCGAGCAGAACGTCGCTCTCCGTGATGGAGCCGACGCCGGAGTGGATGACCTTGACGCGCACCTTCTCGGTGGACATCTTGACGAGCGAGTCGGCGAGCACTTCGACTGAGCCGGTGACGTCGCCCTTGAGAATAAGGGCGAGGTCTTTGACGCCGGCCTGGCGGATCTGCTCGGAGAGCCCTTCGAGCGTGACGCGGGAGCTCTTGGCGAGCTGGGCCTCGCGCTCCTTCATCTTGCGGTACTGCGCGATGCCCTTGGCCTTGTCGCGGTCGGCGACGACGAGGAAGGTGTCGCCTGCGTCGGGCATGGCTTCGAGGCCGAGCACTTCAACCGGCGTGGACGGGCCGGCCTCTTCGAGCGGGCGGCCGCGGTCGTCAAACATGGCGCGGACCTTGCCGAAGGTGTTGCCGACGATATAGCTGTCGTTGAGGTGCAGGGTGCCGTCCTGCACGAGGACGGTGGCCACGGCGCCGCGGCCGCGGTCGAGCTTGGCTTCGAGGACCGAGCCGACAGCCTTGCGGCCCGGCGTGGCCTTGGGCGCCTTGATGTCGCTGACGAGGCAGATCATCTCGAGCAGCAGATCAAGGTTGAGCCGCTTCTTGGCAGAGACCTCGACGAAGACAGTGGAGCTTTCTCCGCCGCCGGCCCACTCCTCGGGGATGAGGCCGCGATCGGCGAGCTGTTTCTTGACGCGATCGGGGTTGGCCTCGGGCTTGTCGATCTTGTTGACGGCTACGATGATGGGTACTTCCGCGGCCTTGGCGTGGTCGATGGCTTCGAGGGTCTGGGGCATGACGCCGTCGTCGGCGGCCACGACGATCACGACAATGTCCGTGACCTTGGCGCCGCGGGCGCGCATGCGCGTGAAGGCTTCATGGCCCGGCGTATCGAGGAAGACGATCTCGCGGCCGGAGGCTGGTGAGCCTTCCTTGGCGAACTTTACCTTGTAGGCTCCGATGTGCTGCGTGATGCCGCCGGCCTCGCCTGCAGCGACGTCGGTTTCGCGGATGGCGTCGAGCAGGCTGGTCTTGCCGTGGTCGACGTGACCCATGACGGTGACGACAGGCGCGCGCGGCACCTCGACGACATCGTACTTTTCGGTGTCGAGCACCTCTTCGATGGCCTGATTCTCCAGCTCCTCTTCGTAGGTGATGACGTTGGCGCCGGCGCCGAATTTGGCGGCGACGTCCTTCACCATCTCGGCGTCGAGCGACTGGTTGACGGTGACGAAGACACCGCGCATAAGCAGGGTGGCGATAAGATCCTTGGCGCGGACATCGAGCTTCTCGGCCAGGTCCTTGACGCTGATGCCTTCGGTGACCGTGATCTCACGGGTAATGGGCAGAGGCTCGTTGCTGTACTGTGCGGCCCCGCCAAAGCGCGGCGGCGGCACAAAGCCCTTCATCGGGCCTTCCTTGGTCTTCGGATACTGCTGACGTCCGCCACGCCCCTTGGAGGGAGCGCGCTGCGGACGTGGCGCTTCGCCTGTAGGCGGCGCACCGCCGGCACCGAAACCGCCGGGACGCGGTCCGCCGAATCCGCCGGGGCGTGGGCCGCCAAAGCCGGGACGCTGACCAAAGCCAGGACGCCCGCCGGGTGCGCCGGTTCCGGGGAAGCCGCCGGGTGTGGTGCGAGTGGGATGCTTGGGCCGCGGGCCGCCGGGGAATTGTCCTGGCGCGCCTTGCGGACGCTGGCCGAATCCGCCGGGAGCACCGGCAGGTCGGCGGTCAAAGATAGGTTTGCCGCGCTGGATGCCGCCCGCTTGCGGACTCGCCGGGGGTATGGCACTGGGGACAACCGGAGGCGCCTTGTACACGGGGCGCGGTCCAGTCTGCGGCATCACGACGCGGCGAACCGGGGGCGCCGGTGCTGCCGGTTCCGCCTTGGCGGCCGCAGCCGGGACACCTTCGGGGGCAGCAGGTGCGCTGGAGGCAGCGACAGAAATGGTCTCAGAGACCGCGGGTACGGCCGCTGGCTTCTCTTCCACGGCGGGCGCAGCGGGCTCGGCGACCGGGGGGGCAGCAACAGCGGAAATTTCAGCGGGAGCCGGAGCGGCAGGCGCGGGCACATGGGCCGCGGGCCTGGCT
>JBAUTX010000088.1:0-3762 GCA_049582405.1 Occallatibacter sp. | reverse complement strand
ACGCAAACAGTCAGTTCCCCGATGCCAAGACAATGAATGAAATGCCGTTGAAGTCATACGGCAATTCTTCCGTGCTGGTTGCCGATGTGGGCAAGGCGGAGGACTCGGGCGCTCTCCAGTACAACATTGTCCGCATTGACGGCCAGCGATCCGTCTATGTACCGATCTTCAAGCAGGGTGGCGACAGTAACACGATCACGATCGTCAACGGAATGAAAGAGGCCATCAAACACCTGGTGGATGTTCCTTCAAGCCTGAAGACAGAAGTTGTGTTCGACCAGTCTGTGTTTGTCAAACTGGCCATCAAGAATCTCATCAAGGAAGCGAGCATCGGCCTTGTCCTGACAGGGTTGATGATCCTGATCTTCCTCGGAAGTCCACGAGCCACATTCGCCGTCCTGCTGTCGATTCCTCTCTCCGCATTGGTGTGTCTGGTCCTTACGAACGCAATGGGCGGGTCAATCAACACGATGATTCTTGGCGGCCTTGCGCTTGCGTTTTCCCGCCTCATCGACGACTCGGTCGTAGTCCTCGAGAACATCTTCCGATACATGGAGATGGGACATCCACCGCGCGAGGCTGCTGAAAAAGGCGGCATGGAGGTGTCGCTCGCGGTTCTCGCCGCAACGTCAACGACATCCATCGTTTTCTTCCCCGTCACGTTTCTCTCGGGCATCAGCAAGTACATCTTTACGCCTCTCGCGCTTGGCGTGGTGCTATCCATCTTCGCTTCATACTTCTTTGCGATGACCGTCGTTCCCCTGTACTGCGCAAACTTCATTCACATCTCGCACGAGAACTCCCACAATGGTGAGAGTTCACCTGGTTTCTTTGCCCGGTTCGACCGCAAGTTTAACGAGCAGTTCCAGAGAATGCTGAATAGCTACGAGACACTGGCGTTCCGCGTTCTCCAGAAGCCGGCAGCCACAACTGCCGTTATTCTGGGTGGCCTTGCACTGATCCTCCTTGGCCTGTTTCCCTTCCTCGGTCGCGCCTATTTCCCGCGCACGGATCCCGGTCAGTTCGTGATCAATGTGCGTATGCCGAGCGGCACCAGGCTCGAGGTCAGCAACCAATACATGGCGCAAGTGGAGAAAGAGATCCGCGGCGTAGTCAAGCCTTCTGACCTGGACATGGTCGTCTCGAATATTGGCGTGTACCCAGACCTGTCCTCGATTTTCACGCCGAATGCGTCCATGGACACTGCCTTCGTGCAGACAAGCCTGAAAGAGGACCACAGCGTTGGCAGTTATGAGTACATGAGACGTGTCCAGCAAAAGTTGTCACATGACATGCCGGAACTCTCGGCCTATTACCAGGCCGGTGGACTCGTGGACGGTGTCATCAACCAGGGACTCCCTGCTCCGATTGACATTCAGATCAGCTCCATGAACATGAATGGAGCATTCGCCCTGGCAAAGAACCTGGCGGCCAAAATCAAATCCATGCCGAATGTCAGCGGCGTCTACATCCCACAGGATCTCGATTATCCAGGCATCGCACTCAATATTGATCGGGAAAAGGCAAGCCTGATTGGCCTTTCTGCTCAACAGGTGGTTGACAACGTCATCACAGCGATGACTTCCGACGGCATGGTTGCGCCGAGCTACTGGATTGATCCCAAGAGCGGGAACAATTACATGGTGACGGTTCAGTATCAGAACCGCACTCTGCAGAACATGTCGATGCAGGACTTTGAAAGCATTCCGCTTCGTGGCACACGTCCGCCGGGATTTGCCCCGATGGAGGAAGCGCACGGCGCCGAGGATCTTACGCCAACGGCATGGAAGACGGACCACTTGGCCGGCTATACACCACTGAGTTCGGTGGCCAACATCCAGCTGATCAATACACCGACGGAAGTGGATCACTACCAGATTCGCCGCGTGATTGACATCTTTGTCTCCACGAAGAAAGAAGCGCTTCAAGGCGTGGGGTCGGATATCAACAAACTCCTGAAGCAGACAAAGACCGACCGCAACACTGTGATCACTGTGCGCGGGGCCGTGGTGAATATGAACCGGGCATTCCTTGAATTTGGCCTGGGACTCGTTATTGCCGTTTTGATGGTCTACCTGATTCTCATGTCTCAATTCCGCTCATTCATTGATCCCTTTATCATCCTGATGGCCATTCCCCCCGGATTGACGGGTGTTGTGCTCATCCTGCTCTTCACGGGAAGCACGCTGAACATCATGTCTCTCATGGGCGTCATCATGATGACTGGCATCGTGGTGTCGAACAGCATCTTGATCGTTGAGTTCGCTGGCATTCTGCACAAACAGGGTCTCCCGCTGCTTGAAGCGGTTGTGCAGTCCTGCAAGGTTCGCCTGCGGCCTATTCTGATGACTTCGCTTGCAACGCTTCTTGGCATGATTCCCATGGCTCTAGGCCTTGAGGCTGGCAGCGAGCAGTATGCACCTCTTGCCCGGGCCGTCATCGGCGGCTTGGCTGCCTCCGTCGCGGTAACCATCTTCCTGGTCCCGGCCGTTTATCTAATCATCCATACCGGCCGCGAAAAGCAGGAACCTGTGGCAGAGGAGGCATAAGTCATGCTGAGAAGAATCAGTTCATCATGCCGGATCTTGACGGCCACCGCGGGACTATTGTGTGTTTGCTCTGCTGCGGCTCAAAGCAAGAAAGCCATCAGCTTGCCGGATGCACCCACTGTGACCATGATGGCTCTGAACGCACTCCCTCAAGCTGGCGCGGCAGTTTCTGCAACGGGAACGCAGGATGCAAGCCCATCGGCTCAGAGCAGTGATTTGCAGCCATCGCTCACGCGTCAGCAGGCGGAAAGCATGGCGATCAAGAACAATCCGAAGGTGAGCGTGAGCCATTTGCTGGCCCTCGCGCAGCATCAGGTTGTCCGCGAGTCTCGCTCGGCATACATGCCAACTGCGGTCGCTAACGTGACTGCAATGGATGCAGAGGAAGCGAGCCGCATCTCCGCGGGGACACTGACCGCTTCTCGCCTGTTCGAACACGCCGGGGCTGGAGCAAATGTAACGCAGTTGATTACGGATTTCGGACACACCAAGAACCTGGTTGCTTATTCCAACTTGCAGGAAAAGGCTCAAAATGCAAGCGCGCTAGCGACCGAAGAAGACATCATCATTGCTACAGACCAGGCCTTCTACAATGCACTCCAGGCTCAGGCTCTATTGCAGGTTGCCAAGCAGAACGTAGCGACGCGCCAGACCACAGACACGCAAGTAAGCGAGATGACAAAGAATAAGCTCAAGTCGATTCTTGATCTGAGCTTTGCCGATGTGAATCTTTCGCAAGCCAAACTCCTGCTCCTCGATGCGCAGAACAATGCAGACTCTACCATTGCGGCTCTGGATGCGGTTCTAGGTCTGGACCATGAAGTGGTTTATCACCTGGTGGATGACAGCGCAGCGTCTCAGCCCCCACCCACTGACGCGGACCCATTAATCCGGCTTGGCTTGCAACAGCGGCCTGACTTGCAGGCACTGAATTTCAACGAACAGGCTGCCATCAAGTTCAGCCATGCGCAGCGCGATCAGCTATTCCCGACAATAAGCGCAGCCGGAACTGTCGGCAGCGTCCCGATTCGCCCCGATCAGTACTACTCGTCGAATTGGTGGGGCGGCGTTGGCGTGAACATGGAAGTTCCCGTCTTCAACGGTTTCCTTTATACGGCGCAGGCAAAGGAAGCAAATCTACGGGCCCGGGCCAGCGCCGAGCAAAGCCGCAACCTGCGCTATCAGATTGTGCGTGACATTCGCACGGCATGGT
>JBAUTX010000087.1:0-15164 GCA_049582405.1 Occallatibacter sp. | reverse complement strand
GCCAAGATGGTCATTCTGAACGTGGACCATCCGGACATCATGGAATTCATTGAGTGCAAGGCCAAGGAAGAAGCGAAGGCCTTCACGCTGATCAAGGCCGGCTATGACGGCTCGGGTCCGGACTCGGAGGCCTATTCGTCGATCTTCTTCCAGAACGCGAATAACTCTGTGCGCGTGAGCGACGAGTTTATGCGGGCCTATGAGCAGGATGGCGAGTTCACGACCTACACGGTGAAGGGCCACCAGCCGGTGAAGACCTTCAAGGCGCGTGAGATCATGCGCAAGATCGCGGAGTCGACGTGGCTGTGCGGGGACCCCGGCATGCAGTTCGACACCACGATCAACAAGTGGCACACGAGCAAGAACACGGCGCGCATCAATGCGTCGAATCCCTGCTCGGAGTACATGTTCCTGGATAACTCGGCGTGCAACCTGGCGAGCTTTAATCTGCTGAAGTTTGTGACGCCGGCGGGGACGTTTGATCTAGCCGCGTATCGCCATGCCATCTCTGTGATGATTACGGCGATGGAGATTCTGGTGGACAACTCGGGTTACCCGACCGAAGCGATTGCGAAGAACTCGCATGACTACCGGCCGCTGGGCCTGGGCTATGCGAATCTGGGCGCGCTGCTGATGGCCTTTGGTCTGCCGTATGACTCGACGGCGGGACGCGACCTGGCCGCGGCGCTGACAGCGATCATGACGGGGCAGGCCTATCTGCAGTCAGCGATCATTGCGGCGCAGTGCCCGCCGTTGGCTTCGGCGACGCCTCTGACGGCGAGCGTGGAGCGGCAGGGTGGCGCGTGCCCCGGCTTTTATGTGAATCGCGAGCCCTTCCTCGATGTGATTCGGATGCATCGCGCGGAAGTGAACAAGATCGGCCGGTCGCGCGTGAGCGGAGAGCCGTTCATGGTGCCGCAAATGGAGGCAATGATCGATGCGAGCCGTGAGTGCTGGGATATGGCGCTGCTGTACGGCGAGCGTTATGGCTATCGCAACTCGCAGACGACGGTGCTGGCGCCGACGGGAACGATCGGCTTCATGATGGATTGCGACACGACAGGCATTGAGCCGGACCTGGCGCTGGTGAAGTACAAGAAGCTGGTGGGCGGCGGCATGATCAAGATCGTGAACAACACGGTGCCGGCCGCGCTCTTCAAGCTGGGGTACAGCGATGAGCAGGTGAACGCCATTGTGAGCTATATTGACGCGACGGGCACGATTGAAGGCGCGCCGGGCATCAAGGCTGAGCACCTGGCGGTGTTCGATTGCAGCTTCAAGCCGGCCAAGGGCACGCGCTCCATCCAATACATGGGCCACATCAAGATGATGGCGGCAACGCAGCCATTCCTTTCGGGCGCGATCTCGAAGACGGTGAACCTGCCGCATGAGGCCACTGTGGAAGACGTGGCCGAGGCGTATGCCGAAAGCTGGCGGCAGGGCATCAAGGCTGTGGCGATCTATCGTGATGGCTCGAAGGGCACGCAGCCGCTGAACACAAGCCTGGATCACAAGCATGAGCCCTCGGCACTGGATGCGGTGGGCAGCCGCGTGCTGGAACAGATGGCGGCAGGCCGCGCGCCGTCGGAAGCGGATGTGAAGGCGCTTGAGGCCCGGATCAGCGAGAAGCTGGAGGTGACGGCCAAGCAGGTTGTGATTGCGGCGGCAGCTTTCCAGAAGTCGATCGAGGAGATGGCCAAGGCGGCACAGACTCCACTGCTGACGCCAACGGGCATGGTCGAAGCCACTCCGGTGGCGAGCAAGCCGGCAGAGCAGGATCTGAATGCTCCGCCGCGCGCTGTGCGCCATCGCCTGCCGGAGGAGCGTGCGTCCGTGACGCACAAGTTCTCCATCGCGGGGCATGAGGGCTACATCACGGTGGGCCTGTATCCCACCGGTCAGCCGGGCGAGATCTTCATCAAGATGGCCAAAGAAGGCTCGACGGTTTCCGGTCTGATGGACGCCTTTGCGACATCGATCTCTCTCGCGCTGCAACATGGCGTGCCGCTGCGCGTCCTGTGCGAGAAGTTTGCGCATACACGGTTTGAGCCCTCGGGCTGGACCGGCAATGAGCAGATTGGCTACGCGAAGAGCCTGATGGATTACATCTTCCGCTGGCTGAGCCTGCGATTCCTCTCGGGCACGCAGCTGAGCCTGTTTGCGGGCCTTGCTCCGCAGGCACCGCAACTGCCTGCTTCGCCGTCGATGATCTCTGAGCCGGAGCCGAGTGAGGAGGCAAGCATTCCACAGAGCCAGCTGGCGCGGCTTGCAGAAGAGGTGGCGCGCAAGCTGAACCAGGTGAGCGGGCAGACGGCCGCGCCGGGCATGGGGGCAACCACGCCGCCTGCGGGAGGCATTGCGCCGGAGATTCATGCGACGAGTGCTGCGCCGACCGCGCCAACACACGGACCGGAGCTGAAGGACCGGGGCATCTACCATGCCTCGGATGCCATGCGCGACATGTATGACATGGGCGACGCGCCGAGCTGCGGAACGTGCGGTGCCATTATGGTGCGGAATGGGAGCTGCTACCGGTGCATGAGCTGCGGGTCGACATCCGGATGCAGTTAAGAAATCGCAGTGCTTTGCGTGGAGCAGACTTCGGTCTGCTCCATTTTCTTGTTTGGGATGAGGAGCACTCGTTCGAAACCTCTTGCGTGGACCGTCGTGTCTCTCGTGAGCCGGCTACGCCTGGGTGTTTTCAGGTCTTTTGCACACGCGAGTGGATGCGCCCGTTGATTCAAGGGAAGCTGGAAGGTCATCACGGTGCCGCATGGAACGATGTCCAAACTTTTGTCGCCGTGCGCTCCGCCAGGTGATATCCATCACTGCCTAGCAACCCGATTGGAGGTACGGGTACTAGAGGGGGTGAGTCATGAAAACAACCCTTAGCGTCATCAAAGCAGATATAGGCTCGATTGGGGGACACGTTGCTCCGTCTCAGCACCTGCTGGCTGCAGTGAAAGCGTACATTGCCGAGCGCGCTCCCAGGTTGCTGCTGGACCACTCCATCAGCCACACCGGCGACGATATCGCCATCCTGATGACCCACACGCGTGGTGAGAATAATGAACAAATTCATCAGCTTGCGTGGGATGCCTTTCGTGCCGGCACGGACGCGGCGAAGCAACAGGGCCTTTACGGGGCCGGGCAGGATCTGCTGAAAGATTCCTTTTCGGGGAACGTGAAGGGCATGGGTCCGGCCGTAGCGGAAATGGAATTTGAAGAGCGCTCGGCGGAGCCGTTTCTCTTCTTCGCTGCGGACAAGACCGATCCGGGTGCGTACAACCTGCCGCTTTATCTGGCATTCACAGACGTGATGAACACGCCGGGGCTGATTTTGTCTCCTAAGATTTCCAAAGGCTACCGGTTCGTCATCATGGACGTGGGGTACACGGAGGGCGATCGCATCATCGAACTCAACGCGCCGGACGAGCTCTATGACATCGCAGCTCTGCTGCGTGATCCGGAGCGCTTTGTCGTGGAGTCGGTCTGGTCCCGCGCCACGGGCGAGCAAGCCGTTGCGGTCGCCACTTCGCGCCTGCATAACATCGCCGGCAAGTACACCGGCAAGGATGACCCTGTGATGCTGGTGCGCGCACAGATGAACTTTCCGGCAACAGGAGAGATTCTTGCGCCGTTCGCCATCGGCCATTTTGTTGGCGGCGGTATGCGCGGATCACACCAGGTTCCGCTCATGCCCGTCACGCTCAACTCCGGCATCAGCTACTTTGACGGACCACCGATCGTAAGCTGTGCCGGCTTCTGCGTGCATCAGGGGAAATTGACGGAGCCGGTGGACAACTTTGCCCATCCGTTCTGGGACACGGTGCGGCATCACGTTGCCGAAAAGGCGATCGAGATGAGGCGCCAAGGATTCTTCGGCGCAGCCATGCTGCCTATGTCAGAACTGGAGTACACAGGCATTTCGGAGAAGCTTGAAGTTCTTGAGAAGCGCTTCAGCGTGCGCGCGGGCAAAGAGGTCCTGGTGAAGGCGTAATCTGCGTGATGCGCAAGGCAGCGCGAGCTCATCCCCTAGAGCGCGGCAGACTTTCATCCTTTGGGCGCATGAGGCCTGCCGCGCTTCTTGCTGTTGGCGGTGTGCGTTCAGTCAAGTCGACGGACTGGTGACTCAGCCAGGCCTTGCAAGTTTCCGCACGAATGCGGGAGACTGATGTTGCTTTCTTGGCTCACTCTCATGCACAAATTTGTTCGCATCGCCTTCGTGTGGAGCGCTTGTCTGTTTGCGGCGCTTGCTTCGCCCTCTCAAACCGCAGCGCCTGCGACTCATACCTTCGCAGTTGCCGGAAATCAGTTCGTCCTTGATGGCAGGCCCTATCAGATCATCTCCGGGGAGATGCATTACACACGCATTCCCCGCGCGTATTGGCGCGACCGGCTGCGCAAGGCCCGGGCCATGGGGCTGAATACCATCTCGACCTATGTCTTCTGGAACGTCCACGAGCCGCGTCCGGGCGTCTACGACTTCAGCGGTCAAAACGACGTCGCAGAATACCTGCGTGAGGCGCAGGAGGAGGGGCTTCACGTCATTCTCCGTCCCGGTCCTTATGTGTGCGCGGAGTGGGATCTGGGTGGCTATCCGTCATGGCTGCTGAAGGATCGAAGCATGTTGCTGCGCAGTGACGATCCGAAATATATCGCCGCGATGCAAACGTGGTTCGCCCGGCTCGGGAAAGAGATCGAGCCTCTGCTGCTGCGCAACGGAGGCCCCATCATCGCGGTGCAGGTGGAGAATGAGTATGGTTCCTTTGGGGATGACCATGCGTACATGAAAGCGGTGAAGGCCGCGCTCCTGAAAAATGGCATGGGAGCCGCGGTTCTGTATACCGCGGATGGTCCAGAGCTGATTCCCAAGGGCTCATTGCCTGAGCTTCCTGCCGTGATTAACTTCGGCACGGGAGAGGCGCAGAAGAGCTTTGCAATTCTTGAAGCGCAACGACCTAACGGCCCGCGCATGAGTGGGGAATACTGGGCGGGATGGTTTGATCACTGGGGAGAAAAGCACCACGTTACCGATGGTCAGCGCGAGGCCGAGGAACTCCGGTGGATGCTGAGCCGAGGCTATTCGGTAAACATGTATATGTTCCATGGCGGCACAAGCTTTGGCTGGATGAACGGCGCAAACAGCAACGGTACAAACTATGAGCCCGACACAACCAGCTACGACTACGACGCGCCGCTTGACGAGCAGGGTTCGCCGCGCGCGAAGTTCTTTGCGTTTCGCGATGTCATTCACCGGGTCACTGGGAAGCAGCCGCCCGACCTGCCTTCTCCACATCCAATCGCATCATTCCCGATCGATGCGCACGTTGAATCCGCGTCGCTGTGGAACAACCTGCCCAATCCGGTTGAATCCGACACGCTCCTAACAATGGAAGACCTGGACCAGGCCTATGGCTACATCCTTTATCGCGCTCGCCTTGAGAAAGGCGACGGAGGGGAAATCGTGCTGGATGGGTTGCACGATGTGGCGCAGATTTATGTCAACCAAACCCTCATGGGCACGCTCGATCGCAGGTTGGGACCTTCACGGCTGACGATACCCATCCTGAAGCAGCCTGGCACGCTCGACATTCTAGTGGAGAATAGTGGTCGCGTGAACTTCACGCGTGTGCTGCGGACAGAGCGGAAGGGAATCACGGGCGGCGCGACGGTTGGCGGCAAAGCGCCCGCCCATTGGCAGATTTTCTCTCTGCCCATGGATGACCTGGACAAGATCAAGTTCGTACCGGCCCCGTGCACGGGTCCATGCTTCTATCGCACGCACATGCAGGTCGACAAAGTCGATGACACCTTTCTGGATACGCGAGGTGTGCAGAAGGGGGAACTTTGGCTGAATGGCCGCGCGCTTGGCAGATTCTGGTCCATCGGTCCTCAATTCGCGCTCTACGCACCGGGCCCGTGGCTCCATGAAGGCGCCAATGAGCTCGTCTTCTTTGACTGGGCGGGTACTGCAACGGATGCCATTCGAAGCGTGCATGGACCGATCTAGATCCAGATTCGCATAGCGTTTTCAGGTGGATTCTGCTGGTCGTTGAGCTTACGGTCTCACTGAAGGCCGTGGATCAACGGCCGTCCTCTGGGGCGTTGCGCACTGCGGGATTAATCGGCATTCCCTCTATGAAGATGCAGACGCTGGACGCCAGGCTTCAGGCACATTACTTTTGGTTCTTGTGGGGGCAGGAGGGCATCCTCTGAAGCGCGATTTTATGGTCTGATGGGAGCAAGTTCCATTGAGAAGTCGCAAGATGTCTGCAAACGGGGAGATACTTTCCGTGTGCGGTCGGCGTAGGGGACTGCGATCCATCGTTGATCAATAAGGACGCAGCAGCAGTTCACTTCATTGCAGTTGTCGTGCTTCCCCCAGTCTTCTATTCCCAATTTCCCCATGGCTTACCTCGTTGGCAGACAAAGCCGCGGTGATGATTCTGGCACGGGTACGGTGATGCCGGTTGTCACGAGCGCAGTTGCCCTTCATGGGTACTTGAGGGAGTGAGCGGTCTGCGACTCTGCAGATGGCCCATTGCATGGCAGGGGGACGGTTGAGATTGGAGAAGGCTTCGTTCCTTTTCCACGACCGGGTGTATTCGACCAGGAGTACTCATGCACGCGCGATTGCAACATGCTTACGGTCTGATGGCCCGAACACTCATTCCAGCATCGCTGCTGGCGGTGCTCTTCCTGTTGCCGGGTTGCTCGAACTTTAACGTGACGAATCCAGGTGTCTTCGCGGCAATCTCCGTCTCGAGCAACACCATACGCGTCAATCAGCAGCTTCAAATCGTGAATAACCAGAAGGGCACCGGCGTGCAGCTGGTCTTTTATGTGAACGGCATTGCCGGCGGTGATGCGGAGCTGGGAACTGTGGATGGCAATGGCCTTTATACGGCGCCGGCTATCGTTCCTGTTCCAAATACAGTGACCATCACGAGCGTCGCGACCCAGTATCCGAATTATCCTCATGGGTCTGTCCAGCTGAGCGTCCTGAATCCCATCCCTATCGTGAACTCCCTCACGCCTTCCGGCTTCTCCGAAGGGACGACCACGGTGACCGTAAATGGATCGCAATTCGTTTACGGTGCGCAAATCCATTGGAATGGAACAGCGATTCCAACGACGTTTGTTTCGGGGACCCAGCTTGTAGCATCGATCGCCGCGCCGAACCCGGGGACTTACCCGCTGCTCGTGAGCAATCCAGATCCCGGATCGGCCAATTCAGCGACATTCCCCGTTATCGTCGGGCCCGGGCAGGTTGTGCTCAAGCTGCAGCCAGAAGAGGGCACGGATGTACGCGTACGGAACAAGCTGCATATTGGGCTGACGGTGACAGGAACAGACAACCCGGCTGTGACCCTGCAGGTGAACGGCATCCCCGGCGGCAATGCGCAAATCGGGACCGCGGTTTCCAACCCGGACGGCTCCATCACGTATACGGCGCCTCCTGTTGTTCCAACGCCGAGCAACGTCGTCCAGCTGACCGTGATCAGCGTGGACAATCCCGCTGTCTCGATCTCGCACAACATTTCGGTACTGAATCCGATTCCAATTTTGATGTCGGCTTCACCGATGTCCTTCAATGTCGGGCCGGCCACGGTGGTTGTGCAGGGGCAGGACTTCATCTCCGGCGCGCAGGTTCTACAGAATGGCCAGGCTGTGCCAACGACGTTCAACAGCGGCGGACAGTTGACCGCGAGTCTGAATCTGACTCAGCCCGGAGATCTGGATCTGCAAGTGTTGAATCCGAGCCCTGGCCCGGCGACCTCAACCGATCTCATCGCGCAGGTACAAGGCACTCCGCCAGTTCCTCTTGTCACGCCGGATGACGCTTCGCGCTTCCTGGCGCAGGCGACGTTTGGAGCGACGGACGCGGACATCCATCACCTGTCGCTCATTGGGTACCAGGCTTGGCTGAACGAGCAATTCAATCTGCAGGAAACGCCGATGGAGCCCGCAGTGGAACAGGCTCTCGTCCTCAACAATCCACCCTGTAACTCCGGTGACGTGAAGTGCAATGGCGCTCTGTTCCTGCAGAACAACCAGAATGAAGATTACGTTCTGAATACATTCTGGCAGCAGAGTCTCACGGGGAGTGATCAGCTGCGAGAGCGGGTGAAGTATGCGCTTTCGGAGTTGTTTGTCATCTCTGGAACGGACTTCGAGGTGCAAAACATGCCTCGCGGTGAGGCCAACTACTACGATTTGCTTGGGCAGGACGCGTTTGGGAACTTTCGGCAGCTTCTGCAAGATGTGACGCTGAACCCGATGATGGGCCTGTATCTCTCGACGATGGGAAATGACAAGGGCAATGCCACGACCGATCCCGATGAGAATTATGCGCGCGAGGTGATGCAACTCTTCACCATCGGGCTCTATCAGCTCAATGACGATGGATCGCAGAAGCTGGATTCAAACGGACAGCCTATTCCGACGTACTCGAACCTGGATGTGATGGGGCTTGCCAAGGTGTTCACCGGCTTCAGCTGGAATATCCCGGGTGATACCAGCGATAATGCCTGGTCGAACTGTTGCGTCTATGTCGGTTCAGGCTTCGGCGAAGACCTGTTACCCATGCAGAGCTTCCCGAATCACCATTCCACTCTGGAGAAGGACTTTCTTGGGGCCACCATTCCAGCGTCGGCCTCGCCGGACCCGAACGGCGATCTGAAGATGGGCCTCGACACTCTGTTCAATCACCCGAATCTGCCGGCGTTCTTCTCGAAGCAGATGATCCAGCATCTTGTCACCAGCAATCCGAGCCCGGCATACATCAGCAGAGTTGCCGCAGTGTTCAAAGATAACGGGCAGGGCGTGCGCGGCGATATGAAAGCGGTGATCACGGCGATCCTGATGGATCCGGAAGCCAGAGATTCTGCGGGCGACTTCGGCAATCCGCAGTACGGCAAGGTGCGGGAACCGCTCCTGCGTTACACAGCGTGGGCTCGCGCGTTTACGGCTCAGTCGCGGAATGGCGGTTATTACACACGGAGCACGGAGGATCCGATCTTCGGGCTGGGACAGATGTGGTTCCGCTCGCCAACGGTCTTCAACTGGTTTGCGCCTGGATACGTTCCGCCGGGCACCAGCATTGAGCAGGCCGGCCTGGTGGCGCCCGAGATGCAGATCACCAATGTTTCGACGGTGGTTGGTTATCTGAACTACATGCAGAATGCAATCGGGAGCGACGCGAATGGCGGGGTCGATGTGTACTCGTCGTATGGTACGGAGCTTGGCCTTGCGGCGACGCCTGATGCGCTTATTGACCGGATCAATCTGCTGCTGATGGCGGGTGAAATGGACAGCACGTTGAGGAGCGAAATTCTGGGTGCAGTCGGCGCGATCCCGATCCCAACCGGCGACCAGAATGCGATGAATGCCGCACTGGAAGCAAGAGTGCAGACTGCTATTTACCTGACGATGGCTTCGCCGGCCTTCTGCGCGCAGTTTTAAGGAGTGTTGCATGTGCAAGTGTGAACAAACGCGTCGGCAGTTTTTGAGAACAGCCTCGATGGCCTCCATGGCAGGCATGTATGCGAGTCCAATCCTGCTTGGGCTGAACTCGATGGCTGCAATGGCGCAGTCTGCCGGCACATCGGATTACAAGGCGCTGGTGTGCGTGTTTCTGCAGGGCGGCAACGACGGTCATGGAACTGTCATCGCCACAGATGCGGATTCATTTGCCGCATTTTCGCAGGCACGTTCCGGAGCGCCGGGGCTTGCCTACCCATTGGCTGACCTTCTGCCGATCGTTCTCAAGACGCCGCAAGCCGGGAGAACCTTCGCACTGAATCCATCTTTGAATGGGATCCAAAACCTGTTCAATGCGGGACGCGCCGCGATTGTGGCGAATACGGGAACGCTGATTGTTCCGGCGACCAAGACGCAGGTGAATTCCCGCACCGTTCCTTTGCCGGCATCGCTGTTCTCGCATTTCGATCAGACAGCAGCATGGCAGGCAATAGCGTCGAACGGGGGCAGCTCGGAACACGTTGGATGGGGTGGCGCGGTGGCCGATCTCATTGAAAGCATGAACATGAATTCGAATTCCATGTTCACGTGCATTTCCACAGCGGGCATTGCTCTGTTTCTTGCGGGACAGAAGTCGTTTCAGCTGAATGTCACGCCGGCTGGTCCCATCCCGATTTACGGATTGTCGCAGCCGCTGTTTGGGCAGACGGCGGGTACCAATGCGCTTGCATCCATTCTCACCGCCGATGAGACCAACCTCTTTGCCAAGGAGTACGAGGTGGTGATCACGAGGTCGACGCAGGCACAGGCAGTCCTGGCGTCCTCGATGCTTGCTGCGGGCCCAGGCGGGATTCCCAACCCTACCCAATATCTTGACCCCGTCACGAATAAGCTGACGGATAATCCACTCGCTAATTCCTTGCAAACGGTTGCGCGAATCATTGGTGGCAGGGCCGGACTCGGGGTGAGCCGTCAGATTTTTTATGTGCAGCTTGGCAGCTTTGATACCCATGACAACCAAGCCCCACAACACGCACGCCTTCTTACGCAGCTTGGGCAGGCGCTGGAATATTTCGACGGGGTGATGACCTCGCTTGGCATGGGCGACCAGGTGACGACCTTCACTGCATCCGATTTTGGCAGGACGCTCACAAGCAACAGCGACGGCACGGATCATGGATGGGGCAGCCACCACTTTGTTGTGGGCGGCGCGGTGCAGGGTGGAGACATGTATGGTCCGTACCCGGTGGTGGGCGCCAATCAGGCGAACGACGTGGGAGCAGGCAGGCTGATCCCGACGATCGCAGTGGACCAATACGCGGGGACACTGGCGCGCTGGTTTGGGCTCTCCGATGGACAGACCAGTCAGGTGTTTCCGAACATCGGCAATTTCGGATCGAGCCCGTATCTGGGATTCATGGGTTAGACCGTCGCCTGAGAGCAGTTGGAAAAGGTACCGGAGACGTCCGGCCCTTTGCGGGTGTCTCGGTCTACGCGCCTTTTGCTTGACTGAGACTGAGAACAAACCTGGTTCGGAAGCAGCTGGGCCGGCTGATTCCTTGACGTCAGGAACAAGCATTTTCCGTCAGAGAGTCCATCGGATTCCAAAGGAAATTGTGGCAGGCGGGGTTTGTGACCGTTGCCCCCTGTCCAGGTCTTTCGATCTATCCCTGCCAGCAAATTGCGCATTCGCCAGCAGTCCTTTGGGTGGGCGACGCGCGCATGGCCACTTTGATGTCCCGTGCCGAACAGGTGCACACTGAGGAATTGAATTTCCAGCAACAGATATTTGTCTTCCGCATCCTGATGCGAGCCGATTAGGCTAGGCTGCGAGGAGAAATCACCGTGACCATCGATCGCCGTGAATTCATGAAGACGGGAGCCGCGCTCGCTATGCTCCAGACCGTCGGCGCACGTGCCGCGCTTGCCGATGTGCCCGCGCTGCCCGCCGGAATCGCAAGACCGCTTGGGCGGATGGCGTGGGGGGCGGGCACGTGGTATCGGCCGTATGTGTCCAAGCTGGCTCATGCGCTCGACCAGGTCACCTGGATCCAGATTGACCTTGGTGCGGTTTGCAAGATTGACGGCTTGCGCCTTTATCCCGTTTTTACTCCCGGGGACGAACACGCCAATGGTTTCGGATTTCCGGCACGATTCAAAGTCGAAGTCGCAGACGATCTATCTTTTGCAAGGCCGAAGCTGATTGTCGACCAAACGGGTTCTGATTTTCCCGAACCCTACGACGAGATCACGGAATTTGCTGCGAGGAGCATCTCCGGTCGCTATGTACGCCTGACGGCGGTGAAGCTGCGCCCCGCCCAGGACGGTGTCGGCTACAAGCTTGCGCTCTCGAGGATGGAAGTTGTCTCTGACGGCAAGAATGTTGCCGAGCGTTGCGCAGTTACAGCCGACGAGGCATTTGGCAATCCAGCGGACTTCGCGCAGCTTACCCGGCCGGCGCGGCCGATGGGCGAAGGGATCGTCACGGATGATCCCGGCAACGTGACTGCGCCTGGGCAATGGCGCACGGTGCCTTTCCGGGCCAGCGCCCCGCTCAAGGGCGTCACGGTCAACGCGGGCAAGGGACTCTTCCGGCGTGCCATGGACAACAACATCAACTATCTGCTGACTTCGTTTTCGGTCGACGACATGCTTCGGCCCTTCCGCGAACGAGCGGGAAAGCCTGTCCGTTCGGGAATGCGAGAGCCCATTCCATTCTGGGAGACTACATTGCCCGGATCAAGCGCAGGCCGGTTCCTGATGGGCGCGGGCAACACCTTGCGCTGGATTGACCACGCCGAGCTTCGCGAGTGGCTCGACGCAGTTGTCGATGGCATTGAAGAATGCCGCCAAGCGAACGGCTACATCATGGCTTATCCGGAAGACAAGATTCTCCATTCTGAGCGCGGAGGTTACACGCGGGCATGGGTCACGCACGGGCTCATTGAAGCGGGATATGCGGGGAACCCGAAGGCCTTTCCTCTGCTGCGCGGGTTCTACGACTGGTTCAATCAATGCTCCTGGCTGCCGAAGATGATGCGCGGTGGTACCCAGGGCGTGCAGGGCATGATCGCCAGCACCCGCATGTTCTTTACCCCGGTTGGCAAAGCGGAAGATATTCAAACCATCCAGCGCTACTATCAGGAAAATTACTGGCTGGAGGGGCTGGCCGCTCATAAGACGGATGTGGTCTGGCAGTATCCCTACGACCGTCCGCATAACTATCTGATTACGGACTTTGAGGCCTATCTCGACATGTATCGCGCCACGGGCGACAAGCGCTATCTTGACGCGATGAACGGCGCATGGGACCTCTATCACGATCACTGGGAGCACGTCGGCGGATCCATCGCCATTACGGAGTTTGGGGAGTTCCCGCCAGGATCGTACCGCCTGAACGCTCAGTTTCCATTCTGCGAGACTGGCGAAACGTGCGGCAGTGTTTTCTGGACCCGCTTCAATCAGCGCTTTCAGCTCATGCATCCGGATGAGGAAAAGTATGCCAATGAAATCGAGAAATCCATTTACAACGTGGGCATCGCGAACCAGGTCGGGGCCCACGGCATCATCTATCACGCTCGCCTGGTCGGCATGAAGGGCGACCTGCATGTTCCGCTGTGCACCAACTCCTGTTGCGAGGGGCAGGGCACGCGCCTGCTCGGTTCACTGCCGGAGTACATCTTCTCCATTGCATCGGATGGGCTCTATGTGAATCTCTTCGAGCCATCGTCGATCGCGTGGACGCATGCGGGTGCAGACATGAAGGTTGACTTGCAAGGCAATTTTCCGATGAACCCCGATGTCAGTCTTGCGATCACATCTTCGCAGCCGGTGCAGGCGAGCATCCGGATTCGCGTCCCCTCCTGGGCCGCCGCGCCGATGCAGATCAGCGTCAATCATCAAGCAGCCGTCTCTGGAGATCCGGGCAGTTATGTCACTCTGGATCGCACCTGGTCGACAGGCGATCGGGTGCAGTTTTCGGCGCCGATGCAGCTCAAGCTCACTCGCTACACTGGGCTCGACCAGATCGAGGGAAGCGAGAGATTCGCGCTTGAATTCGGGCCGGTACTGCTCGCACTTGCTGGCTCCAGCAGCGCTGTGCTGAAGGTGCCGGGCGGCAAGCGTGGCGAAGACATTTTGCCGCGGATCAAAGGAAATCCCGATCGTCTTCTGCACTTCAGCATCCAGGGTCATCCGGAGTTTGCTTACATGCCATACTGGGAGGTCGTCAGCGAGCCATTTACCTGCTATCCGGTCATCGATCTCACTTAGACGCTGCCCGGAGACAACGGATGGCTCCTGTCGCTGCTCTCAGCGCATTGCATCGCCCGGCATTCCGGAATCTCTTGCGCGATGCCGTCATTGCTTCAGTTTGGCCTCCAGGTCGGGAACGTACATGATTTGAGCGCCGGGATCGAGTTGGCGGGCCTGGGCAAGCGCAATCTCCCATTCCTTGCGCGCCTCGTCTTTTCGGCCCACGCCGGCCAGCGCATCGCCCAATGCCGAGTGGCCCATCAGGAGTGTGGGATCGATGGACACAGCGTCCTGAGCGAGCGGCAGCGCGGCTGCGGCGTTGCCCTTCCACAGGGCCTGAAAGGCGTTCTCCGCGCGGGCCAGGGCGGCGGCCTGGCGCATGTCAAAGCGGCCACGGAAGACCATGACGGCGTGGTCGATGGTCTCGGAGGGCTTCATCGACTGAAAAGTGTCGTACGGATTGAGAGCCGCAGCGGGCCACTCGCAGCCGGACATATCTGCGGCGCTTAGGAGCACCGTGCCGTTGATGACGGGCGGAATGTTGTCGGCGCCACCGAGCCAGAACGTATCGATGTTCGGGAGATGGTGGCAGCGGATGCCGTAGGTTTCGGGGTTGACCTCCGGATAGGCGAAGTAGGCGAACCAGCACTCTTCCCCGGGATGCTGGTCCTGCCAGGCCTTTACCTGGAAGAGCTGCTGTCCCCAGTCTGCATTGGCGTCGCTGAGCAGGTTGTGCACGTTTGCGGGCCCACCCCAGGCCTCATTGGCATAAGGGATGTAGTTGGGGAACGTGGCCAGCGACGAGAGCACATGCGCGGCTACGAGAACTGCACAGACCACGAGCCATCGACGGCTGGTTGCGGCCAGCGCGGCGGCACCGGCACCAGCGACGACGAAGAGATAGCCATAGAACGGCAGCAGGTGGCGCGCGCCGATGTTCATGTTGGACAGAATGGCCGTGAAGAGATAGAAGAGCGCGGGAATTACAAGAAAGGCTAGTTCGCGGCTCCATCTGAGCTTGCGCGCGACCACGGCGAAGATGGCAAGCAGCGTGAGCGCCAACAGGCCAAGCGTGGTCTTGATCAGAAGGACCGACGGGAAGTACCACCAAACACCATGGGCGTAGTTTTTGCCGAAGATGTAGGTGGGGTAGAAGGCAGCCATGCGGGCGACATCGACCATGCCGATGAGGTAGGACTCAGGGAGCAGATGGAGGCGGCCCATGCCGTTTACGATGCCTGAGATCTGCGGACCGAAGGGCGCCACATAGTCGGCCAGCGTGGTGCTCATCTTGAGGCCGGCGGGCCGGGCGGCGTAGCGGAAGCCGTAGAAGCTCCAAAGCACCATCACGCCCAGAACGACCATCGTACAGAAAGCCCCGGCAAGTCGCAGTGCCGTGCGCATGCGGGCTCCCTTTGCCGTGG
>JBAUTX010000086.1:0-10643 GCA_049582405.1 Occallatibacter sp. | reverse complement strand
CTGAGCGGCCCGACTGCGTTCTTGCACTTCTTTGTTTACGCCGGTGAGGGTGAACCCTCCGGATACGTCCCCGAGCCACCACGGCTCTCCGGCTTCAGCACCTGCTGGCCGCCATTGCCGCCTTGATCGCTCGGTGAAGCCAGCACGGACCGGATCGGAGGCAGTTCCTTGCCCTCGATCAGCAGTCTCACCTCTTCGGCGTCAATCGTCTCACGTTCCAGCAGCGCCGCTGCAATGCGGTGCATCACGTCCTTGTTGGCATCAAGGATGCTCCGTGCCGACTGATATGCCTCATCAATCAGGCGGCGCACTTCCTGGTCAATCTGACGCGCAGTCTCCTCGCTGAAGTCCCTGTGCTGCGCAATCTCGCGGCCCAGGAAGATCTGCTCTTCCTTCTTGCCGAAGGTCAGCGGGCCAAGCCGGCTCATGCCGTACTCGCACACCATGCGGCGCGCCAGGTCCGTAGCCGTCTCGATGTCGCTGCCCGCGCCGGTAGACATCTGGTTCAGGAAGATCTCCTCGGCCACGCGGCCTCCATACGCCGTCGCCAGCCGCGTCTCCAGATACTCGCGCGTGTAGTTGTGTCGATCATCGGGCAGATAGACCGTGACGCCCAGCGCCATGCCACGCGGAATAATCGTCACCTTGTGGATCGGGTCGGAATTCTCGCGCAAAATCGAAACCAGCGCGTGCCCCGCCTCGTGGTACGCCGTCACGCGCTTTTCCTCGTCGGTCAGCAGCATGGACTTGCGCTCGGCGCCCATCAACACCTTGTCCTTCGCGAGTTCAAAGTCATACATCGTGACTTGCTTGCGATTCACGCGCGCCGCATTCAGCGCGGCCTCGTTCACCATGTTGGCCAGGTCCGCGCCAGAGAACCCCGGCGTGCCGCGCGCCAGCACATTCAGATTCACGTCATCCGCCACCGGCACCTTCTTGATGTGCACGCGGAGCACTTCCTCGCGCCCGCGCACGTCCGGCAAGCCAACCACCACGCGGCGGTCAAAGCGGCCAGGCCGCAGCAGCGCAGGATCCAGCACATCGGGCCGGTTCGTCGCCGCCACCAGAATTACCCCGTCGTTCGACTCAAATCCATCCATCTCCACGAGCAGCTGATTCAGCGTCTGCTCGCGCTCATCGTGACCACCGCCGAGGCCCGCGCCACGATGGCGGCCTACAGCGTCAATTTCGTCGATGAAGATAATGCACGGGGCGTTCTTCTTGCCCTGCTCAAACAGGTCGCGCACGCGGCTCGCGCCAACGCCGACAAACATCTCGACGAAGTCCGAACCGGAGATCGAGAAGAACGGCACATTGGCCTCTCCGGCCACGGCACGCGCCAGCAGGGTCTTGCCGGTTCCCGGAGGCCCAACCAGCAGCACTCCCTTGGGAATGCGCCCCCCCAGCTTCTGGAACTTCTGCGGCTCGCGCAGATACTCGATGATTTCCTTCAGCTCTTCCTTGGCCTCATCCACACCGGCCACGTCTTTGAAGGTGACCTTCTTCTGCTGCATCGAAAGCAGGCGCGCGCGGCTCTTGCCGAACGACAACGCCTTGTTCCCGCCCGACTGCATCTGTCGCAACATGAAGAACCAAATGGCAATCAGCAAAATGATGGGCCCGACATTCAGCAGCAGTGGCAGCAGAATGTTGTTCTGCGGATCCTTCAGGGCGAACGCGACCTTGGCCGCATGCAGCTTCTCGATCAGCGCATCGGTGCTCTGCGGAATGGTGGTGTGGAACTGATCCTTGGGCGTGGCCTTCATGTGGCCGTGGAGTTCCGTGCCCTGAATCGTGACGTCCTGCACCTGCCCTGCATCGATCTTGTCCAGCAGGTCGGAGTAAGACACCTCCGCGTCTTTCCCCATCGTCGTCCCGCGCTGCACGACTCCCCAGAGCAGCATGAGGCAGATGAGGATAAACACCCAGAACATGATCGTTTTGACGGTCGAATTCACCTAAATTCCTCTTTCCCGGCGTGAGAGGCAGCTTGAACCGACCTCCGCCCTTCCGCCTTGCTCACCCTCTTTAGACGCTCCGTACTCCCCTGAAGTCACAGAAAATACGAAGCGGCAGCGGAGACACCCTCCCCTGCCCGCCAGATGAGCAGTTCTTCAAATTGTACTCTGAACTGAATCAAAGCGATGAGGAATCCGCATGGCGGAACCTACAACCGAATGGGGACGATTAGCCCGAAATCCGGCTCGGAGAGCCCTCATTCTCAAATTCCTGTGCTGTCACGCGCACCCCTGCCAACGGCTCCAGTTCCACGCCCCGCATCCACACAATCCGGCCGTCCACTTCCAGCACCGGCCATCGGCTTCGGTCCGTTCCCGTAACCCGCAACCTTTCAAGCACTTCCTTCACCTTCTTTGAACTGCTCGAGTAGCGAAGCCGCACCCGGTCTCCGGCCTTCCAGGCACGCAGGCAGGCCATGCGCGCCCGTTCCACGCCTCCCCCGGCCGGTTCCAGAAGCTCGACACGCAGGTGAAGGCCAAACTCCGGCGCCGCCACTTCTCCAGGGATTCCAAAACGGTATTCCGTGGTCGATTTCCCCGTACGCTCCACCTGGCTGATTGTCAACCGCAACTCGCGCGGAGTCCGCTCCGCCCCGAATCCAAGCGCCAGCTCCCGTCTCTGCCCTGCCTTGCCCCGCAATGCCAGGTCGCGCAGTGCCTCGGTCCCCTCGAAATCCGGTGCCGCCCCCAGCTTGCCAGCAGCATGGCGCAACAACCGCCGCTGCAGGGCAACCGGCAGAGCGGCCAGCCGGGTCACATCCAGTGCGATTTCCTCGCCGCCGGATCGGCCTCCGCCACGCACGGGCCGTCCCCGCAGAATCATCTGCGGAGCCACCCGCGCCAACTCGGACTGCCACCACGCCTCTTCTTCGCGCGCCAGCTCGGCCATCTGCGCCAGGTGCTCCCGCAGCCGCGGATTCCAGCCCTCCAGCAGCGGCAGCAGCTCGTGGCGAATCCGGTTCCGCGTGTAGCTCAGGTGCCGATTGGTCGAGTCCTCGCGCCAGGTCTGTCCCAGCCCCTTCAGATACGTCTCCACCTCGCCCCGCGTCGTCGCCAGCAGCGGCCGCACAATGCGCCCTTCCGGAAACTCCACCACCGGATGGATCCCCGCAATGCCCTCCGTCCACGCGCCCCGCAGGAACTTCGCCAGCACGGTCTCGGCCTGGTCATCGAGCGTGTGCGCCGTCGCCACGGCATCCACGTCGCCCGCCGCCATCAGCGCGCGAAACCACCCATAGCGCAGCCGCCGCGCGGCCTCTTCGATGGTCTCGCCCGGCTTCCCCGCCTCCGGCCGGGACTCGGCAGCCGTATCCACACGATGCGCATGAAATGGCACGCCGAGCTTTGCCGCAAGCTCGCGCGCAAAGGCAAGGTCCGCATCCGCCTCTTCGCCGCGCAGGCCATGGTGCAGATGTGCCGCGTGCAG
The DNA here is from genome assembly GCA_049582405.1 of Occallatibacter sp. Taxonomy (GTDB): domain Bacteria; phylum Acidobacteriota; class Terriglobia; order Terriglobales; family Acidobacteriaceae; genus Telmatobacter. Next base: position 7,199 of record JBAUTX010000086.1, on the reverse strand, counting down.
CACAATCCCCAGTTCAACCCTTCGCTCCGCGAGCGCCCGAAGCAGCGCAACGGAGTCCGCCCCGCCCGATAGCCCGACAGCCAGCCGCAGGCCGGGCCGCAGCAGCGATGTATCCATGGAAAGCACGCTACGCACCACTGCGATGATAGCGCCTTGCCAGGCACCCGTCGTGTCCTCCACGCCTCGCGCCGATGTATACTCCACGAGTTATGCAGGTATTTGTCATCCTTCCCGCAGCGGGCCTTGGTACCCGCATGGCCGGACCGCAGCCCAAGCAGTTCCTTGCGCTGGCCGGGATCCCTATCCTGATCCACTCCCTCCGCGCTTTCGCAGCAGTCCCACGCATCACCTCCATCTATGTGGCCGTTCGCAAGGCTGAGATGGAGCGCGTCGAGGCCCAGGTCGCCGAATACGGGTTTACCGGTCGCGTCCACGTCGTCGAGGGCGGTGACAACCGCCAGGAATCCGTGGCCCACGCGCTAGCCGCCCTTTCTGCTGCCGACGACGATATCGTGCTCGTCCACGACGCCGTCCGTCCGCTCATCGATGCCGCCACGATCGAGCGCACCATTGAAGCGGTCGCGCAGCACGGCGCAGCCATCGTCGGCATGCCCGCCATTGACACCATCAAGCAAGTGGAGCGCACCGCCCACGGCGCCCTCATCACCGCGACCATTCCGCGCGAGTTCGTCGTCCTGGCGCAGACCCCGCAGGGCTTCCGCTATGGCCTGCTGCAAAAGGCCTTCGCCGAGGCCACAGCCGACGGCTTTGTCGGCACCGATGAGGCTTCCGTCGTGGAGCGCGCAGGCCTGCCCGTCGCCGTCGTGCCGGGTTCTCAGGTTAATCTGAAGATTACCCAGCCGGGCGATCTGGAACTGGCCGAGTTCTACCTGCGCCAGAGTACGCCCTGAGATTGCCGCGGAGACCCTGACGGATGAGCGACACACGCATCGGATTTGGCTTTGACTCCCACGAATTCAAGCCGGGTGTGCCCCTGCACATCGGCGGACTCAAGCTCGACCACCCCGAAGGACTCGCCGGACACTCCGACGGCGACGTGCTCCTCCATGCCATTACCGACGCCCTCCTCGGCGCCGTAGCCGCCGGCGACATCGGCAGCTTCTTCCCGCCCGGCGACCCCCGCTGGAAGAACGCCGACTCAGCCATCTTCCTCAATCTCGCCATGGAAGAGTTGCAGAACGCCGGCTACCGCATCGTGAACATTGACACAACGCTCGTGCTGGCCGCGCCAAAGATCTCACCCATCGCCGGCGAGATGCGCGCGCGCATCGCCGACCTGCTCTGCATCGGCATCGATCGTGTCAGCGTCAAGGCCAAGACGCCGGAAGGGCTTGGACTCGACCACGTGGCGCAGTGCCATGCCATCGCCATGGTCGAACGCGTCTCCGATCCCGAAGAGCTCAAGAGCATGAGCGAAGTCATCGAGAGTCAGCGCCAGCTCGAGGACGTCGTCGAAGACCTGCTCAGCTCCGTGCACGGCGTGCCGAAAAAGCGCGCCGTCCACCCCGTCTTCGACACAGAGGACATTACCTGAGTTGTGGTGTGGCCTTCGCGCACGGGACTTCCGGCACGCACCCTCCCAAAGATTCCCGTTGCGGTTTCTTCTGAATCGTCCTACCTTTGCGGGAGTATCCATTCCAGCTTTGGAGAGCCCCATGCATCTTGCGCTCTATCTGATGCAAGCCCAGCCAGACCCTGCCCAAGTGCAAAAGATGGCCACGGCCGTGCTGGCTGTCATGCCCCTTTTCATCCTCGCCGCCCTCGCCATTGTGATTGTGCCTGTCTGGTTCATCTGCAAGAAAGCGGGCTTCTCGCCCTGGCTTTCGCTGCTGAACATCATTCCTCTTGGCGGCCTGGTTCTGCTCTACGTGCTGGCGTTTTCCGAGTGGAAGGTCGTTCCCGCCCCGCAGCCGGCCTGGGCGCAGATGCCGCCCCCACCGCCGCAGTTCTAGCGGCCCAAGCTGATAGCATCGAAGAGGAAGAACGCCTCTTGCGATGCCTGAAGAATCACGCTCCCACGCCAGCAAACCCCGCGTCCGCTTTGCGCCCTCGCCCACAGGCTTTCTGCACGTGGGCAGCGCACGCACATTTATCTTTAATTGGCTCTACGCGCGCCACAACCAGGGCGCCATGGTCTTGCGCCTGGATGACACTGACGTAGGCCGCAACACCGACGCCAGCGTGCAATCCATCTTTGAAGGCCTGCGCTGGCTGGGCCTGAACTGGGACGAAGAGTACAAGCAGTCAGAACGGCTCGATCTGCACCGCCAGGCCGCTGAGGCCATCTTCGCGAGAGGCCTGGCCTATCGCGACTTCACCCCCGCTCACTCAGAGGACAGTGACAAATCCTCAGCGCAGGGTGCCTGGCTCTTCAACCCCGGCATGCGCGAGTTGTCGCGCGAAGAAAGCGACCGCCGCGCCGCCGCCGGCGAGCCATTCGCGCTGCGCTATCGCGTTCCGCGCGGGCAGGACCGAACCGTCCGCTTTGTCGACAGCGTGTATGGGGATCAGGCCAAGCTCGCCGACGAGGTGGAAGACTTCGCCCTGCTGCGCTCGGACGGCATGCCGACCTACCATCTCGCTTCCTGCGTGGACGATGCCGATCTGCGCATCAGCCACATTATCCGCGGCCAGGATCACCTCACCAACACCTTCAAGCACCTGCTCATCTTCGAGGCCCTTGACGCGGAGGCGCCGCGGTTCGCGCATCTGCCGCTGCTCGTCGCCCCCGATGGCACCAAGCTCTCCAAGCGCAAACATGGCCCCGTCGTCAGCGTCACCACGTATCGCGATGCAGGTTTCCTGCCCCAGGCCTTCATCAATTTCCTGTGCCTGCTCGGCTGGTCACCCAAGAACGACCGCGAGTTCATGACGCTGGACGAGCTGACAGGTCTCTTCTCACTGGAAGGCGTCAACCGCGCGAATGCTGTCGTCAATTTCAGTGAAGAAACCCCCTTCGATCCCAAGGCCGTCTTTCTCAACGCCGAGCATCTGCGCGCGTTGCCAGTGGAAGAACTGAGCGCAAAGCTCACGCCGTTCTTTGAAGGTGCCGGTTTCCACCCCACGCCCGAAAAAGTCGCCGCCGTCACGCCGCTGATTCGCGAACGCATCAAGCTGCTGCGCGATGCCGTCGCGGCCGCAGATTTCTTCTTTGTCGATCAGCTCCCGCCCTACGATCCGGCGGAACTCATTCCGCAAAAGGGCGATGCCGCACTCGCGCGCCGCATTCTCGAAACCGCGCGGCAGGTCCTTGCCACAACGTCTTTCGACCACGCTTCGCTGGAGCAGACGATGCGCGAGGCCGCCGCTTCACTCGGCCTCAAAGCCGGTCCCATGTTCCAGCCCATCCGCGTGGCCGTCTGCGGACGCAAGAACGCGCCGCCGCTCTTTGAAACCATGGCCGTCCTCGGCCGCGAGCTGTGCCTCGCGCGCATCCGCCAGGCCGAAAGCCACCTCGACAAGCTCGCATGAGCGCAGTCCCCTACGATTCTCGGATACTCCGCATTCAGAGGATTCCCCGTTCTGACCCAAAAAAACGCCGCGCTTAAAACGCGGCGGAAAACTCAATAAGGAGTCAAGAAGCGTCAGGGCACGACTTCAGTCGTGCCGATAGGCGCCCCCGATAGAGTTTGGGCCTTAGCCCCTGGGTGCTTTTGCTTTTTCAAGTAGGCCGTCCCAAACGGATACTCGTCTGGCCTGTTTGCCAGACCCGCTTTCACCGGATTGTTTTCGATGTACTCGCGATGCTGTTGAAAGCTCCGGTCATCCAGGATGCGCACATCCGAGTACCCGCGCTGCCAAACCTCGCCGCTAAATCCAAGGTCGTTGTTGGCACGATAGGAAAAGCCGCCTTTGATCATTTGCATCGCCTTCTCAAGACTCATCTCGCCTGGAACGGTCATCAGAATATGGACATGATTGGGCATGATCACGAAATCGTGAAAGGTAATGTTGCGGGTGCGCATGTAGGCTCGAAGAACTTGGATGAAGAGCGCCGCCATGCGATCCGTCTGGAAGATCGATCTTCCACCCGCTGTTCGCGTAGTTACAAAGAACGTGCGCGGGTAAAATGAGGCGTTTGAAGGGTCCGATGAACGGGAAGGTATCGACATCGCAGTGGCTAAAGCCCTCCACTCTTTTATCATCGCGTATGGCTGAGTTTAGCGCGCCCCGCACCTTCGGTCTTGATTTGTTCAGAACTGGGACACCCTTGCAACGAGAAAAGATCGGATGCGGACACGCCGTCAGCTTCGATCAACTCCCGCGCCGCGCCCATTGAGCCCCAGCCTCCAGTGGGATAATGAATCGAAGCCATGACCCACGCAAATTCTGAAAGCCAGGCCATTCAAAGCAAGGAAGCCCGCACTCCCTCCAACTTTCTCCGCGACATCATCGCCGAGGATGTGCGCACCAAAAAATACGGCGACGCCCAAGTCCAGACCCGCTTTCCCCCCGAGCCCAACGGCTATCTCCACATCGGTCACGCCAAGGCCATCTTTCTTGATTTTGGACTGGCGGATGAGTTCCAGGGAAAAACCAACCTGCGCTTCGACGACACAAACCCTGAAAAAGAGGAACAGGAGTACGTCGACTCCATCCAGAAAGACGTCCGCTGGCTCGGCTTCGACTGGGAGCGCCTCTGCTACGCATCCGATTACTTCGGCCAGCTCTACGAGTGGGCGCTGCAACTCATCCGCGCGGGCAAGGCCTACGTCGACGACCTCACCGCCGACGAAATCCGCCAGTATCGCGGCACCCTTACCGAGCCAGGCAGGGAGAGCCCCTTTCGCATCCGCTCCGTCGAAGAAAACCTCGACCTCTTCCAGCGCATGAAGGCCGGTGAATTCCCCGACGGCTCCCGCGTCCTCCGCGCAAAAATCGACATGGCATCGCCCAACATCAACATGCGCGATCCGATCATGTACCGCATCCTCCACGCCACGCATCACCGCACCGGCGACGACTGGTGCATCTACCCCATGTACGACTACGCGCACGGCCAGTCGGATTCCATCGAGCGCGTCACCCACTCCATGTGCACGCTCGAGTTCGCCGACCACCAGCCGCTCTATCGTTGGTACATCGAGCAGCTCGGCATCTTCCCCTCGCAGCAGATTGAGTTTGACCGCCTTAGCCTCACCTACACACTGCTCTCGAAGCGCAAGCTACTGCAGCTTGTCCAGGAACAGCGCGTCTCCGCCTGGGACGATCCCCGCATGCCCACCCTCTCCGGCATTCGCCGCCGCGGCTTTACGCCGGAGGCCATTCGCGCCTTCGTCTCCACCGCCGGTGTCTCACGCACCAACGGCATCGTCGACATCGAAATGCTCGAGCACTTCCAACGCGACGACCTCAACCGCCGCGCCCGCCGCGCCATGGCCGTGCTGCGCCCGCTCAAGCTCGTCATCGACAACTATCCCGAGGGCCAGGTGGAGTACTTCGAAGTCGCGAACAACCCGGAAGACCCCGCCGCCGGGACCCGCCAGGTCCCCTTCAGCCGCGAAATCTACATTGAGCAGGACGACTTCCGCGAGGTGCCGCCCCCCAAGTACTTCCGCCTCTCGCCCGGCAAGGAAGTGCGCCTGCGTGCGGCCTACTTCATCACCGCGCAGAGCGTAGTCAAAGACGCTCTAGGGAACGTGGTCGAAGTGCACTGCACCTACGACCCGGCCACGCGCGGCGGCGACTCGCCCGACGGCCGCAAGGTCAAATCGACCATTCACTGGGTCTCGTCGGCGCACGCCATCTCCGCCGAGGTGCGCCTCTACGACAAGCTCTTCAGCAAGCCCGACCCCAGCGACGTTCCCGAGGGCGGCAGCTTCCTCGACAATCTCAATCCCAACTCGCTCGAAGTCCTCACAGACGCCAAGCTCGAGCCCTCGCTCGCCAGTGCTGAAGTCGAAGACAGCTTCCAGTTCGAGCGCGTAGGCTACTTCTGCGTCGACCCGGACTCCACGCCGCACCATCCGGTCTTCAACCGCACACTCCCGCTCAAAGATTCCTGGGCGAAGATTGAAAAGAAGGCAGGCGCGTAGGACTTACTTCGCCACCACGTCAATCGCCACCGGAATCGTCTTCGGCGGCATGCAGGCGTTGTCGTCGCAGGCCTGGTAGTGCAGCGTGCCATGCACCAGGTGATTGCCGCGCTGCGCCACAATCTGCGCCGTGATGACAAACTCGCCCGTGTACACGCTCAGTTTGGTGCTGGGGTCCACGGGCAGCGCGAAGTCCGCCCCTGCGGGATAGCTTGCGCCCTTCAACTGCACCGCGCCCGCGGGAATCGCAAACACCGTCGGAATCAGATACGAATCCTTCGGCGTATGCGAGTTGATATGCAACCCCTCCGCCACGCGAAAGTGCAGCGGCACGGTGCTCGGCTTGCCAGCCGTCACCTCCAGCTGCTCCGGAAAGAGATACACAACTGAAGCGGTCTTGGCCAGCGGAACATCAGCCTTGTTCTGCCACGGGAACTGCGCCTGCGCAAAAGGGAGACACGCTGCAAGCAGCGCCGGCACAGCCAACCATGCCTTACGACGGAACAGCATCACGACTGCCCTCCCAGCGCTTTGCGGATGTTGCCCTCGATCTCATCCTTTGACGTGAGCCCCACCTGCGCTGCCACCACCTTGCCGCTGCGATCCACAAAGAACGAGGTCGGCAGCGAGTCCAGCCCGCCATACGGCTGGCTGAGAGCATCGCCGCCCAGTAGCACCGGATAGTCCATGTGCATCTGCTGGGCAAAGTTGGCAATCTGCTGCGTCTCTTCCTTCAGCTTCTGCTTGTCGCTGGGGTCCAGGTCGTCTTCTGAGACGGCGAGAATCTCAAAGCCCTTGGACGCGTACTGGTTGCGCAGGTCCACCAGCCACGGCGTCTCAATCTTGCACGGGCCGCACCAGGTGGCCCAGAAGTTGATGAGCACGGCCTTGCCTTTATACGCATCGAGCGAAACCTTTTTGCCGTGAACATCTTCCAGCGTAAAGTCCGGCGCGGGCTTGTTCAGCATCGGCCCGATGGTGGGCGGCAGATCGCCTTCGCCTCCGGCCATCACCAGCTCCGCCGGAGCAGCCATGGCAGCAGCGCGGGCCGCAGCCTGCTTGCGCGCCTCCCAGTTGGCCCAGCCGGCCCAGCCAAAGGCAGCCAGCAGAAAAAGAACGACAAAGAGAACCACAGTGTTGCGC
>JBAUTX010000085.1:0-8775 GCA_049582405.1 Occallatibacter sp. | reverse complement strand
GGGCTCTTTTCGGTGCGCGCGATCGGCAGAGGCAGTTTGCGCAGCGTCTGGCAGCCGCTTTTGCGCTGCGCGACGAACTGCGGTCACTTGCCAGGAATGAAACCGTGGTTTGCCGCTGCGAGGATGTAGCGCACGGGGACCTTGCATCTCGCCGCTCGTGGCGTGATGCCAAGCTGCACACGCGCTGCGGCATGGGGCCATGCCAGGGGAGGGTGTGCGCTGCCGCTGCACGGTTTCTATATGGATGGGACATTCCACATCCACGGCCTCCTCTGTTCCCGGTGGAGATTGCGACGCTGGCAGGCATGCACGCCGCAGGTGAGGGGGTAGCGCAAGGGCCTGCACCGCCGATCAAAGAGCATTGAAAATCGAGCGAGGAGCAGAAATCGGATGCGTTGCATGACGGAATTGACCTACGGTGCTATCGCCAGAGCCGGATTGCTGGTGGGCTGTCTGCTGTCTGCTGCCTGCGCCTGCGCGCAGTGGACGCGTGGCGATTATGAGCGAGCGCTTGATCTGCAGGAGCACTATGACGGGCTCGTCGATCATATGCCGGAGGCGCCCAAATGGATTGAGGGAACCAACCGCTTTGTCTATCGCGAAAACATACGGGCAGGTGCGGGAGAGAAGGAAGGCGGCTTCCGCTTTGTGGTCGTGGATGCGGATCGCAAAAGTTCACAGCCGGCCTTCGATGCGCAACGCCTGGCCGAATCGTTGACCAGGGCGACGGGCGCTCCGGTGCAGGCCGATCGCCTGCCCTTCAAGGATTTTCGCTTTGTGGATGCGCAGCGTGTGATGACATTCACAGTTGCGGATGTGCACTGGACATGCCGGCTTGAGGACTACTCCTGCACGAAAGACCTTCGTCCCGCGGATCATGATCCAGACGATGAAGGTTACGACCCAACGCCCAAGCCGGAAAACAGCAACGAACATGCTGTGGCTTCACCGGATGGAAAATGGACCGCCTATGTGCTCAACAACAACCTGGTGATGCGGTCGCTGGCCCCGCCCGCAAAGGTGCCGGCAAAAGACTCACCAGCAGAAGATCAGCAGAAGCCGATTGTCTTAAGCATGGATGGCTCCGCCGACAATTACTACGCAGTCTCGACGATCGCGTGGTCACCGGACTCGAAGCACATTGCCATCTATCGCATTCGTCCCGGCTATCGCCGCGTGGTCGATTACGTTGAATCTTCACCCCCGAACCAGCTGCAGCCGATTCACTCCACCATGGTCTACCCGAAGGCCGGAGACGTGCTTGCGTTCTACCAGCCCGTGCTCTTCGACGTCGTTCAGCGGCAGCAGTTAGAGATCGATTCCGCTCTATTTCCGAATCAATTTTCGATGAGTCCGCTGAGGTGGTGGAAGGATGGGCGCGGTTTCACCTTCGAATATAACCAGCGCGGGCACCAGCTTTATCGGGTTGTGGAAGTGGATGCCGCGACCGCCAAGGCCCGCGCACTGATCGACGAAACGAGCAAGACGTTTGTTAATTACGAGCCCCTGGTGCGCAACCAGTTCGACCACGGCAAGCATTTTCGCCGCGATCTGGCCGACGGAAAGGAGATTCTCTGGGCAAGTGAGCGAGACGGCTGGGAGCATCTGTATCTGCTTGACGGCAAGACCGGCGCCGTGCGCCAGCAGATTACCAGGGGGCCTTGGGTTGTGCGTTCAGTGGATCATGTCGACGAGCAGCACCGGACCATCTACTTCAGCGCAAGCGGTATGGGGAAGGGCGAAGATCCGTACTATGTGCATGGATACAAGATTCGCTTCGATGGCTCGGGATTGACGCCGTTGACTCCGGAGCCGGCTGACCATACCTTGGCGTACTCCGGCGATGGGCTCACATTCACCGACCTCTATTCGACAGTGAATACCGCGCCAACGCTCGTGCTGCGCAGCGCCGTAAACGGCGCCGTGCTGATGCAGGTGCAGACCGCCGACTTGACGCAGTTGATCGCCGCCGGATGGCAGGCTCCCGAGCCCTTCCACGCGCTGGGGCGCGATGGCAAGACGGACATCTGGGGCGTGGTTTATAAGCCGGAGAAGCTCGATTCGGCGCGGAAGTACCCGGTGATTGAAGATATCTATGCTGGTCCTCAGGGATCATTTGTGCCCAAGAGCTTTAGCCTGCGCATCGAGCCGCTGACCGCATTGGGATTTGCAGTCGCACAGATTGACGGCATGGGAACGAACAACCGTTCCCGTGCTTTCCACGACGCAGCCTGGCAGAACCTGAAGGACGCAGGCTTTCCGGATCGTATCCTGTGGCACAAGGCCCTCGCCACGAAATATCCGTGGTATGACATCACCCGTGTTGGAGTTTTCGGCACCTCGGCCGGCGGGCAAAGTGCGATGGGGGCGCTTCTGTTTCACCCTGAATTCTATTTGGCTGCCGTGTCTAATTCCGGCTGTCACGATAATCGGATGGACAAGATCTGGTGGAATGAGCAGTGGATGGGATGGCCGGTTGGTCCCCAGTATGCGGCGTCGTCCAATGTGGACAATGCCTGGCGTTTGCAGGGCAAACTGATGCTGGTGGTCGGCGAGATGGATACGAATGTCGACCCGTCCTCCACGTATCAGGTGGTTGACCGGCTGATCAAGGCAGACAAGCAATTTGATTTGCTCGTGGTTCCGGGCGGTGGTCATGGAGCCGGCGGGCGTTACGGGCAGCTCAAGCTGATGGATTTCTTTGTCCGCAATGTATCCGGGGAAAAGACTCCCGACTGGAACCGGAAATCTTCGGGTCAGTGATCGAAAGAACGCACCGGCTTGGTCGATGCGGAAAGGTCCAGACATGCCATTTCTTCCCGTGCGTGTCGCTGCTGGCTTTGGCAATGGGTCTAGCGGCAATCATGTAGAATTTGGAAGAATCAGGGTTTCCGAAGTGATTCTAGCCGTCGATTAAGGCGATACGGATGCCAAGGCAATTCACAGGAAAACCGAAATTGAAGACCGCACGCAAGGCCGCGGTCAAGCCGGGGCACGGCACCAGTGTCACAACCGCATTTCAAAAGATTCGCGAGTTAATCGTACATGGCAGGCTTTCTCCCGGCACTTGGATCGTGGAAGGCGATCTGTGCGAGCACCTGAACATGAGTCGCACCCCTGTGCGTGGCGCGCTTTACCTCCTGCAGCGGGAAGGGTATGTGCAGGAGCATCGCAATGCCAGTAAGTCGCGGATGGTGGTTTCATCCCTGACCAAAGAAGATGCCAGCGAACTTTACCCAATTATCGGCAGGCTTGAGGGACTTGCAGGCCGCCGTGCGGCGCAGCTTCCTGCGCCGGTCCGTGCGGCGCTGGCTGACAAGCTGGCGCATGTCAATGCACAGTTAACCAGAATTGCGCAGCAGCAGGGTCTGGAAGGGGCAAGTATCTTCGATTTGGACCGTGAGTTTCATCGCCTGCTGGTAAGTGCTGATGCAGGGCCGAGGTTGCTTGCACTGCATCGGGCGATTGAACCCCAGACCGAGCGTTATTGGCGCCTCTATGCAAGCTCGATCATCAATGATCTGACGTTGTCCACACAGGAACACGCAGCCATCATAGACGCCTTGATCGCCGGAGATCCGCGTCGCCTGGAAGAGGGACTCATACTGAACTGGGAGAATGGTTGCAAGCGCCTGGCGCATGTGATTGACGTCTTCGGTGAGCGAGGCAGCTGGTAGCGCCAGCTGCCTCCCTTGCTTACTTCGCCGCAAAGGGCGTGCTTGCCACGGCAACTGCAGGACGAGTGGCCAGCGCGTGGGCAACCACTCTGCGAGTCTCGGCCAACTCTTCTCCAACAACTTCCAGACGAGGGGCACGCACACGCGCGCTCCCAATTCCGAGTTCCTGCTGCACCTGCTTGATGAGCTGGATGAACTTGGGCACCGTATCCATCCGAAGCAACGGCAGAAACCAGCGATACAGCTCGAAGGCCTCCTCGGTTTTCCCCGCGCTGGCCAACGCAAAAAGATCGACACTCTCTTTGGGGAGTGCGTTGACCAGGCCTGCCACCCAGCCCACGGCCCCAGCGGCGATGCCTTCGACAATGGCGTCGTCAACCCCGACAAAGATGGAGAGCCGGTTGCCAATCAGCGCGCGAATCGCCGTCACGCGGCGCACGTCGGTCGAGGACTCCTTCACTGCCTGCAGGTTGGAAAATTCCGCCGCCAACTCCTGAATTTGCTCGGGGGTGAAGTCCGTCCCATAAGCCACTGGATTGTTGTAGAGCATGGCAGGGAGCGCCGTCGCCGCCAGGACCGCGCCAACATGCGCCTTCATCTCCGCCCAGTCGCCCTTGTAAACATAGGGCGGAAGAATCATGAGGCCCCTTGCGCCACGAGCCTCTACCGCCTTAGCCAGAGTGACGGCTTCCGTGGTTGACAGTGCGGAGATTGCAGCGATTACAGGAGCCTTTCCCTCGACGGCGGTCACCAGAGTTTCAATGACCGATAGCTTTTCTTCCAGAGTGAGCGTTGCCGCCTCGCCGAGAGAGCCCAGGGCTACCAGCCCGCTGACGCCATTCTCAATCTGCCACAGCGCATGGCGCGCAACAAAGGCATGGTCGATCTTCAGATTCTCATCGAATGCCGTGGTTAAAGCCGGCATGACTCCTGTCCACTTCATGCTAATCCTCGTGATTGTGTTTTCGAATCGGTTGTAGTGGCCTGGGCATAGCGTGCAGGCAGATAGGGCTCAGGGGCGATGGCGGAACTCTGGTTCGTGATGAAATCGGCGATCAGTTCAGCGGTTGCCAGGGAGGTGGTAATGCCCAACCCTTCGTGGCCCGTCGCCAGCAACAGCGAGGGATCGCCGGGGTCTGGTCCGATCAATGGCAGCTTGTCTGGCGTTGCCGCGCGAAACCCTGTCCAGACGCGGATGGCGCTCAGGTTAGCCAGCGCTGGAAGAAAATGCGCGGCCCGCACAAGCATGGCGCTGAGGATGTGTGGATCGACCTCGGCATGTTCAGCGCCAAACTGGCGCGAGGAGCCGATCAGCAACTGTCCAGTCTGGCGCGGCTGCACATTGAAGGCTACGGAATCACCGGTCGAGCTGTGCGCACTCTTCAGATAGCCAAGCTCGACCAACTGATGATTCACAAACCCAGGATAGCGATCGGTAATGACAAGATGTCCCTTGCGTTTGCGAATCGGCAGTCCGGGGCAAAGTTGAAGGGATTCGGCCCCGAGGGCCAGAACGATACGGTTTGCGCGTAGTTCCTCGCCGCATTCGAGCACCAGACGGCCGTGGCCTATTGCGCAAACGGTCCTGCCAACCAGCAGTCGAGCCCCCAGTTCCTGTGCCCTGCGAGCCAGCTCCGCTGCCACCGCTGGTGAATAGACGACCGCGTCCTCTGAGACCAGAAGTCCGCCTGCGAATCCGCCTGCCAGATTTGGCTCGGCCGCTGCCAGTTGGCTTGCGGTCAGCAACTGACAGGGAACGGATCGCGCGATATACCACGCATGTTTCCGCTCGGCTGCCTCCATCTCTTCGTGGTCTGCGGCGATCCACAGCGTGCCGCGCTGTTCATATTCGGCTCTGGCGGGCAATTGGGGCGCCAGTTCCTGCCACAACTGCTGCGAAAAGCGGGTCAGAGCAAACTGCGCCTCGGAGTCGTCCATCGCGACGATGTGGCCCATGCCGGCCGCGGTGGCTCCGCTGCCGAAGGTATCGCGTTCGACGAGCACCACGCTGACACCACGCCGTGCGCAGGCCAGTGCGCAGGCCGCACCCACAATGCCACCTCCGGCGATGGCTGCATCGAAGACGAAATCTCCACTCATCCCAGCAGTCCTGCGGTCGGCGGAATTCCGCTGCGAAAGGGATCATCGGGCAGGAAGACCAGAGACGATTCGGCGGTCACGTAGGCAGAGCCGGTGATATGTGGAATCACCCGATCACCCTCGCGCAGGATACTCCCCATGAATACGCTGCCAAGGATACCTTCCTGACGCCAGATTTGGCCCGGCGAGAGCTTTCCGTCGGCTGCCAGGCAGGCCATCTTCGCGCTGGTCCCGGTGCCGCAGGGCGATCGATCATAGGCTTTGCCGGGGCACAGGACAAAGTTGCGGCTGTCGTTGGCCTGGTCGTGGGCTGCGGTGAAGATCTCAATGTGGTCGATCTCTGCGCCGTTGGCTCCCGTGATTCCCTGGGCGGCGAGAGCTTGGCGCACCCGCCACGTGAAGGCAGTGAGCTCCTCTACGTTGTCGACGAGAAGCGTGTAGGGGTGCTCCGCAATCAGAAAGAACCAGTTGCCCCCCCATGCCACATCTCCGTAAAGGGTTCCGTAACCCGGCACATCAACCGGAACCCGGGCCCGATGACGATACGCGTCGACGCTTCTGATCGTGACCTCGCCGTCTTCCGCCAGCGAAACCTTTACATCTCCCACGGGTGTCTCAAAGCGGTGCTGCCCGATCCCAATGCGGCCCAGATAGGACAGGGTGGCTGCAACCCCGATCATTCCATGGCCGCACATGCCCAGGTAGCCGGCGTTGTTGAAGAAGATGACGCCTGCCGCCGCCTCAGGGTCCACCGGCGCCACCAGCAAAGCGCCAACCAGCACATCGGATCCGCGCGGTTCACAGAGAATTGCGCGGCGGTAGATGTCGTGGTCGTTCCGCAGTCGCTCGAGGCGACCCGGGAGCGGACCGATGCCCAGTTGAGGACCTCCGGAGAGGACGCAACGGGTCGGTTCTCCGGCGGTGTGCGAATCGACAACTTCAATGCGTCGCGGCAAATGAGGATCGACCGTCATAGCATGTCTTCAGGTTGGAACATGAGGACTCGAAATTCTTCCTTGCATAGTATACGAAGTTGGATACAATAATCCACGCGCTTCTCCGAGACGAACCGGTATCTGGTCGATCCGGGCGGTGAGCAGGAGAAGGATCTGGTCCTGGGGGGGGGCGCCGGATTTTGCAGAAGGCGTCTTCTGTCCATCAATTGCGCAAGTTTGGTCAAGATGCAGCGCCTGATGCTTGCGAACAGCCTCTAAGGATGGGGTGGGTGATCCCCGTAGAATTTCCAGCTGGACTGAAAGTCGCGTGTGAGGTGCTGGTGTTCGAGATCAGCCCGCAGGAGTTCAATCGGCATGGAGTTCTCGTGCAGGATGGCGTCGTGAAACTGAAGGTCCGTCATCTTTTTGGAATCCACAAGCTCGGCGTGCAACGCGCGAAACTGCAGCGCGCCGAGGAGATACGCGCTCTGGTAAAGCGGACCTACCGAACCATCGAACGATCGCCTCACTTCGGCAGTTGCGTTGTCGGGCTCAAAGCCCACATTGTCGATCAGTGATTGCACGCACTGCTGAGGGGTCCATCGTCCGAGGTGGAAATTCATCGTGAAGATGACGCGCGCGGAACGATGCATGCGCCAGACCAGCGCGCCCACCCGCTCTTCGGGCGTCTTGTCGAAGCCTTTGTCCCAGAAAAGCATCTCCCACCAGAAGGCGTTGCCTTCCACCCAGAAGGGCGTCGAAAACGCGCGCCGATAAGGATGATATCGCGCAGACATGTAGAACTGCAGGAAGTGACCGGGGATCATTTCATGAAATGCGGTTGCATGGGCAAAGGGAATGTTGTTGCCGCGCATGCTCATCTCGCGCTGGTCGAAGGTCATCGTATCAGTCGGGTAGGAGACGCTGATCTCGTTTCCTCCGGTGAAGAACGGGTTCACCAGTTTGCGCTCTGGCGTCATCATGATCATGCGCCAGGTTTCATCGGCCAGTGGAGGCACGGTGACAAGCTCATTGCGTTTGGCGAAGTCGCTGCCTTCCTCCACCAATTTGCGGATCAGCGCAGGTTGCTCGCCCGGTGCTACGTGCATCTGCTTGACCTTTTCGACGGCTCCGTGCCAGTTATCGCCAAAGCCCATTTCACGGGACGCCTTCAGCATTTCTCGCATGCACCAGTCGTACTCGGTTTGGGCGATTGCGATCAGTTCCTCGGGCGTGTATGGAATCATGTTGTCGGCGAGTTCCTGCATCAGAGCGTCACGGCCAACGGGGTCTCCGATGATCGTCGTCTTGTCGCCAGCAGGGATACCGATCAGCTTCTCCTTGAGAAACGTGCTGTAGTCGCCCAGCGCCTTGTCGGCATCCTTGTAAGGTTCATCGACCCACCATGTAAAGGCGGGGTCATAGCCGTTGTATTGGCTAAACCAGTTCTTGAGCGAGGCCCGGAGTTGTTCTGTCGCATGCAGCGCGCGGTTGGCGACGACAGGATTCACACGTGGCCGGGCGCCGGAGTCGGCCGTGGATGCGCCATGCTGCTTTGGATCAAGTTGCGACTGCTCCGCAGTCATTCGTTTGACCATCGCCGTCAGCGCTGCTGCGTCCTTCTCCGCGTCAGGACGCTTCATCAGACGCTGGTCTTCGAGCAACGCTTCGATGGTTTCGGCGAACGGCAGTAGCGGCTGCATCTCTTCCACCTGCTTCCTCTGGATCGCAAGGCGATGCTGATCGGTGGTCAGCCGGTTTTTGAGCAGCAGATAGTCCACCTTGTCGTCTTCAGAGAGGGAATTGAAGTTAATTCCGGCCAGGATTGCCTGCTCATCGATGTAAAACTTCTCAAATCGCGCCATCCGCACCGGCGAAATCTGAACCGAGTAGGTTCGGTCCAGGCTCATCGAGTTGGCCGTGAACTGTTCAATTACCTGCGGCATCCGTGGCGCAGACTCCGCGTCGCCTGCCGCAGGGGGCGGGGCTGCGCCAAAGGCAATCCCAAGCGCAAACAGCGAACAGCACAGTCCACACCCAATTCGCTTCCACATGCACATAGC
>JBAUTX010000084.1:0-13408 GCA_049582405.1 Occallatibacter sp. | reverse complement strand
GCGTTGAACTGCGCGCCGCGGGTGAGCACGCGCATCCAGACCTCCTGAAAGAGGTCTTCAGCCTGCTCGCGGTTGCCGGTGAGGAAGACGAGATAGCGGAGGAGCCGGTGCTGATAGCGGACGATGAGCTCGTCGAGGAGGCCTGCCTGCTGCTGCTTGAGGCCCTCGGCGATGGCCAGACTCTGCTCGCGCGCGAGAACGTCCGCGGCTGAGGCAGTGGCGACATTGGCGCCTGGAGCGAAGATCGAGCGAAGGGCAGCGGCGGCAGACATCTTACCTACTTAGACGATAAACCTCGGGGCGAAGCCGCACAAAAATGATGTCGGGCGAGAAAAAGTTTCCACAGGGAGATTCAGCGGCTGGAGGGCTGGTTTTTGCGAGCGATGCGGAGGGCGTCTGCGATGGCCTGGGCGGCGCGGCGCTCGCGGGATTCGACGGACTGGTAGGCGAAGATGCCCCAGAGGTGGCCGCGGCGCTGAGTGAGCGTCAAAGCCTGCCAGCCGCGGGCGGCGAGAGGTTCGCGCTGGAAGGCGGTGCGCAGGATCGGCGGGGTTTCCTGCTCGCCCTCCATGACAAGGAGAAGACGCTCGACCATCTGCAGGGCGCGCTTGCGGCGGGATTCGGGGGACTTGGCCTGGGCGACCCAGTTGCCGATTTCGCGGCGGGCGGAGGGGCTGAAGCTCTGGAGCCAGCGGGTGAGGGCGCGCTGGCCCTTGAGGGCGGCAGTGAGTTCAGCAGGGTGCTCGTCGGAGCGGGGCTCGAGGTCCGGTTCGATGCGGAAGGTGGCGCGGTCGCCGGGACGGGCCTCGGCGCCGGCCTGCATCTGCTTGTTTACGAGGATCGTGAGGCCTTCACCGTTGGGGCCGGGAAAGAGCGTGGTGCGGAAGGCGAAGCCGTTGATGGTGCCGCGGACGCGGCGGGTGGTCCAGCCGGGCCAGGCGCGCTTGAGGGCGGCAGTGGTCTCGGCGGGGACGCGGGCGATGGTCCAGTAGAGGGGCTTGCCGGCGGCCTCAAGGAAGGCCTGGAAGGATTGGGGCTTGGGGGTCGGCATGGTGGGGCGCAGGACCAGTATGGGGCGGGTGCGATGCCGGGGCAAGGGGAAAGCGGGGCGGGTCTGCGTGGATGGGAGCTTGAGTGCTTTCCCCGGTCTCAAGGGCGAGACCGGGGGCACCCGGCAGGGCAGGCGCGGAGGTTTTCCAGGTCTCAAAAGCGAGACCTGAGCCGCCCATTTCGGTGCTGGATTTGCATCCTGAGATGTGGGCCACCGGCCCGGGAAGACTCAGAAAATGTGCTGCGCCTACCTGTACAAACTGGCAGTAGGCAAGGGATTTCATCGGCGTAAGATCCCTCCTGTTCGCAGGAGTGGATCTGAAGTTCATATTGCCCCGCTTTTTCAAAGGGGCACACTCGGCAACCCTCATTGGTCGGCAACGCTGCCAGAAAGGTTGGTTATGAAAAATCTGCCCGATGTTTCCCGCCGTGAGTTCTTCACGCTGGCCGCTGTGGGGCTGAGTCTGGCGACCCCTTTAGGAAGGCTCGCCCTGGCGCAAAAAGGAGCGCCGGGGAAAGTCGGCCTGCAAGTGGACCCTGACCAGGCGTTGCGTGACCTGCTCGACGGCAATGCGCGTTTCGCGCGCGGGCAAACCAGGGCTCCGCGGCGCGGCCCCGCGGATTTCAGCGGGCTTGCGGCAGCACAGTATCCCGAGGCTGTGATCGTCAGTTGCGCCGATTCCCGAGTGGCGCCGGAGATCTTGTTTGACGTGGGTCTGGGCGACATCTTTGTCGTGCGCGTAGCGGGCAACGTGGTCGAGGGCGCGGGCGTGGTGGTCAAGGGCAGCATTGAGTACGCCGTCGCCGAACTCAATGTGCCCCTTATCGTGATCCTTGGTCACAGCGGTTGCGGCGCGGTGAAAGCTGCCAAGCAGCACATTGACGCCAAAGATTCGCTGCCGGGCGCAATCAACGGCATGGTGGAATTGATCAAGCCCGCCGTGACCCAAAGCAAGGGAGAACCCGGCGACGCGCTGGAGAACGCGATTCGGAAGAATGTGGAGCTCGGCGTCGCGCGACTCAAAGGACTGGAGCCGATCCTGGCGCCCCGCGTCAGAGACGGAAAGCTGAAGGTCGTCGGCGCTGTATACGACCTGCGTACCGGGAAAGTGAAGCTGGTGTAGCCCGGAGAACGGTGAGATTGCGCCTTGCGGGATCCACCGGCGTTTTCCGGGGGATTGGGGCTTGTGGGGTGTTCCGCTGTTTCGAAGTGAGAAGATCGGCAGGGCAGGCGCGGAGGTTTCCCAGGTCTCAAAAGCGAGAGCTGGGGCAACCTCGATTTGATAAGATTCCGCCTGAGATCGGGGCCACCCGCCGTTAAGAAAGGCGGGGCGGATTTCGCAGCGACAGACGATCCCAAGGCCCGTCCCACTCGCAAGGTCTTCCTTTGGTACGAAAAGAGGTCAAGTCGTCTGCGATCGACATGCTGACGTATGTGTCAACGCCTCGGAAGGTGTCGACGCCCGCCGGACCGGAACTATGCCAGCACAGTGTTGCGGCATCGGGAACGAGGTAGACGGGAATCTGGTTACTGTCGACCTCGATGAAGTCATGACGGGTTCCCGATTGGTCGAAGATGAAGTGCGTACGCCGCCAGGCCTGCACCATCTCGGGCGTGACATGGCCATAATTTCGCCGAATCAACCACATCAATGTCCAGAAGCGCGTTCCGGTCAGGTTGAGGCCGAAATGCCTGGGGTTCTGGCTGCCGCTTCCATGCTGGCTCATCGCATGGCCGGGTTCGTAATCGTTGTCCTCGTTGTAGCTGTCCTTCGCTTCCACATTGTTGGTCGAAACAACGTAGTGCTTTCCGGTTTCTCCCATGTCGCCTGGGGCTCGAACAGAGTAACGCGCAACGCCGTTCTGATCTGCTGGAATGCTTTCGATCACGAATGCTTCATGACCATCGGAAACCACCCAGTTCACGCCCCGCGTGCATTTCCCGATCACGATCTTGTTCCCGGATTTGGCCCGGTACTCTGCCCTGCCCAAGGTCAGAAGCTCGACGGCATGTCTTGCGGACGTGGCGAAGGCCGCTGCATAAAAGTTGCCGACCTGCCAGTCCAAACCGGGTCTGCGATAACCCGAGAACGGACGATCCAGCGTGGGCGCCAGAATACCGAATGTTCCCCCTGAATATCCGCTTGAAGTGACGCCATGAATGTTCTGCGCATGCTCACTTCCGATTTCACCCGCGGAGTCAGTCACCGTGAAGCGGCTTGCTCGCGTGTCCGATGGGTCGGCGATAAAAGTGACGAGATACTCCTGCGGGAAGAAGTGCTGGTCTTCGGAGCTGACATGGATCGCTTTGCCGTTTTGCGTGGCGGGGCCCAGGATGACCGCTCCGCTGCAGCAGTGGATGGATTCGTCTGGCGGCGCCAAGGTGGCAGTCGCGGACTGGGGTGGTCTTCCTTTCAATCCGAAATAGCTGTTGATCATCAGGATCTTGTGGAAATGGCCGAGTTCGCGCGGAAAAGCAGAGGCTGCAAGTTCTTCCGATGCGCCGTCGGCAATGCCGTGCATCATTTCGAGCGCTTCGGGCAACAGGAACTCATAGTACTGTTCCTGCTGGACCAGGTAGGCTGCCATGGTTGCGCTTGCGCCCTGAATCGGCAACAGCTCCCTGTACCATCCCTCGTAAACATAGCGGATGAGGTCGCCTGCGCGCTCGCCGTATTGCCGTCCCATCTGGTACCAGGAACCGCGCAGCACACCAAGATAGCGCGGGTGCGGCTCGTACATGGGGTATCCGCGCTCGAGAAAATACTCGCCCAGCTTCTTGTTGTGGCCCGTCCATTCTGGGGGAGTCGCTTGCTTTTGAGCGGCAGTTTCAATAGGCGTGGAGAGTGAAAAACCGCGCAAGGGGATGGGAGCAAGGGTCATCACACTTGCGGAAGCGGCGAGCTTCACGCATTCTCTGCGGGTGACATCTGAACTCGCGGTGCGTCTATCGCCACCGGTTGAATTCTGCTCCGATGCGTCACCGGCCTTTGACATTGGCGACCTCGATCATGGGGATTCGATCTTCTGCTGGGCGCAGGTGACTCAGACAGTCACTCGCTTCTCAGAGGGGAAATATACACGATGAAGCGCTGGCCAGCTACGGTTCGCTTCAGTTCAATGGAGAGCGGCGGTCTCTGTCCATGATGAGCGCCAATGGACAACGGGGCTGTTGCGGGCACTGGGTAGAGAGTGCGGTTGCGCGGGGTGTCGGCTACACTGGGCGCTGTGACGGCGCACGCACTTGCAGTGGGGATTGAGGCGGCGACTACGGTGCTGGCCGTGGCGGGGATGGGGTATTTTCTGGCGGCGCTGGTGGCTGCGCGGGTCTTTCTGCGGGCGCGGCGGCGGGCGCTGGCGGTGTTTGCGCCGGGCGTGAGCATCCTGAAGTCGCTGAAGGGGACCGATCCGGGGATGCTGGAGGCGTTTCGGAGCCATTGCCGGCAGAGTTACACGGGAGAGTACGAGCTGCTGTTTGGCGTGTCGTCGCTGGACGACCCGGCGGTGGCGACGGTGCGGGCGCTCGAGGCGGAGTTTCCTGAGCGGGCGATAAGGCTGCTGGTGTGCCCGGAGCGGCTGGGCACGAACGGCAAGGTGAGCACGCTGGCGCAGATGCAGGGCGAGGCGCGGTATGACTTTCTGCTGGTGAATGACTCGGACATTACGGTGGGACCGCGGTATCTGGAGCGGGTGATGGCGGAGTTTGCTCCGCAGGCGGAGGGCGCGGCCGAGGTGGGGCTGGTGACGGCGCTCTATCGCGGGCGGGCGCATGGGACGCTGGCCTCGCGGCTGGAGGCGCTGGGGATTGCGACGGATTTTCAGGCGGGCGTGCTGCTGTCGCGGATGATCGAGGGCGGGCTGCGGTATGGGCTGGGGTCGACGCTGGCGGTGCGGCGCGAGGCGCTGGAGCGCATCGGGGGATTTGCCGCGCTGAAGGATCATCTGGCCGATGACTACGAGCTGGGCGCGCGGGTGGCGCAGGCGGGCTACGGCGTGGCGCTGGCGGGCGAGGTGGTGGAGACGAGCGTGCCGGGGTATGGATGGCGCGGGTTCTTCGATCATCAGCTGCGCTGGCTGAGGACGGTGCGGGATGCGCGGCCGGCGGGCTATGCGGGACTGGTGTTTACGCATGGGCTGATGTGGGCGGCGCTGAACGTGGTGGCGAGCGGAGTGAGTCTGTGGAGCGTGTGGCTGCTGGGCATGAGTCTTTTTCTTCGTCTTGGATTGGCCATGCAGGTGGGTGCAGGAGTGCTGGGCGACCGGCAGGTGTTGCCGGGACTGTGGCTCGTGCCGCTGCGCGATGCGGTGGCCATGGGCCTGTGGGTGGCGGGCTTTGCGGGGAACACGATTGTGTGGCGCGGGGAGCGGTTTGAAGTGAAGGGCGGGCGGCTGTATAAGGCGTGAGGCGCGAGTTCGGATGATGCGCTGGTTTCGCAGTGATGGAGCACTCTGGTAGATTCGGTGGGCACGGTGATGGGCCGTGCGAGGAGGCGATGGATGATCTTCCCCAGGCATGTATGGAGTGGATTGGTGGGCTGCTGCCTGCTGGCGGCGGCGAGTGGCGTGAGCGGTGCGCAGATGCAGGCCGCGAAGCCCGCGGTGGGTACGCAGGTGGCTCCGGCGCAGGTGTTTGACCAGGTGCTGAGCGGGTGGGAGCGCGAGTTTGTTTCGCTGGCGGAGGCGATGCCGGAGGACAAGTACAACTTTGCGCCGACGCAGGGCGAGTTCAAAGGCGTGCGCACGTTTGCCGAGCAGGTGAAGCATGTGGCGGAATCGAACGGTCACTACTTTGCGGACCCGGCGAAGCCGATGGCGGACCAGAGCGCGGCGATTGAGAAGCTGAAGACGAAGGCGGAGATTGTGGCGGCGCTGAAGGACTCGTTTGCCGAGGCGCACGCGTACATGCATGCGATGACGCCGGAGAATGCGTTTGTGATGACGGCGCATGGGACGCGGGCGGGCACGGCGGCGTTTGCGATTGCGCACATGATGGACCACTACGGGCAGATGGTGGAGTATCTGCGGATGAATGGGCTGGTGCCGCCGGCGAGTCGGGGAAGCATGTAGGGGAGACGGTGCGCGCGCCCGGCACCGAGGCAGCCGGAGCGCTGGTGCCATGGTGATTGCCAAATGCCGCTGGTGACGACAACAGAGACGGGCGTTCCGATTCAGGGGCCAAGCGCCACGCTGATTTATGACGACTGGTATCCGGCGCTGCGCACCGACGCGCTGCGTGGCGACAAGCTGGCGACAGCGATGCTGCTGGGGATTCCGCTGGTGCTGGGACGGCGGAAGGATGGGCGCGTCTTTGCGATGCGCGACAGCTGTCCGCATCGGGGGATTCCGCTGAGTGTGGGGTGGTTTGACGGGGAGCGGGTGACGTGCCGGTATCACGGATGGGAGTTTGAGCCGTGCAGCGGGCAGTGCGCGGTGATTCCCTCGCTCAGCAGCCATGACCATCTGGACGCGACACGGATCTATGCGACGGCGTATCCGTGTGAGGAGCGCGACGGGCACGCGTGGGTGTACGTGCCGGGCGCAGGCAGCGGACGCGTGGCGGAGGGTGCGATTCCGCGGGCGGTGCCGGAGCTGAAGAAGTTTGGGCCGCGGTATCGGACGGCGTTCCTGACGGCGGACCTGCCATGCAACGTGGACCACGGAATTATTGGCTTGATGGATCCGGCGCATGGACCGTTTGTGCATCAGGCGTGGTGGTGGCGGACGCGCGGCAGCATTCGCGAAAAGACGAAGAAGTTCGAGCCGATTCCCGAGGGCTTCAGGATGAGCGCGCATGCGCCGAGCGGGAACTCCGCGCCGTACAAGCTGCTGGGCGTGTATGGGCAGCCGGTGGAGACGACGATTGATTTTGTGCTGCCGAACCGGCGGACGGAGGTGATCCGCTGCGGCGAGAAGTGGTTCAGCAGCCTGACGACGGTGACGCCGGTGACGGCCTCGACGTGCCGGATTGACGTGGTGGCGGCGTGGAACGTGTTCTACCACGTGCCGCTGGTGACTCCGATTGCGAAGTTTTTTGGCGCGAAGTTTGTGCGGCAGGATCAAGTCACGATGATGCAGCAGGCGGAGGGGCTGAAGCACAACCCGAGCCTGATGCTGATTGACGATGCGGACAAACCGGCGAAGTGGTACTTCGCGCTGAAGCAGGCGCGGCTGGATGGAACGGGCAGGCACCCGATGGAGGGGCCGGTGGAGCTGCACTGGCGCAGTTGAGGTCCTACACGATCGCCGGGGCCATGCGGGCGACGGTGAGGACGGTGATGTCGTCTTCCTGGCCGAAGGCCCGTGCGGCTTGGGCGATTTGCGCGGCGGGTTGGTTGGCGATAGCAGCGGTGCGCTCGAAGCCGAAAAGTTCACCTTGTTGATTCTGGGCTTCGACGACGCCGTCAGTCACCAGCGTCAGTTGCATGCCGGGCGCGAGGCTGAGCTGCGTTTCCAGGTATTCCGTATCCAGGGTTAATCCCAACGGGAGGCCGTACTCTACTTCAACTTCGCGCCCATCGAGATATGGCGGCAGGTGGGCGGCGCTGGCCAGGGTGGCAGCCCCATCGCGGCCGATCCTGGCCACGCAGCAGGTGACGAAGCCGCCTTGTAACTGGCCCACCAGCCCTCGGTTCAGCGACTCAAGGATGCGCACCGGCGGCAGCGCGGGCATGGTGCGCAGCGCGCCCATCACCGCGTGAACGGTCATGGCCGCGGGCAATCCCTTGCCGCTGACGTCGCCCAGCACCACCAGGACGCCGCCATCATCCTCGCTGCGGAGGTAGAAGAAGTCGCCGCCGACCTGGCGCGCCGGAAGGTATGCGCTGGCGGCATGAAAGCCCGGAAGGTTCAGTGCTGGCGGCACCAGCCTCTGCTGCAATTCGTGCGCAGCCTCGAACTCGGCCTGCAGCGCGTCGCGTGTGCGCCACTCTGCCCAGGCGCGCTGAGCCAGTACTGCTGCGAGGCAGATGCCGAACAGAGTGAACGTGAGGTCGAAGTAATTCGTGCCTTGTGCTTCAAAGAGGGTTCGCAGACCGTGGACCAGCGAGGCCCCCGGCACCAGCATCATCGTCACTGCGATAACGCGGTTGCGCGGCACTTTGATGGCAGCCCATAGGTTCGCGCCCACGTTCAGAATGTCGAAAGTCCGCAGTCCGATGGGCAGCGCAAACCACGCCACGGTGAGCAGCGGAGAGGGTCGGGACGGGAGGAATACGACGAGGGACGCGAGGTTGAAGATCACCATAGCGCCCAGCATCATGCGCCTGAAGAAGCGGTCCCGGAATCCGTTGATGCCCCAAATGAATACCACTGAGACGAACATGGATGGCAGTTGCGCGATGACCTGCAGGGGAAAGTAGCTGGTTGCCGAGAGGTCGATGAGCCGCGCTTCAGAGAATTGAAGGAAAAGGGGCAGAAGGGGGAGCGAGCCCATCATGGCGCCGCAAAGCACCACATCCCGGCTGCGAGACGACCAGCCGCTCCAGAGCACCGCGCAGCCAAGCAGCAGCACCAGAACGTTGACCAGCATCAGTGGGACCTCGCGCAGCAGCGCCCGCTCACGCACCACCTCGTCTTCGGCGTGCAGCGTCCGGCTCTGGTCGAAGGTCACAGTGACCGAGTCGGTTCCCCCGCTCCGGCGGGCAGCCGGCGCATACCAGATGCGCAAGGCAATCTGCGCCGTCTCACCGGGCCGACAAAGTCCGTGCGGAAGATCGAAGGTCATCCCCCGGGGCAGGCTCTCCATCCGCGCCTTTGGCGGGAAACTTCCGAAGCTGCCAACGCGCGCTCCGTTCACGAAGATTTCGTAGGCAACCAAATCGCCAGCCATCGCGGAGGTATGCACGGCCAGCGGCTCGGCGGCGTCAGTGCGGACCGGCACCCTGAAGCGCACCCAAACAAATCCATCGGAGTAAAAGGCCGGCTTGGGCCAGGCGCTCAATTGCGCCACGGGCCAGGAGTTATCGTTGAAGCCCGCATCGGCCCATTGTGGGTTGTCGCCGACGTGGAACTTCCATGGTCCGGTGAGCGCAACCACGGATTGGCCCAGCGTGACCGGCACAACCGCATCGGAGGGACGCGTGCTTGGGATCGCCACATCCGCCCCCTGTGCCATCAGCCGGCACGCGGCAAGCAAAAAACACCCGGAAAGGAGCAGCGTCCTGGTCATGCGGTTACGGCCTCCAGCTTCGGCGTGCGCGCGACGGTGAGCACGGTGATGTCGTCTTCCTGGCCCCAGCGTTGAGCGGCTTCGGCGATAGCCGCGGCGGGCAGATGGATGATCTGTTCTGCGCGCTCAAAGCCGAAGAGTTCGCGCTTGCCGTTGGCGGCCTCGACCACTCCATCGGAAATAAACGTGAGGCGGTCACCGGGAGCGAGCTTGAAGTGGGTTTCTTCATAGCCTGGCTCGGCGGTGATGCCCAGCGGCAGGCCGTTAGCAACAGCCAACTCTCTGCCGCTGCAATAGGGCGATACGTGGCCAGCGTTGGCGATGGTAAGTGCGCCGTCGGCTGCAATGGATGCGACGGCACAGGTGGCAAAACCGCTGATTTGTCCGTACAGGGCGCGGTTCAGATTGGCAAGGACGTGCACTGGTTGGCGCTCCAGCTCATTGCGCAGGGCGCCGATGATGGCGCTGACGGTCATGGCGGCTTTCAGGCCCTTGCCGCTGACGTCGCCGACCACGATGAGCAAAGACCCGTCGCTCGCGGGTTGCATGTGAAAGAAATCTCCGCCGACTTTGCTGGCGGGCAGGTAGACATGTTCGACCGCGAAGCCTGGCGTGGCCGGCGGCACGGCGGGAATCAGCATCTGCTGCACTTCCTGCGCCTGACGCATGTCTTCAAGCAAACGGCCATTTTCCCGTTGCTGCTCGGTGAAACGCATCAGGAAAATGATCAGGACCGAAAGTGGAACACACGCGCAAATCAAATCCGCAAGCAGATAGCTGCCATTGAGAATCCCTAAGGAAAACAGTGTGTAGAGAATGCAATAGAGAGCGAAGAGCAACCCCGGCGTCATCGGGAGCCACGCCTTGCTTCCGATCTTGCGCACTCCCTCGATTGCAATGGCCAGCAGCAAGCAGGCAAGCGAGAGTACGGCCACCCCCAGCGTGATGCTCCTGAGACGATCTAGATCAGCGGTTGGCGGCAGCAGACCCAGCTTAAAGCCTGCCATCTGCAGAGACCATGCCAGATTGACTGCGGATACCGCGTAGTTGGCGCGACGCCAGAGGGGTCTGGGCACGTCCAGCAGATACATGGCCGCCAGCGGCATCGCAAAGACAGCAGCCGCATCCGAAAGAGTTTGTCCCACTGCACTCATTTGAACGGAAATCGTCGAATGTAACACCCAGCCAATCGAGGCAAGCATCACACCGAAGCCCGTCAGGCTGATTCCGGCCCAGAGGTATTCCTTCTGGCTGCGGCTGAAGAGGAACAGGAACAGCGAAATGAAACCGACCGCGCCATAGAGGGCGGCTAGAGGCATCACAAGCTGCCCTCGTCCTTGTATCTGCGACGTTTGCTCCTGCACGCTCTGCTCAAAAATCTGGAGCGGCGCGGGTGGACCGATGACCGGGACGCCACGAAGGCCGCCTGCAAGGTTATGTTCGCTGGTCGATGCTTCCGAGCCGATGTTCCAGAAGCGGAGCGCAAGCGTGACAGGCTGGCCGCTGTCGAGTGTAGCAGCAGGTATGGAGAAGAGCTTCGGCTGTCCGGCATAGGTGAGGTGCCAGCCGTTCAGATCGCCAAACGTCCCGATCTTCGAGCCGTTGACATAGACCTCATACGCATCATCGACAAACCGCGGCATCAGCAGCGCCAGTGAGTGGACATTTTCGGGAAGCCGCAGACGAATGCGATACCACGCATAGCCGGTGTATCCGGGTTGGCCGTGTTGCTGCCAGCCCGGTAGTTCGGCGGACTGAAGCAGCTCCTCCGGAGAGAGTGTCGAATCCCCGGGGATAAGGTTGTAGTCCTGCCACGCAGAATCGTCAAACCCTGGATCGGCCCATGCCATGTTATCGCCGGTGTGGAACTTCCAGGGGCCTGTGAGGGCAACTACGGACTGGCCGAGCGTGACGGGCACGGCGTTTGGCGGCGTCTCTTGCGCGCGCAGTCCAGCGCAGGCTGAAATCATGAGCAGCAGAGCCAGCAGGTCGCTCTTCTTCATGCGATGGCCACCTCCATTTGCGCCGCGCGCATGACCGTCAGCACGGTGATGTCGTCTTCCTGGCCGAAGGCCTGCGCGGCCTGTGCGATGGACTCTGCTGTGCGGCTGGCGAGGGCGGCGGTTCGCTCAAAGCCAAAGAGTTCGCCCGAATGACTGCGCGCCTCGACCACGCCGTCGGTCAGCAGGGTGAGCTTGTCGTCATGGCTTGCCTGGAAAATGAATTCGCAGTAGTGGGTCTCGGCAGAGAGACCGAGAGGGAGATTGTTTTCACAGGCCAGTTCCTTTCCGTTGAGATAGGGAGGGATGTGGCCGGCGTTGGCGGCGGTGCATGTGCCGTCGGGGCTGGCGTGAAGGATGAGGCAGGTGGTGAAGCCTCCATGGCTACGGCCGAGGATGCGGCGGTTGAGGCCGGCGAGAAGCTGCGCGGGGCTGGTGGTGGTTTCGGCGAGCGCGTTGAAGGCTCCCACGAGGAGCGAGACCATCATGGCGGCGGGCATGCCCTTGCCGCTCACGTCGCCGATGGCGATCAGCACGCTGCCATCGGAACGGGGAAGAATCTGGAAGAAGTCGCCGCCCACTTCTCCGTAGGGCTTGTAGATCGATTCGATTTCGAAGCCTGGAGTGGCGGGGGTGACCTCGGAAATCAGCACATGCTGAACAGCGCGGCTGGCGGCGAGCTCAGCCGCCATGCGCATTTTTTCGCGGCGGTCGCGAATCAGGTCGCGCACGAAGACGGCAAGGATGACGGACCCCAGCAGGATCACGACGAAGACAGGGTAGGGCCAAACCCAGCCACCCAGCACGATGGCCCCACCGATGCCGGTGAGGTGCTGAAAGCTGCTGGAAAGCGGCATACGCACCAGGAAGTAGCCGAGGAAGACCCAGGCAATCAACCTGTTGGTGGATTTGCCCTGGCGGAAACCCTGAATGACCAGAAACAACAGGGCAACCTCTGAGAAAACAATGGGCCATTCCTGCACACGGGCCATCGCAGGAAACCAGCCGGCAATCCCGGCAAAGATATAGATGGGCCAAAAGTACCGCGTCCACCGGCGATTCCTGATTCGCATCGCCTCGGCTGCAATCTCGACGAGCACAAGGACGGTGATGGCCCTCGTCGTCCATGCCGAACCGCGGATTCCGAAGTAGGGCGCCAAATTATCCACGGCAACGAGGGCGATGAAGATGCCCATATTGCGAAAAATGCGGAAATCGGGTGCGGCGCGCCAGAGTGCGAGGTAAGCCGTCGCCAGGCAGCACAGCACCGCAGCAAAGATCAGATTAGGCGCGTGTTTCGCCTGCTCGGCGAGCGGCAAGGGTGTGAATATCTGGTGCAAGAGCGGCACGGATGCGGCCAGGATAAGTGCAGTTGTCATGCGAGCACCGTCCGATCAAGCGCGGAGTGGAGCGCCACGCTCCGAGCGTCCTCTGGGAGACGCCGCGCGCGTAACCACCCGCAGGCGCGCGGGAAGCGCAGCGGGAGCGGCAGGGGAAGATTGCTCATGCAATTGCCGATTGTATGACAAGGGCGAGCTGACAGGGCGATCGTTCTCTGCGGGAGAGCACCGTCCCTGGCCTCGGAAGCCGGGAGTGGGGGCAGGAAGAGAACCGACGGACGATCCGGTGGAGGTGCACCGGCGCAGCTGATTGCTATACGACGGATGTGGCCAGACGAGCGACGGTGAGCACGGTGATGTCGTCCTCCTGGCCGAAGCGCTGGGCGGCGTTGGCGATGGCGATCGCGGGCTCGAGGCTGATGGCGGCAGTGCGGTCAAAGCCAAAGAGTTCGCCGGTCTTGTTGCGGGCTTCGGCCACGCCGTCGGAGACGAAGGTGAGCCGTTCGCCGGGTGCGAGCGCGGCATGCACTTCTTCGTAACGGCCGTCGGCGACAATGCCCAGCGGAAGTCCGGAGTGTATCGTCATCTCCTGGCTATTGCGATAGGGAGAAAGATGGCCTGCGTTGGCGATCGTCATTGCACCGTCGGCTGCGATGGACACGGCTGCGCAGGTGGCGAAGCCGCTGATTTGTCCATGCAGGATACGGTTGAGGTAGGCGAGCACTTCAGCAGGCGCTCGCAACGCGCAGCCGCGCAGCGCGCCGACGATGGCGCTGACGGTCATGGCTGCCTTGAGGCCTTTGCCGCTGACATCGCCCACGACAATGAGCAACGATCCATCGTTCCCGGGC
>JBAUTX010000083.1:0-2991 GCA_049582405.1 Occallatibacter sp. | reverse complement strand
CCCAGGTTTGCCACAGTGCGCGTTGAATCGGAGGATCTACACGAAAGGAATCACCGTCGGCGTCCCCAGTTCGTAGGTTCGTTCCGGAACAACGGAGAGATTAACCGTTATCGGCGTGTCCAAGATGACGGCATCGCCGCTGGCCACGAGTGCCTGCATCTGTGCCAGCGTCCTGACGGCCTTATTCATTGCGCAGTCGGCATTAGTTAGGCACTCTTTAAACGCCTGCTGCGTGAAGATCACGAGCTTGACGTAGTGCGGCACTTTGAAATCGCCGCCATCCGAAGCAACCCCGAACAGGTGATTGTGTCCCTTCACCAGCGAGCAGGGCGAGCCGCCGTTCCACTGCTGGCACTGGGCATCGCTTCCCAGCCCATAGTCCGGGTCCGGAAACGGAAGCACGTTCAGGTGGTCGCAGTTGGTGGGTTGGCATTGCAGGCTGTCGGCAGGAATCGTCGACTGCAGCGGGTAGACTACGACATACACTGGCACCATCGAATTCACATTCGAATTTACCGGCATGGGGGCGCCCAGCGCCTGACGAACGAACACGGTATCCCCCGTCGCGCTATCAAAGACGGGTCCAATCGTCGAGTTCCCTTGGAGAACTTCGCCGGTTTGGGCGAAGGCTGAATTGGAAAACAGCATTACGGCGGCCACAAATAGCGCCGACGTACAGAACGTACGAAGATTCAGTATTTGTTTCATGGTGGATTCCCTCTGCCCACACCATGCCCGGCGCCCTGCCGCCCTGTCGTGATGGATCTCGTACGAAAGTGTGATTTTTCTCAAATGCAGGGGAATCCGAGCATAATAGACACTCCGGCCCTAGAGGATCGGCCAGCGCACCGTGAGGCAGGCAAAGGAGTTCAGCGGTGATCTACCACTTCGAAGGTTTCCAGGCCGACGACACTGCATTCCAGCTCAGCGTGGACGGCGCACCCGTCCCGCTGGAGCCGAAGACGCTTCGCCTGCTCCTCTATCTACTCCAGAACGGTGGCCGCCTCATCCGCAAGCAGGAGATTCTCGATGCTGTCTGGACTGAGGCGAGCGTCACTGAGAACGCTCTCACTCGCTCCATCGGTCTGTTGCGCAAAGTTTTGGACGATGACAGCCGAGAACCTCGTTTCATTGAGACGGTGCCTACCGCGGGCTACCGCTTCATCGCCCCCGTGGAGATCCTTCCCTCTAAGGACTCAGTGACCCCATTGGCGAGCGCGGCGGTTCCGGCCCCGGCACCCTCCGCCTCGCATATCGCATGGAGGCTGCGTCTCGTGCGTTCCCTGCGTTTCGGGGCCATCGCCGTCTTTTGCCTGCTGGTGCTCGCGGCCGGTTCCTGGTACGCCCCTGCGCGCCGGCACTCTACGGCGGCCATCGGCTCGCTGGCCGTGCTTCCGCTCAGCAATCTCTCCGGCGATCCGACGCAGGACTACTTCGCGGATGGCATGACGGATGAGCTGATTACGGAGCTGGCACGCATTCCCAATCTGCGCGTGGTCTCGCGCACCTCGGTCATGCTCGATAAAAACGCGCACAAATCTCTGCCCGAGATTGCCCGCGAGCTCAACGTCGACGCGATCGTCGAGGGTTCCACGGTCCACTCCGGCGACCGCGTCCGTATCACCGCGCAGCTGATCGACGCCCGCACCGATCGCCACCTCTGGGCGCAGAGCTTCGAAGGCCCCGCCACCGACGTCCTCTCGCTGCAGGACAGCGTCGCCCAGCAGATCGCCTCCCAGGCGCGTCTCGTTCTTCTTCCCTCACCGCCTCGGCCATCCATCAATCCTGATGCGCATGACGCCTATCTGCGGGGACGCTACTTCTTCAACAAGCAGGACATCTCTCATAGTCTGGAGTATTTCCAGAAGGCAATCTCGGTTGACCCGAACTATGCCGCCGCGTATGCCGGCTATGCGACTGCTCTGGATGCCTCGACAACGTTCAGCCTCGCCGTTCCTGAAGACGCGATGCCCGAAGCACATGCGGCCGCGCTCCGGGCCATCAAGCTCGATCCGAATAATGGTGAGGCGTACACGGAACTCGGCAGTATTCAGACCATCTACCACTGGGACTGGACCGCGGCCGAGCAGAACCTCCGCCGCGGCATCTCCCTCAACCCGAACGACTCGATCGCTGAATTCAAATATGCCGTGTACCTTGACGCTGTGGGCCGTCCGCAGGATGCCGTCGCAGCCATGCGGCGCGCGCTCCGGCTCGATCCGCTTTCATTTTTGATCAACCGCCGGCTGGCCGCCACGTTGTATCTCGCGCGCGATTATGATGGCGCGCTGGCTCAGCTTCAGCGTGCGGCCGAGATGGAGCACCTGCCCGGGTCGATCGACAACTATGTGAGCCTGGTGTACGAGCAAAAGGGGCAGCGCGACCAGGCCGTGCAATACGATCTAAGCGCGCTCGGGGAGAAGCGGCCACCGATCGATACCAGGTCGCTTCTTGCGGTATATCAGCAGCACGGGTGGCGGGCTTACTGGAGCGCACGCAGCCGGGTTCTCCTAACCACCTCAGCCGAGCCGTGCACTGGTTACGAGATAGGCGTTGACGATGTTCGCGTGAACGAACTCGACCGCGCCTTCGAATCCTTCAATCATGCCGTCGACCACCACTGCTTCTATATGGCCCTTATCCGCGTCGATCCTCTGCTCGACCCGGTTCGCCACGACCCCCGCTACGCCACTCTCCTGACACGCATACATCAGTGATACCGCGCCGTGTAGATTGCTACCGACAAACGCCCTAGGCGTGAGAGATTTCTCGATCAGCGGTTGGATATCGATTTTCCTGCCTTGCCCTGTATCAGAATCTATAGGTTTTGGAACGGCCGGATTGATGCGATCCGGCCGTGTGTGTTGTGGGGTTTAGGAGAGGCGTTTTTCGAAGCCTTTTGAAACAGCGTCTGCAGGCCTTAAGCGACCTGCTTTTCTGAGGTTGGTGCGGCTTCGGGGACGACCCGGTGCACGGTGGCCCGGGAGATGC
>JBAUTX010000082.1:0-1799 GCA_049582405.1 Occallatibacter sp. | reverse complement strand
ATGCAACTCCCACGGACACGCATACACATACCGCGCCAGAAACGGCGGACACATTCTGCCCAGGTCCTGACGTTCCGTCAGAATCCTGTACTCATACGTCTTCGCCCGTGCACTGTGCCGCGCGTGAAAGCCTTCCGGCGCCAGTTGAGCCTCAAGCACGCGAATCGCTGCAGGCAGCGTGCGATTCAACGCGCGTCGCAGATTTTCCGCCGGAATCGGCGCCCGCAGCTCAAAGCTCGCCACCTGCGCGAGTGCATGGACGCCCGCGTCGGTGCGCCCGGAGCCCTGTGGCAGCGGCGCCTCGCCCGTCACGCGTTCCAGAGCGGCCTGCAACTCTCCCTGAATCGTGTGCACGGAAGGCTGCACCTGCCAGCCGTAGAAGTCCGTGCCGTCATAGGCCAGGGTCAGTTTCCAGGTGCGCGCTTGCGCTTCACTTGTCGGTTCCACACGCACAGGTATCCATCTCGATAACACTTTACTTCACCCAAACCGTGAAAATAGTAAACAACGCGGCTGGGATATACTCAGACATTCGTGGCGCCGCGCAGCCAGGCGTTGGAAACCACGCCATTGGCTGAACACAACGGAACTCGGGAACGATTCGCATGCCCCGCACGTATGCATTCAGAGTACGGGATCACCGCTAAGTGGAGCGAGGCCGGCCCAATGGAGCCACAAATTTGCGTCCGAAGAGCCCCTTCAGACGTCTTGAACAATGGCACCCCACATGCCTTCAGCAAACCGTGGAGAGGAATCATGCATTTGTTCGGTATTCGTGTGTTGAAGCAGAACGAAGTTGCACGGCCCGCAGGATCGCAGACTGGCAGACAGTTAAGGGCGCTCGCGGCCGCCATGCTCACGCTGTCGGCGTGTTTGCCTTCAGGGTTTGCGCAGCAGCAGGCCAGTGATGTTCTGGGTGCTGGCCAGAAGAAGCCCGAAAGCTCCGCATCTGTGCTTCCTCCCGCGCCCGCTCCCACCTTGACGCAGCCGATGGACCTGCGCCAGACGGAGCGTGACTTCAGCAAGCCTGCTGCGCGCGCGCTGGGCAGTCCCATCAACTGGTATCGCCCCACCACCATCGGCGAGGCCAGCTTTGCAAACTCCGTTCGTCTCACCAATCTCGTCAAGGACGGGAAGATCTACCTCAGCCTCTCCGACGCCATCGCCCTCGGCGTCGAGAACAACTACGACATCGCCATCGCTCGCTACGATCTCGACATTGCCGATACCGACATTCTCCGCGCCAAGGCAGGCAATGCCCTGCTCGGCGCACCTTCCAGCGTGCTCACCGGCACCATTGGCGGTTCGCCGACCATCCTGACCACGGGCGGCGGCCCGGGCGGCACGTCCGTGGGTTCAGGAGGCGCAGGTTCTGGCGCACTCGGCTTGACCCTCACAACCAATGGCGCTGGACCTCTGCCTGAACTTCTCGATCCCTCCGTTACGGGAACCATTCAATGGGATCGGAACCGCACGCAGCTTACGGGTCCCTTCAGCCCGGCGGCCGCCACGAACACGAACACATATAACTTCACCTACAATCAGGGCTTCGTTCCCGGAACCCTTCTCGCTGTAACATGGGGCAATCTCCGCACCACCTCAAGCAGCCCGTTTGAAGCCTATTTCCCGAATTACACCTCCAACTTTAAGGCGACTGTTACGCAGAACCTGTTGCAGGGCGCGGGCATCTGGGTCAACAAGCGTTTCATCTACCAGGCAAGAAACGATCGCCGCATCACGGACTCTTCGTTCCGCCAGCAGATTCTTTACACCGTCAATCAGGTTGAGCAGATTTACTG
>JBAUTX010000081.1:0-5165 GCA_049582405.1 Occallatibacter sp. | reverse complement strand
AGATAATGCACGCCGGCGGAGAAGCCAGGCGCAAAAAACCGGCGGAATGAAGCGGGGCGATGACGAATCGCCTCCCTCTCTTGGTATTCTTGCGGCACATGGAGAGCGCGGCAATTCAAACGCACGGCCTGACGCGGCGGTTTGGCGCGCTGACCGCCGTGGACAATGTGACGCTCACGGTGACGCAGGGCCAGTTCTTCGGGTTCCTCGGGCCGAACGGAGCGGGGAAGTCAACAACCATCAAAATGCTGACGGGGCTCATGGAGCCGACCGAGGGATCGATTGAGATTCTGGGCAAGCCGTTCTGGGCCGGCGCGCTGGATCTGAAGCAGCAGATAGGCGTGGTGCCGGAGGGGATGGCGCTGCTGGGACGTCTGACCGCGACAGAGTATCTGGGCTTTGTGGGTCGCATGTATGGGCTGGACCGTGAGACGACCCATCGGCGCACGCAGGAACTGCTGGAGTTCATGGATCTGGCGCACGAGCGGAAGAAGCTGGTGACGGATTTCTCGCATGGGATGCAGAAGAAACTGGCGCTGGCGGCGGCGGTGATTCACGGGCCGAAGGTGCTTTTTCTCGATGAGCCGTTTGAGGGCGTGGACGCGATTGCGGCGGGGATGCTGAAGGCGCTCTTGCAGGGGATGATTCAGCGAGGCACGACGATTTTTCTGACGACGCACGTGCTGGAAATCGTGGAGCGGCTGTGCAGCCACGTGGCGATTATTCACCATGGGCGGCTGGTGGCGAACGGATCGATGGAGGAGCTGCGCGCGGGCGTGGCGTCACAGCTTCCGGGCGAAGGTGGCAGCCGGACGCTGACGCTGGAAGAGATTTTTCTGTCCATCGTGGGCGCTGAGCCTGGAGGCAGCGCCCAGGAGCTGTCATGGCTGGCGTGAACGCAGAGGGAGGGAAGCAAACGGCCAGCCTTCATGCAGGGCCTTTGAGCAGGCTGGCGCGAGCCCAGTACGCGGCGCTGATGGAGATGCGCTGGCTGGTGCTGACGAATGGATTGCGCTCTCTGCAGGGAATCTTTGAGCTGGGCTCACGCGGTGTGGGATTTTTGTTTTACGGAGCGATGGGGGTGGGGGTGAGCCTCGCCCTTGGATTTGCAGGGACTTTTTTTGCAGGGCATGGCGATTGGAAGATGGTGTCCCTGATCTTCTGGGCGCTGCTGGTGCTCTGGCAAACGGTGCCGATAGGGCTGGCGTCGTTTCAGACGCAGTTTGAGATGGGGAGCCTGCTGCGTTTCCCCGTGAGCTTTTCGTCCTTCTATGTGCTGAACCTGACCTTCGGCCTGGTGGACATTTCAACGATTCTGGGCGGGCTGAGTTCAATGGGTTTGTGGGCAGGCATCACGATGGCCCGGCCTGACCTGTGGCTGTGGACGTTGGCTGTTGTCCTGCTGTTCGGGATCTTCAATATCCTGCTGGTTCGGATGATCCTGCTTTGGCTGGATAAGTGGCTTTCGCGACGCCGGACGCGCGAACTGGTGGGCGCGCTGATTGTGTCGCTGCTCTTGAGCGTGCAACTGCTGAATCCCGCGCTGAGGCCGGAGAAGCACGTGCGGCAAACCACACCGCTACGGCAGCCTGCGATGACGCCTCCGCTCAGCGGTGAGATCGACATGGTGGAAAGGACACAGTACTGGCTGCCTCCTGGCCTGGCGGCTATAACGCTGCGCGAGGCCTCTCATGCGCAGACAAAGAACGCAGCGATTGCGCTGGGAGGGTTATGGCTCTATGCGCTTTGTGCGGTGGGGTTGCTGGGCCTGCGGCTGAGAGCGGAGTTTCGGGGTGAGAGTCTGGGCGAAGTGGAAGCAGAGCGAGCGAATCAAGGGCGGGAAGGCGGATTGCTGTTCCATGGCGCGGGACCGCTTGCGGCGGTGATGGAGAAAGAGCTGCACACCATGGTGCGCTCGATGCCGCTGCTGTATGCAATGGGCGCGCCGGTGTTCATGGTGATCGTGGTCAGCAATCTGTTCTGGAACAATTCGCCGGCGGAGTGGCGCGCGACCGGGTTTGCGCTGCCGGGGTGCCTGGCGTATGCGCTGATGGGCATCTCGCATCTGATCTACAACACGATGGGAGGGGACGGAACGGGCGTGCGCCTGATCTTTTTGTCTCCCACGCCAGTGCGTACGGTGATGCTGGCAAAGAATCTGTTTCACGGACTGGCGTTTGGAGTGGTGGCGAGTGTGGCCTGGGTGCTGACCAGCCTGCGCGTGGGCTGGCCGGACGAGATCATGGCGGCGGTCACGGTGTCCTGGCTCTTGTTTTCGCTGGCGGCAAATCTCACGATTGGGAATGTGTTCTCGCTGGTGATGCCGCATCGGATACATCTGGGCAAGCTGACACGACAGCGGGGCTCGGCGTCCAGCTCGCTGCTGAGCATGTTTGTGCAGTTGATTCTGCTGGGCGTGGGGGCAGCGGTTTTTCTGCTTTGCGCGAAGGCCGGGCGGCTTTGGATGGCGGTCCCTGTGTTTCTATCGCTGGCGGCGTTGGCGAGCTATGGGTGGTTTCGGGTGTACGGCCATCTTGATGTGCTGGCATCTCGTCGAAAAGATTTACTCGTCTATACATTGGCCAAGACGGAATAAGCGAAGGAAAGGAGCAGGCTGGATGAAGGCAGCCGCGCAGAGGGTGCGCCTGCGCAGTCTTTGAGGCCTAGTGAAGGCGTGCAGATCGAGCGCGTTACGGGATGATGCATGCGTGTGGTGGAGGCGTGAAGGGGCTTTGGTACCCCGCCGATCCGGTTACTTGACGGGCACGGAGTATTACCAAATTCCGCCACGGTATGAAAGAATTTTCACAACGAAACCGGGGTATACTGCAACCAACTTCCAGCAAGATGCGTTCGCGCACTTGGAACGCGGAGAGAAGGGGGACCATGCAGGTTACACAAGCTAACAGAAGCGAATTTATTGTAAATGCACTTCCGGACGGATCCAAGGTCATTCTCGATTCCAACAATGACAAGGTGATCGCGCTGAACGCTACCGCGGGAGCGGCGTGGGATGCCTGCGAGGGCACGACAACGCTCACGGAAGTGACAGCCCGGATGCGGCAGACACTGGGTCCTGCTGTGAGCGAGGCGATGGCCGAAGAGGCTGTGCTTCGCCTGGAGGCGCAGAACCTTGTTCTGACTTCGGATGGGCCGGTGGGGGCCTCCCGTCGTCAGGTGCTTGCGACGCTGGGTGCGATCGCGGTTCCGCTGGTGGTTTCGATGACGATGTCGGACCAGCGGGCCTACGCGATGAATGCCGGGTCAGGGCAAGTCGAGGAGCGTCATCACCATCAGCATGATCATGGGGATGACCACATCAGCTACGACCACCCGGCTGGGGGTCGCGGCGAGGACAAAAGGTCGCACAACTAGAACGCAGCGGCATTCATTGAGAGCAATGATCGGGTCTGCGCTGCTCCGTTCGCAGTGAGGTGCGGAAGTGTGACGCAATGCGGACGTTGATACGCAGAGACCTGTGAAGGGAAGCTCTTGCTGGTGCCGCTGGCTTCAAGTATGCCCGGGACCGAGGTTCAGGGTTGTCATTGCTGTCTGCAGGCAGCGGCGCGAGCGGCGCGAACTACGTTGGAATCCATGCCAGAACTTGCCGTGTTGAGAATTTGCGCCTTCGGCTGCAATCTGCAGATTGAGAGCACGCGTGCGATCGCAGTGGAACGCGCAGGCCAGTATGTGCTGCCGACGCTGCCGCGCGTGCGCTCGTTCGATGGCGCAATTCACTGGCGGGCGCGCATTGAAGAGAAAGACAGCGGACTGGAACTGATTGCCGACGGAGTGCAGCGGACGTTCGCGCCGACGGTGGATTCGATGATGCCGTTCCTGATCCGGGCACTGGATGATGCGGTCATCCGCAATCTGCGCGAGCTGTATGCGGTTCATGCGGGGTGCGTGGTCTGGCGCGGGAGAGCGATTCTGCTGCCGGGACCTACTCATGCGGGCAAGTCGTCTCTGGTGGCGGAACTGCTGCGGCGAGGCGCGAC
This sequence comes from Occallatibacter sp., assembly GCA_049582405.1. Classification (GTDB taxonomy): domain Bacteria; phylum Acidobacteriota; class Terriglobia; order Terriglobales; family Acidobacteriaceae; genus Telmatobacter. Next base: position 1,167 of record JBAUTX010000081.1, on the reverse strand, counting down.
CTACTACTCCGATGAGTATGCGCTGATTGATGGGGATGGGCGGGTGCATCCCTACCCGCGCGCGGTGCTGATGCGCAACGGAAGTCCTGAGCAGAAGCCCATGCTGGCGAGCGAATGGGGGGCGGCGGTGGGCGATGGTCCTGCTGCCGTGGGGTGGATCTTTGCGGTGAACTACCAGCCTGACGGGGCATGGACGCTGCAGCCCATGGAGCAAAGCGACACCACGTTTGCACTGCTGAGAAACACACCACATGTGCTGGCAGAGGCGCCTGTCATGTTGAGCCACTTTCATCGGGCAGTGTTGGGCGCGCGCGGATTTCACGGTGTGCGCAACGACGCGGCTGAAGCCGCCGACCGGATTCTGCAGATTGCGGACGAGACGGCGGAGCCGGAGTCGCGCTGAGGGGCAGCTCCGGGCCGGGCCGTTCTTCCTCTTCTTCTTCTTCTTCGAGCGATACAAAATGGGATGAGAGTTGCCCGCCAGCGTCAGGCCTGGGGGATTTCGACGGCTCCGGTGAGGCTTGCGACTTTATCCACCTGATGGCTGCGACACCAGGACTCGAGGCCGTGCGCGATGCGCTCGACGGCGCGGGGGTCAGCGTAGCTGGCGGTTCCGACCTGGATGGCAGTGGCTCCGGCGAGAAGGAATTCTACGGCGTCCTCTGGCGTGACGATGCCGCCCATGCCGAGGATGGGGATGGAGACGGCGCGCGCGGCTTCATAGACCATGCGGAGGGCGATGGGCTTGATGGCCGGGCCGGAGAGGCCGCCGGTGACATTGGTGAGGCGGGGCTTGCGGGTCTCCACGTCGATGGACATGGCGAGGAAGGTGTTGACGAGACTGAGCGCGTCGGCGCCCATGTTGGCGGCGACCCTGGCCATTTGCGCGATGGAGGTGACGTTGGGCGAGAGCTTGACGATGAGCGGGCGCGCGGAGATGGCTTTGGCCTCGCGGACGAGGTATTCGAGCGAGCTGGGGTCCGCTCCGAAGACCATGCCGCCGGCGTGGACGTTGGGGCAGGAGACGTTGAGCTCATAGGCGGCGATGCCGGGGGCCTCATTGAGGCGCTGGATAACGGCGAGGTACTCGTTGACCGTGTAGCCGAAGACGTTGACGATGACCTTGCAGGCGGGATAGCGAGCGAGCGGTGGCAGCTTGCGGGCGAT
>JBAUTX010000080.1:0-3360 GCA_049582405.1 Occallatibacter sp. | reverse complement strand
CGCATAGCAGAGGTGAGGGTCCGCAGCGGCCGCGACACAACCTATATCGGCGCCGACTTCCCCGATGGTGATGCTGCCGTGGTTGGCGATCAGCCAGTCTATGTTCGCGAACGTCGAGGGGGTTAGGCCGCCAGGGGAGTGTCAGAAATTCTGTGTGATTCGAGCCGAGTGAGTTATTGATACGCCTCGAACCGATCACCGAACAGCAATGCGAACTGCGCGCGTGCGGCGTGCCATTCGCGTGCTGGCATCTTCCATTCTTTGGTCACCTCCCGCAACTGCAGCCAGATCAGCTTCATCGCCGCCTCATCGCTCGGGAAGTGCCCGCGGGCTCTGACGGAGCGACGGATCCGGCTGTTCAGCGCCTCGATCGCGTTGGTCGTGTAGATCATGCGCCGCACCTCGGGCGGATAGGCCAGGAAGGGGATCACCTCGTTCCAGCTGCGTCGCCAGGCCGCCGCGATGGCCGGGTATTTACGCCCCCAGGGGCCGTCCTCGAACTCCGCCAGGGCAACCGCCGCGGCATCGGCGTCGGCGGCCCGGTAGACGTTCTTGAGCGCCGTGGCGACGGGTTTACGGTCCTTCCAGCCGGCGTACTCCATGGAATTGCGCAGCAGGTGCACGATGCAAGTCTGGATCTGCGTCTGCGGAAAGACCGCGTTGATCGCGTCGGGGAAGCCTTTAAGCCCATCGACCACGGCGATCAGGATGTCCTGCACGCCGCGGTTCTTCAGCTCGCTCATGACGCGCATCCAGAACTTCGCCCCCTCGGTCTGCTCGATCCAGATCCCGAGCACGTCCTTGCGCCCGTCCGGGGTCACCCCGATCGCCAGGTACACCGCCTTGTTGCGCACCGTGCCCTCGTCGCGCATCTTGACCCGGATCGCGTCGAAGAAAACCAGCGCGTAGAGCGCATCCAGGGGCCGGCTCTGCCAGCGGCCGACCTCCTCGAGCACCGCGTCGGTCACGGTCGAGATCAGCTGCGGCGAGGCCTCGATCCCGTACAGCTCGCGCAGGTGCCCCTGGATCTCCCGCACGCTCAGGCCCCGCGCGTACATCGAGATGATCTTCTCGTCGAAGCCCGGAAAGCGGCGCTGGTACTTGGCAATGAGCTGTGGCTCGAACGTGCCGCGTCGGTCGCGCGGAACCTCGAGCTCAATCTGGCTGTTGTCCGTAAGAACGGTCTTCTTGCTGTAGCCGTTGCGGTGGTTACCCGCAGGTGCCCCTTCCGCAGCCTCGGACTCCAGATGCTGATCCATCTCCGCGTTCAGCATCCGCTCGGCCAGCGCCTTCTTCAGCTCCACCAGCAGCCCTTCAGACGAAAATACCGCCTTCGGATCGACGTCCTTCAGCAGCTCGTCCACAATCTCTTTCTTGATCGCCATGACATCCCTCCTTCGGGAAGTATGGCTCGATCACACAAAAATCTGGACAGTCCCCTTTGGCACCAGCGCGTTGATCCCCGCCCGTTCACAAGCGAGGATCTCCTCGCCTTTGTAGTAACCGCGATCGGCCAGTGCCGTGAGCTTCTCGGTGCCAATGGCTTCTTGGGTCTGCTTGCCCATGCTCGCCAGTTGCGTTCGATCCGTGCCGTCGTTGGTCACTTCGTGTGTCACGATCATGTGGTGCTTTGCGTCCACCGCGGTCTGCACGTTGTACCCAACCACTCCGGATCCACGGGCGCTGGTGGCCATGGAGCGTGAATCCGGATCGGTGAGCGAGATCTGCTCATCCGGGCTCTGCGCCATCTTCTTGCCCAGCTGCTTCAGTCGTCGCATCTGTGCTTTGACCGTCTCTACCTTCACTTTCAGATGCTCCACGCGTGCCTCGGTCACCGAGCGTGGATCTCGGTCGGCCCGATCCAGATCCGCCAGGTAGCGGGCGATGCTCTCCTCGAGCTGCTGCATCCGTGCCTTCAGTTTATGCTTGGTGAAGTTCCGATCCCGACCGTTGACCGCCTTGAACTTGCTGCCATCGATCGCAACGAACGCATCGGAGAACAGGTTCAAGTTCCGGCAGAGCACCACAAACTCTCGGCACACCCGCTGGATCGCCGGCCCATTGTCCTTGCGGAAATCCGCAATGGTCTTGAAGTCCGGCGACAACCGTCCGGTCAGCCAAATCAGTTCCACATTGCGCAGGGTTTCCCGCTCCAGGCGCCGGCTGGACTGGATCCGGTTCAAATACCCGTAGATATAGATCTTCAGCAGCGTGGCCGGGTGATATGCGGGGCGGCCCGTCGCTTCGGGCTCAGCACCCTCAAATCCTAAGCCCTTCAGATCCAGCTCATCGACAAACACATCGACGACTCGGACTGGATTGTCCTCGGCAATGTATTCGTCCAAGCTCTCAGGGAATAAAGTGACCTGGGATCGGTCCTGACCTTCGACGTATCGCTTCATGGGCGGCTCACATCGAGAAGATGTTGCTATTTTATTCCTATTCTTGAGATCGCAAAATCGTTTTCACACAACCTAGACCCGAAGCGGGCTCTTGCAAGCGTCCGCGTCACATATAATTTTTCAAGAAATCGCCACCGGCGGCTTTTCGCTCCGAAGCGTAGATTTCGTCGAGGCTCGTCTTGCCATCGACTACCGCGCTCTCCGCACCAATTATGATGCGCAGCCAGTGGGTGTAAGCGTCTATCGCCTCGTAAGCGGTTGTCATCAGCCGAAGGTAGGTGTGCAAGTCCTCTGGGGTGGCACTGGAAAAATCCGGGTCTCCATTTGACAGCACCGGAAACTCTCGATTGAAACTCTTCACCGCGGATCTGGCCTTATTCTTGGCAACTTCGAGATCGTCGAGATGTACCTGCACGTACTCAATTTCTGCGTACGCATTCACCTCGCCTTTCGTGAGGAGCGGAGGTCGACCTGCGGCCTTGGCTGACCGCCAAATCGGAATGTCAGGGGAAACGTAGTTCGGCATGTCGTTGGGTTCGCGGGGTCCAATAGGTTGACGTTCCCGAATGGCGACCTGCGTCTGTGCGATTCGCCTCGTGAGCCAGCGTATCTCGTAGAGATGAGATGCCTCAGATCCGCGAGCGTCGGCGAGAATTTGAAGACTCTCCGCGTGGAGGTCCTCCCGGAGCGCGGCGATTTCGTGGCGGCGGTGGAGGGCCTCAACGGATTGTTCGAGCGCAACTGCGATGAATATGCCGACAACAATGGTGGCAATGTGAATAAAGAAGCCCTTCCACGTATGGAGGACCTCGTGGGGAGCGTGGACATCGAGCATAGGCGGTGATATCTCCGACGAGGAAAGTGACTCCGCGACTGGGGGCACCGCAGATTTCGTACTATCGGTGGATCGCTGCGGCATTTCTGGCTCGGCGCGGTCGGCCATACAAGGCTCTTTGTT
>JBAUTX010000079.1:0-3668 GCA_049582405.1 Occallatibacter sp. | reverse complement strand
GCCTTCCCCTTAGGTGGGCTGGATGGGGCGGTGGCTATAGGGGACGGGGTTGGCGGGGTCGCTGGCGTAGGTGGTCTTGCCCTGCGCGGTGGGGCCGTTCCAGCCGAGCTGGCCGCCGGGGAGCAGGTAGAGGCTGTTGGTTTCGGCCTTGAGCGGTGGGAACTCGGAGTAGCGCTGCCAGGTGTTGGAGCCGGTCTGGAAGCTGGCGGTGTTCTGGAGGTCGAAGCCGGGCTGGTCTTTGAGGTAGTGGCCGAAGAATTTCGCCTCGATGTTGGCGCGGAACTCCTTGCCGATGGGTGCGCCGAAGTTGAGGTCGCCGAGGCTGCGCGTGGAGGCGGCCCAGTAGCCGTGCCGCCAGGGGCCGAGGACGAGGAAGTTATCGTGTTGGCCGTTGTGCGGCTCGAGTTTGGCGTACTCCTCCTGCGGGCCGTACATGTCTTCCTGGTCGTAAGTGCCGCCGACGGTGAGGGTGGGGACGGCGACGGTGTTGAGGTGATTTTCGACGCCGCGTGAGGACCACTCGCTGTCGTAGGCGGGGTGGTCGAGAAAGAGCTTCCAGGAGGGCAGCATTTTGGAGCCGGATCTTTTCACGTCCTCGGCAAAGGAGCCGCGCTGGAGGAAGAAGTCGTAACCATCGACGGGCTTGCCGTCTTTGTCTTTGCCGTAGCTGACCTCGGAGTTCTCCTTGCTGGACTCCATCATGAAGACATAGTCGTAGCCGTAGCTTTGGCGGAAGGCGCCGTTGTGGAAGAAGTCGTCGCCCTTCCAGACGTCGATCATGGGAGCCTGCGGGGAGACGGCCTTGACGGCGGGATGAGGGTCGATGCCGGCCATCATGGCGAGGAAGCCCGGATAGCTGGTGCCGACGACGCCGGCGCGGCCGTTGTTGCCGGGGACGTTCTGGATGAGCCAGGCGACGGTGTCGGAGGTGTCAGTGCTCTCGTCGATGGCCTTGGGGTCGTGATGGTCGGCGAGGGGGCGCATCATGATGAATTCGCCTTCACTCTTGAAGCGGCCGCGGATGTCTTCGCAGACGTAGAGGTAGCCGTCGCGTGCGAGCTCAGGCCGGCTTGCGAAGAAGGATCCGCGCGTGGCGCCGTCGCAGCCGTAGGGTGTGCGCTGCATGAGGATGGGCAGGGGCGTGGGGATGTCGGCCGGCTTGAGGATGACGGCGTGGAGCTTGACGCCATCGCGCATGGGAATCATGACTTCGGCGCGCTGGTAGTCGTGGAAGACGTGGTGGACGGGCTCGCCGGAGCGGCGGTAGACGGCGTCGGGTTCCATGGAGACGACGACGGTGGAGCCTCGTCCGCCGGCGTCGAGCGTGAAGGCGAACGTGACCTTGGAGTTGGGGACGCTGAACTGGGTGGCGGAGACGGAATCGAGCTGGGTGGGAATGCGCCGCTCGGACTCGAAGGTGAACTTGCCGTCCTGCACGTAGAAGCTGAGTGGCGTGTCGGGCTCGGCGGGGTTGGTGTATTCGCCGGTGAGGGCCTGGAGCTGACCGGGGCTCACCTGGGCGGTAGGAGCCTGGGCGGCAGGAGCCGATGCGGCGGCTGGGGGATTCTGGCCGGACTGGGCGGGGAGCGTGACGGGGAGGATGAGGCAGAAGATGGCAAGCGCGGAGCGGGAACGAAGCAAGGCGTGGACCTCCTGAAACGGAACTAATGCGTGTGGCCGTGGTGCGTGTGCGGGGCGCTGCCGGCCATCTCTTCGATGGGGACGACGCAGCCCTCGAGTTCGCCGCAGCCGATGTGCTCGAACTGGATGGTGGTGTGGCTGATGTGGAAGTGGTCGTGGAGGACGTGGTTGAGCTTGACGAGGATGCAGGCGCTCTCAGAGGGCGGAATGTCGGCGATGGTGACGTGGCAGGCGAGGGCGCGGGACTGCGAGCCGAGGCTCCAGACGTGGAGGTCGTGGACGTTGATGACGCCATCGACGGCTTCCATGGCGGAGCGGATGTGGGGCAGGGAGACGCCGCGGGGCGTGCCTTCGAGGAGGATGTTGAGGGTTTCGCGGACGATGCCGATGCTGGACCAGAGGATGAGGGCGGCGATGCCGAGCGAGAGGACGGGATCGATCCAGTTCTGGCCGGTGTAGAGGATGCCCGCGCCGCCGGCGATGACAGCGGCGGTGGAGAGGGTGTCGCCGGCCATGTGGAGGAAGGCGGAGCGGATGTTGACGTCGCGGGCGACGCCCCAGAGGAGCGCGGCGATGAGGCCGTTCATGAGGACGCCTGCGGCGGCGACGACCATCATCATGCGGGGGTGAACGGGGACGGGAGCGCTGAGGCGGTGGACGGCCTCGACGGCGATCCAGAGGGAGATGACGATGAGGGAGGCGGCGTTGACGAAGGCGGCGAGGACACCGGCGCGCTGATAGCCGAAGGTGCGGGCGTTGTCCGCAGGGCGCGTCTGGAAGTAGACGGCGGCAAAGCTGAGCAGCAGGGCGAGGAAGTCGGAGACGTTGTGGCCGGCCTCAGAGAGCAGGGCGAGGGAGTGCGCGCGCAGTCCAGCTACAAAGGTGACCACGACGTAGGCGAGCGTGACCACCAGGGAGATGCGGAGAACGGATTGTGTCCTGCTGGCACCGGGGCCCGCGGGCGCGGCATGGACATGCATAAGGGCAGTGTAAATGGGGCCGACGTGGCATGCCATCGGCGATTTGATGGGGGAACAAAGCGGGCGTGCTGTGCCTGGGAAGGGCTAGCGGACCCGCGGCCAGCGGCGGCGTGGCTCGGTGGGCGTACGTCCCTGCGGCAGATCGGGGAGGGTGTTGCGCAGGCCGGACCACTCTTCGGAGACGAGGATGCTGTTGTGGGGGTTGCCGGGCTGGTAGCGGACGGTGCAGGGGAAGCCGGCGCGGAGGTCGGCGGGGTTGAAGGTGTCGCGCATGGCGGTGACGTCCTGCGAGCACTGGTAATCGACGCCGCTGATGCGGTAGCTGAAGATGAGCAGCGTGCGGGTGGTGCCGTCGTCGCCGGTCATCTCGGTGATGTCGAGGAACATGCCATCGACGAGGCGGCCGGTGCGGGCGAGGGACTGACGGCGCGCCTGCTCGATTTCGTCGGCGGTGGGGCGGCGGCGGGTGACGAGCCAGATGCCCGCGCCGGTGAGCGCGACCAGCACGGCCACCCCCGTGGCCGTTTCCCATGTGCGTGGGTTCGTGAGGATCATGAACGCGCGGTGCCTTGCCCCCGCAAGGCTCCATCCACTTTGAGGATACCGCAGCGGATGCGCGTTGCCGGGGGAAGACGCGGGAGGCAGATGGTCAGCCGAGGAGGTGTTTGGCAATGGTCATGAGCTGCATGTTGGAGGTGCCCTCGTAGATTTTGCCGACCTTGGCGTCGCGGTAGAACTTTTCGGCGGGGTAGTCGCGGACGAAGCCGTTGCCGCCGAAGACTTCAACGCACTGACTGGCAACGCGCTCGGCGACCTGCGAGGCGAAGAGCTTGGCCATGGCGGCTTCGCGGACGTAGGACTGGCCTGCGTCTTTTAGGCGGGCGGCGTTGTAGACGAGGAGCTTTGCGGCTTCGATGTCGGTGGCCATCTGGGCGAGGGAGAACTGCACGGCCTGGAACTCGGCGATGGGCTTGCCGAACTGGCGGCGCTCCTTCGCGTATTTAGCGGCGTGTCCCCAGGCGCCTTCGGCGAGGCCGAGCATCTGGG
>JBAUTX010000078.1:0-15913 GCA_049582405.1 Occallatibacter sp. | reverse complement strand
GTGATTGAGCGATTTGGGCATTGGATCGGTCTCACGCCGAAGCAGGAAGTCAAACCCGGGGAAGAGCCGAAGGGAGGGCACGTATGATCTCTGTTCGATCCTTGGGCGCATCCATCCTGCTGCTCTCGCTTTGCGCTTGCAAAGTTGGACCGAATTACCAGCGGCCGCAGGTCATCATGCCAGACCAATACAGGGGACTCGCCCCGGCTGCGGTCCCGCAGGCTTCTGCCGAGGCATTTGGCGAGCTCAAGTGGTGGGCTGTATTTCAGGATAAGGTGTTGGAGGACCTGATCCGGCAAGCGCTTGTCAACAACTACGATATGCGCATTGCAGCTACGCGGGTCGAACAGGCGAAGCAAATAGTCGGGATCACACGTGCTGATCAATTGCCAAGTGTGAGTGCTTCCGGCAGCATTCAACAAGTTCGTGTGAAGGAGTTGTACCCGGGTGCACCGACGTTCGATACTGCGTCGATTGAAGCAGGGTACATCCTGGATTTCTGGGGCCAATATCGGCGCGCGACCGAAGCTGCACGGGCGAACCTGGTAGCGAGTCAGTTTGGACAGGAAGTGGTCCGGACGAGCCTGATTGCGGATCTTGCGAGTGCATATTTTCGCCTGCGTCAATACGATACACAGCTCGAGTACTCCGAAAAGACGCTGATTGCCGATCAGGACATGCTGAAGCTGAATACCATCAATTTCAAGGGCGGAGAAAGCGCAAAGACAGATGTGCTGCAAGCTCAGCTCCTGGTGGAACAGGCGGAAGCTCAGATCATCAGCCTCCATCAATTGAGTGAGCAGACAGAGAATGCGATCAGTGTACTAGTTGGCAAGAATCCGGGGCCTATTGACCGCGGCGCCAGCCTGGCGGAGCAGCCACATATGCCGGAAATTCCCGTTGGATTGCCCTCGACATTGCTGCAGCGCAGGCCAGACGTGCGCCAGGCAGAGATGTTCCTGGTGTCTGCCAATGCGAATGTGGGTGTGGCAAAGGCCGCGTTCTTTCCTCAATTCTCCCTCACAGGCCAATTTGGCGCTCAAAGTACCTCAATTACCAGCTTCCTTCAGGGGCCGGCGACATTCTGGGCTTATGGCGGGCAGCTGTTGCAGCCTCTCTACGAGGGAGGACGGATTCGAGCCAACTATCGCCTCGCATGGGCAAAGCGGGATGAAGCGGAACTTGCCTACAGACGGTCAGTGCTGTTGGCGGTAACCGATGTTTCGAGCAGCTTAGTCGGCTACGCGCAGTCGCAGCGTTACAGGGCAAAGATCCAGGAACAGACCGACACCTACTACGAGACTGCGCGCCTCGCAAATGTGCGTTTTATGGGCGGCTCGACGAGCTTTCTCGAAGTGCTGGTCACGCAGCAACAGTATTTTGTTTCTCAATTGGCGCTTGTGCAAGCCTGGAATGATGAGCTTCAGAACTACGTCCAACTGTATCGCGCTCTAGGCGGAGGTTGGGAACTTTAGTCAGCTGAGCAAAAAGGAGTTCACTCCCAATGGCAAAAAATGGAAAGCCTGAAAAAGGCCTGACGAATCAGGAATACATGAAAGAGCTGCGCCGCCTGCAGGCAGAGCTCTGCATGTTGCAGGACTGGGTTAAGCAGGCGGGAGCACGCATCATCGTCGTATTCGAAGGGCGAGATGCGGCAGGAAAGGGCGGAGTCATTCGGGCAATGACCGAGAGAGTGAGTCCTCGCGCATTCCGAGTCATTGCTCTTCCGGCACCATCGGACCGGGAGAAGAGTCAGATGTACCTTCAGCGCTATGTCCCGCACTTTCCGGCCGCAGGCGAGATTGTGATCTTCGATCGCAGCTGGTACAACCGCGCCGGAGTCGAGCACGTCATGGGCTTCTGTACGAAGGAGCAGCACGACAAGTTCTTAAAGAACTGTCCCCTTTTCGAAACGCACATGGTAGCGTCCGGGATCATCCTTATTAAGTATTGGCTTGAAGTCGGGCAGAAAGAGCAAGAACGTCGATTTCAAGCACGAGTGAATGATCCACTTCGGCAATGGAAACTCAGCCCCATGGATCTTGAGTCTTGGAAACGCTGGTATGAATACTCACGCGCTCGAGACGAGATGCTGGATGCGACGGACACCAGAGAAGTTCCATGGTACGTCCTTCGCTCAGATGACAAGAAGAGTGCCCGCCTTAATTGCGTTCGACATTTCTTGAGCCTTGTTCCTTACAAGAAAGTGCCACGCGAGCATGTCAAGCTAGGGCAGAGAAGCAACAAGTACCGCTATGACGACCAAGAGACCTTGAAGGGACGCCACTTCATTCCTGAGATCTTTGGAGCGCGCCATTAGCGGGAGTCTGCCTGAACAGTCGATGGCAAATCGCAACGAGCGATCGAACTTGTGCCGATCCCCGTCTCGCTCCCAATGGGATCTCGAGGACTCTCGGGGGAATTCCGAAGGGCTGCTCCGCAGCAGCCATGTGGGCAATCGGAGGAATACCCGATCAACATAGCATCGAGAGTGTTCGCAGGGCAGGGGCGTGAAGGGCCAGCGAAAATCAGCCAGAAAATTCCGCGGAATCCCTGTTCGCATCAAATGGTGAAACGATTCACCGCGACGCCGCTATCCATGCATCGATTTCGTCACTGAGCAGGTCAAGGGGCAACGCGCCAGAATCCAGCACGTGATCGTGGAATGCCCGAATATCGAATTTCGGGCCAAGCTCTGCCTTAGCCTTGTCACGAAGTTCGAGTATCTTGAGTTGACCGATCTTATAGGCGAGTGCCTGACCAGGCCAAGCAATGTAGCGATCGACTTCGGGTTGGACGCTCGCATCGTCGATAGCGGAATGTTCATGGAAATAGTCAACCATCTGCTGGCGAGTCCAATGCTTTGAGTGAACGCCGGTGTCAACGACCAGGCGGATTGCGCGCCACATGTCGGACTCAAGACGTCCGTAGTCCGAGTAAGGATCCTGAAAAAAACCAACGTCCTTGCCAAGCTGCTCCGAGTAGAGGCCCCATCCTTCTGTATACGCCGTGTAGGCCTCATATTTGCGGAATTCAGGGATGCCTTCTATTTCGTGTGCAATGGATATCTGAAGGTGATGGCCAGGAATGCCTTCATGGTAGGCAATCGCTTCTGCGTCATACAGGTTGCGTTGAGGCGCATCATAGGTATCAATATAGAGCCGGCCTGGACGCGTTCCATCCGCCGTGCCTGCCTCATAGTATGCCGGTGCGGAATCCTTGGCGAGGTAATCCGGTACTGGCAGGACTTCAAAAGGCGCTTTTGGCAGGTGCCCAAAGAATTGTGGCAGCTTGGCTTTCATCGGATCGAGATAGCCGCGATAGGTGTTGAGCAGTGCTTCAGCTGAGGCGGGATGCAACTTCGGATTCGTCTTGAGACTCGCTTCAAAGCTCTTGAGGTCTTTGAACCCAAGCTTCTGTGCAATCGCGAGCATTGCCGCTTCATCCTTCTTAACTTCGGCGAGGCCAATCTGGTGAATCTCCTCCGCAGTCAGGTTCGTGGACGTGTTGCGGCGAATCAGGAATTGGTAGTACTTTGTTCCATCCGGCAGAGCCCAGATGCCTGGCTGCTCACGGCCCGCCGGAATGTAGCTGGCCTGTAGAAACTGGGCGAGGCGCTGATAAGCCGGCAGAACCTGCCTTTGAATCACGCGGAGCATTTCTTCTCGGATTCGCGTCTGCTCAGTTGCCGGGATCGTGCTAGGAAACTTTTTGAGCGGTAAGGCGAGTGGGGAGTCTTCCGGTTTCTGTGTTGCCAGCTGCCGAACCTCAGCCAGCGCTTTCTCAAGGATGTACCTTGGGGGTACGCGCTGATCATCCATGCCAATGGACATATTGGTCATGACTTGATCGAATGCTTTCGGGACCTTGTGCAGCCGTGCGACCCAGTCGTCGTAGTCTTTCACCGTTGTGAAGTTCAACTGTGCAACCAGATCGGGATACGCAGAATAGATCCCGCCCATCTGGTTGATAGGCATCTCCCACTCCTTGAACTCTGCCGCCTCCTCGTCGTTAAGAAAGTCACGAAGCAGTAGTTCTCGACTGGTCTTTTCCTGCTCTGTGAAGCCCGTCGGATCGATGGCAGCAAGACGGATGAGGTCGTTCTGTTCAACGGCAAGCCAGTCATTCACTGCCTGCACGGAATAATCCGTAATCTGGTCATTGAAACGCGTGTCGCCGATTGTTGACGCGAATTCAGGCGAGTGCTGCAGATAGGCATCCCAGTAGTCTTTGAAGAAGGAGTGGAGTGCGGCCTGTCTATCTGCAAGAGGTGCAAGAGGAGGCGCCTGAGCCAGGAGCGCAGGTGCAGATGACGCGAAAGTGAAGGCGAGAAGAGTGGAGAGGACAACTCGATTCAAGGGATTCAACCTCTGAGCAGTATGGCAGCGAAAGACGCCTCAAGGATGAGTGTAGAGCATGGAGAGGCAAGTGGTGCCAAACGAATCTTTGAAGGATGCGCCATTACGGTCCGGGCGGAACTAGCCTGCGAGCAAAGCTTTGTGGCTCAGGATTCTGTAGAGGGTGGAGCGGCTGATTCCAAGCTGGCGTGCGGCGCGAAGCTTATTCCCACGATTGAGTTCCAGCACATACTGCACGTGATGCCGAATCACAGCATCCAGCAGCAGGCCGCGCGTGGGCGCGGGGACTGGCGCTTCTGCGCGCGGCTCTGGACTGATGAGCAGATCTTCTGCGCGAATGACGCCATCGGCAGCTTCAAGAAGTGCGCATTCGAGTACGCTTGCAAGCTCGCGCAGATTCCCGGGCCAACGATGGTGCAACAATCGAGCTAATGCGGCTTGCGTCAACGTGACGCGGCGGTGCTGATAGCGGTTGCAAACCCGCTCGATGATCGCAAGAGCGAGCGGGACAATGTCCTCTTTGCGTTGACGAAGGGGTGGGACAGTGAAGCGGACCGCTGTGAGCCGGAACGCGAGGTCGGGCATCATCATCCCCTGACTCATCATCTGCCGTATTGGCGTTTGGGAGGATAGTACGAGTACACAGCGTTCCGCGGCGTGATTCTGCAGGGACTTTAGGACACCAAGCAGCAGTCCCTGGCCGGATTCTGCGAGCAGGTCAACTCGGTCCAGGTAGAAGAAGCCAGACATGGTGGAAGGAACGCAGTCCTTGACAAGCCATTCACGCGCGTCATTGCGTTGGAATCCCATGCGCGCTTGAGGACCGAGGCTGTGCAGATAGCGGGCCAGGGTTTCTTTGCCTGATCCAGGCTCACCTTCAATGGTGGCGAGCTGAGCGTGAGGCGCCACCATCTTGACCTGCGCGCTCAGCCGTTGCCAGGCAGGACTAACCCCAGCCATATCCCTGTTGAGATGCGAAACCAGGTCCGCAAAGGGCTGGCGGGCGATTGCGGGTGGCACTTCAAGCTGTATCGTACTGTCCATGGAAATCGCGTCCTTTGCCGTGCAGCACGCGAGTGGGCTCGGCTCGACAGCAATTTCATCGGCGAAGACACAGGAAGCTTCAACCAAAGCGACTTTTCGCTCCGGTGCAAAGAGAGTTCACGGACGGGACTGCGGCTTATTTCCCAGTTCGAAATCGCTTGGAGGGCTCGTCGGAAAAGATCTGGCCATCGCGGATATGGACGACACGATGTGCATAGTCCGCAATATCCGGCTCGTGCGTGACCAGGACAATGGTGTTGCCCCCTGCATGAAGCTGATCGAAGAGGCCCATAATCTCGAGACCGGTCTTTGAGTCCAGATTGCCGGTGGGTTCGTCGGCCAGGATAATCGATGGCTTGTTGACGAGAGCCCGGGCGATGGCAACGCGCTGGCGCTGTCCACCGGAGAGTTCATTCGGTTTGTGGAGCATCCGACTTTCCAGGCCTACATTGGTCAGCGCCTGCTTCGCGCGTTCGATCCGCTCTGCCGCCGGAGTGCCGTTGTAGATCAACGGCAATTCAACATTGTGCAGGGAAGTTGCCCGAGCCAGCAGGTTAAATGTCTGAAAGACGAAACCAATTTCCTTATTCCGGATACGCGCGAGCTGGTCATCATCGAGTTCACTGACGAGCTGACCGTTGAGCCAATATTTCCCCTTGGAGGGCGTATCGAGGCAGCCAATGAGATTCATCAGCGTCGACTTTCCCGACCCCGAAGGCCCCATGATGGCGACATACTCATTGTGACGAATCCGTAGTGAAATGCCGCGCAAGGCCTGCACCTGCTGCTCCGAGCCCATGTCGTAAGTCCGCCACAGGTCTTCAACCACAATGACGTCAGAGGCTGCAGGTGCGGTCTGCATCGACTCAATCTCGGTGCTGAGAGTGTTCAAAGCCATCTGAGTCACATCCTTTGCGGTTGGGTTGGGGCAATCCGTCCCGGTCTGAGCGCTTTCAAACTTCGCTCTCAATCTTGGGCCCGTTTGGGTGCGTCCTTACGAGTTCCCACTAGGTTGCATCGCAGCCTGCTTCTCCGTCTCGCGCTTCAGCAACGCACCACTCTTGAGGGCGCGCAGTGTCTTGTAGGGACCAATCACAACCTCGTCGCCCTCTTTGAGACCAGACACGACCTCGATTTCTGTTGTCCCGGTGATGCCTGTTGCGACGGGGAGAAACTTCGCTCGCGGCCGTCCATGGTCGTCCTTCTCCATCACAAATACGCCCTGTTGCGGAGCGACTTTGGACGCGGGCGTTGACACGGATGCAGCCTCCACTTTGCCCTTATCGCCTGTCGGAGCCGGTGCGTAAAGTGTAAGCGCCTGGATGGGCAATGCAAGCACATTTGCTTTGTGCGCAGTCGTGATCTTCGCGGTGCAGGAGAGGCCTGGGCGCAACTCGGTGGATGGGACGTCCAACGTCACCACGACCTTGAAGTCCTTGGCCTCTTCGGTGCCTGTCGTGGATGTGGAGGTCGCCTGGCCGGTGGAACGAAGCAGAGCCTGATCACCAACGAGCGTCACATGCCCTTTGAAGACTTTGCCTGGGATGGCGTCCACAGTGACGTCTGCAGACTGGCCGCTTCTCACATTCACGATGTCCGTCTCATCCACCTTGACCTCAGCGGTGATTACGCTCATGTCGGCAATCGTCATGAAGGTCGAGCCTTCGGTATTCTGAATGCCTTCCACGACGGTTTCGCCTTCGCGGACGGGCTCGTTGGTCACAATGCCGTCGAACGGTGCAATGGCTTTCGTTAAATCGAGCGCATTCTGATTGGCGCGTAATGTGGCTTCAGCGGTGCGCAAGTGCCCGCGGGCTGAGTTGGTGTTGGCCTTTGCCTGGTTGACCTGTGCCACGGCCTGGGCCAGCGAGGCGACATCCGTATCGTAAGCGGCTTTCTTGGCGTCGTAGTCCTGTTTGGCCATGATGCCCGCCTTGTAGAGCCCCTGTGCGCGTACCCAGTCAAGTTTCTTCTGATCCAGGTCTGCCTGCGCGTGCTCTACGTTGGCTTCGGAGGTCTTTTCGGCCGCTATGTAAGATGCAATGTCGGTTTTGCCTGCGGCAATGGCAGCTTCCTGACCGGCGACCTGAGCCTCCTGGGTTACGTTTTCGACAGTAGCCACAAGCTGGCCCTGCTTTACGTGGTCACCCTCCTTGACATAGAGATGGGTGATCCGGCCCATGGCCGTGGCGCCAAGGTTGACATAGTTCTTCGGCTTGATCTGGCCCGTACCGCTCACGATGGTCGTCAAATCTTGTTTGGCAATCTTCGCGGTAAGCACTTTCGTGTATCCGGACTGTTGCTTGTAGACCATGAAGCCCACAAGCGCACCCGTGACGACCACGGCCAGAATTATGAGGAGAATCTTCTTCATGAGTAGTGGCTGCTCCAAAGCCTCGCTCTGCTCACATTACGCAGATTAAATTCGCCCGGTTCCATTCGAGCTACCAGTATACGGTTTGCTAAACCTCTCTGAGTGAACCGTTGCATCTTGTGCTATTGCTGGTATTTATCCCTCTTCCATGCCCGCAAGACTCGCCGACGCCGGGCCCAGATCCCCTCCCCAACTGACCTCCTGAGCGGACTGGGGCCCGCTTCTGAGAGGGGGCGCGCTCTATCGATTTGACGGGAAAGAGGCTCCGGAGGTCTCAACGGCTGGCAGGTGTCCTTTGGTGAAAGCCGTGTTTCTCTCTACCGGCTGATGCCGGTTACCATTCGGCTTCAGAAGCGTCAAAGGCATCAAGAACAGCAGCTCAAGCCTTGCCCAGCCTTGCTTGGGCCCGTAGAATGTTTGGATGCAGGAGTACTTCTAAGGCCATGATGCTGAACCGTAGTACAGTCTTCTTTGCTGCATTGTTCTGCAGTGCAGTTCTTCTCCCCAGTCATCCAATGCAAGCTCAGCAGCAGGCCAGCAAGTCAGCCCAGGGGGCTCCGTCGCAGGATCAAGACCAAGAAGTTGATCCGCTGAAGCGTCCACGCAGCGACAAGGAGCGCTTCGCCGCTCAGAAGGCTGTGCGTCAGGAGTTGAAAGGCGCATACAAGACCTGGCTCGATCAGGATGTGGCCTACATTATTTCGGACGAAGAGCGGAAAGCCTTCAAGAATCTCAGCAATGATGAGGAGCGCGAGGCCTTCATCGAACAGTTCTGGCTGCGCAGAAATCCCAATCCCGACTCTCCTGATAACGAATTTCGTGAGGAGCACTACCGCCGCATTGCCTATGCGAATGAGCACTTCGCAGCTGGCAAGCCGGGATGGAAGTCGGATCGTGGGCACATCTACATCTCGTTTGGAAAGCCCGACTCAATCGAGTCCCATCCATCTGGAGGCGCCTACCAGCGGCCCATGGATGAGGGTGGTGGCGAAACCGCTACGTTTCCGTTTGAGACCTGGCACTACAGGTACCTCGAGGGAATCGGCGAGAACATCGATATCGAATTTGTAGATACCTGCATGTGCGGTGACTACCACTTCACCATCGATCGTGGCGAAAAGGATGCTCTGGCACATGTGCCCGGCATGGGCGCCACGCAGTGGGAAGAGATGGGCATGGCCAAGAAGGCCGACCGCTTCAAAGGCGGATTCGAGACACTGGGAACCGGGCCGTTGGGGAACGGCGAAGCCTCCAAAGAGTTTGACCGCATCGAATTGGCGTCAAAGCTATTCGCTCCTCCGCCCGTCAAGTTCAAGGATCTGGACAACTTCATCTCAGAGCACAAGCTCATTGAGGGGCCGATTTTCCCCTTCGACGTGAGAACTGACTTTGTGAAAGTTACTGACAATACGGTCCTTGTTCCGATCACGGTACAAATCAAGAATCGCGATATCACATTCGTCACGAAGAGCGGAGTAGCCACAGGGGTCGTCAACATCCTGGGCAAAGTGACCACGCTGACGCACAAGACTGTGCAGACGTTTGAGGACACAGTCGAGGTTGAGCAGCCAGCCGAACTTCTGCAGAAGTCACTGGAGCGCCGCTCTGTCTACTGGAAGGCGTTGCCGCTCCTTCCCGGGCTTTACCGCCTTGACATTGCCATCAAAGACGTCAACAACCCCGACCACGTTGGCATCTATGGGTCGGCACTCAATGTTCCCGAATACCACGATGAGAAGCTGGCAACGTCGTCCCTGATTCTGGGTGACGAAATGAACACGGTGTCGTCGCACGACATCGGCCAGGGAAGCTGCATCATCGGCAACACACATATATGCCCGCGCGTGAGCCCAAACCCTGCGACTCCGATTGATTTCAAGCGCGGCCAGGAGCTGAACTTCTGGATGCAGGTGTACAACCTCGGCATCGATGAAGCGACCAAGAGTAACCAGGCGAAGGTTACTTATCAGATCGTCGATGCGAGCACGAATCAGGTGATCTTCGAGAAGCAGATGGATTCAAAGGAGTTAGGAGCTCACAGCGACCAGCTTACGCTCGAGAAATCGCTGCCGATGGCGGGGCTGCCGCCGGGTAAGTACAAAGTCACGATTAAGGTGAATGACGAAATCTCCAAGCAAGAGATTGCGCAATCAGCGCCTTTTGTCGTGCAATAGGAAGCATCCCACGCGAAAGGGCTACCTGGTCCCAGATCCGGAAGCCCGCGCGGGGCTCATTTGCAGAGTTTAGCCAGGGATGCTGCCGGGTCACCAAAACGAGTGATAATGCGCAGGCTCCATCTCGGATTATGCGTTGCACTGATCGCGGTCGTGTGGACTCCGCTCGCAGGAGCCGAATCCGGGTCGGTATCGGGAGTGGTGCGCAATTCCTTGGGAGAGCCCCAGATCGGCGCAGTTGTCCAACTTCTGCAGCCGGACCTCACCATCCTTTCTGCCGCTTACACCGATTCCAAGGGCCGGTTCGTATTCGCTCAGGTCATGCCGGGGCGATACGCCATTAAGGCGATGGCCACCTCGTTTCTCCCATCTCTTCGAGAAGGTGTCCGGATTCGCCGCGGCACAGTGGTGAACCTGACGCTGAACACCCTGTACGAAGTGATGCAATGGTTGCCTGCACAACCGAAAGCCGCTGACGCTCAAAAGGATGACTGGGCCTGGACTTTGCGTTCTGCGGCGAATCGGCCGCTGCTGCGATGGCTCGAAGATGGACCCTTGGTTGTTGTAACCGATGGTTCCGGGCGCCAGCCGAAGCTGAAGGCGCGGCTGATGGCCACGGGGCAGGAAGGCACCTTTGGCGAGAGTGGTGAACGGATCACCGCATCGGTGCAAGACACGCCAACGAACAGCCGTGAGTTGCTGGCGCGCGTTGATTTCGCCCCTGGAACAGACGGTGGAATGGAGTCGATGCTCGGTTTCCGCCAGGATCTTGGTTTTGCCGGTTCCGTGCAGACGCTGGCAGCCGTTGCGGTCCATCCTGAGGTGATTGCATCGGGAGGGCAGGGGATGGACGAAGCCGCAGTCCGCAGTTGGGAAACCATGCGACTGGGGGACAGCCTCGGGGCCGAAGTCGGCGCCACGCAGGTCGTTGCCGGATTCTCTACGAATGCGCGCGAGACACTCGTCGATACATTCCCTTACGCCAACATATCTTGGACGGAGGGGAATTCAACACTGCGCTACCGGATGTCGACGCTTGCGGTTTCAACCGTGACAGCGGATGCTGCGCAGCCCGTCTACTGGTTGCCCGCCCTGGTCGAGCGCAACGGCATTCTGACTGCGGAACAGGGACTGCATCAGGAGATTGGTTGGCAGCGGCAGACGGATGCTTCTGGTATGTCTGTGGTCTTCTTCAATGACTCGGTAAAGAATCCCGTGCTTGAAGCTGCGACCGGCGCTGGCGCTGGCGCTGGTATTGCACCGAACGTCCTCTATGACCCGACAAGCGGTCTGATCCACCTGGCAGGGCCTGATTATTCGGGTGCTGGCATGGCTGCTTCAGTGGAGCGTCGTCTGCCAGGCGGTAATCGGGTGCGTTTCAGCTATGCCAACGGCAGCGCGCTGGTCATGCCGACCTTTCTGCACGGCGCTTCTCTTGCGCAGCTGCTAGGCGCCACGCATCCACGACACGTGCAGACGTACGCGCTTTCGCTTTCCGGCACGCTGGACGGCACAGGCACCCGCTGGAGTGCGACCTATCGCTGGCAACCTGCCGACACTGTCACGCCTGTGACTCCTTTTGCGGAAGATGGTTTCGAGCCGTATTTTGCTCTCCATCTTCGCCAGCCTGTGCATCGGAGTGTGGAGGGTGCGGGAGGCGTCGATGCCTTGCTCAACGTCAGCAATCTCCTCGCGGAGGGCTATCGTCCCTTTGTGTTGCCGGATGGCTCCACGCTTGTATTTGCGCAGGGGCAACGCGCGATCGGCGCGGGCTTAGTCTTCACGTTTTAGCCTTTTATTGCAGGCGATTTCGCCGTTTTGGAATCCGTGAATCGCTGTGCTATATTTTTTATGGGACAGCGGAAATCCCGCGAGTCCAGCCATGCGCACTTTCTCAGCAGCATGACTTTCAGACAGCTTGGACGCGTAGCTCAACTGGCAGAGCATTCGGCTCTTAACCGACAGGTTGTAGGTTCGATTCCTACCGCGTCCACCATCGAATCAATCACTTAGTTGACCTTGCGCTCAGTTCCCTTGAAATGCGAACTGTGCGGCCTTCATGCGTACTGTTGCCATTGATCGGCCCCCGCAATCTCTGTGGCAGAAATTACCGGGCAGGCCAGGCGAAGAGCCTGTGGTTTCGAGTCCCCGATAGGGGATCGGTAAACCCCTCGCCTTTAGGCAAAGGTTGGGACTAGGCTTGGAGGGATGGAAGACTGCATGCGAGGCAGCAGCACGGTCTGGGATTGTAAGCATCCCTTGGTATGGGCGACCAAGTACAGGGTCAAGTACTTGAGGGCAACGTTGGACAGCAATGCCGCGCGTCGCTTCGCGAAATCCCCAGTAGCCAGGAGACGGTAATTTATGCTGGAGCGATCAACCGGGACCGTGTGCATATACTGATCGATATGCCCTCGTATATCTCTGTGCCCCGAGTGGTGCAGTACCTGAAAGGGAAGGGTTCAAATAGGCTCCTGACCGAATATGCGTGACCACGAAAGCGGGATTGGGGCCAGTACCTCCCGGCGAGAGGCTATTGGGTGGCCACAGGCGGCAACGCGGCGGGCCAGGTCTGGAAGCAAACAATCGAGGAGCAGAAGCCTCCGGAGCCAGACGATGACTGCAACGCGGTGTAATCGGCGGTACGGCCGATCAATCCGGCTTCGAGCCGTAAACCGAAGCCACCGCCTGTCAGACGGTGGAGCTTTCACGAGTTGTATAGCCAATTCAGGCTGAGTCCAACTTGCAGTCGCGATTGGACGCGGAGCCGACATGTGGCAGGACTGATGGCGTCACGGACGGGAATGCCTTTCACAGATAAGAGGAGTATTCTGCGATGAAGCGAGCGTTGATCACGGGCGTGACGGGCCAGGATGGCGCCTATCTAGCCGAACTGCTGCTTTCCAAGGGATACGAGGTACATGGCATCAAACGACGTACCTCGCTGTTCAACACGAACAGAGTGGATCATCTCTATGAGGATCCGCATAATGCAGGAAGGCGGTTCATCCTGCATCACGGTGATCTGACCGACTCCAGCGTCCTGATCCGTACCGTACAGCAGGTGCAACCAGATGAGATTTACAATCTAGGGGCACAAAGCCACGTGAAAGTCTCATTTGAAGAGCCTGAGTACACGGCGGATTCAGTTGCACTTGGCCCGTTGCGGCTTCTCGAAGCCATTCGCATTGCCGGGCTGGAAAGTAAGACGCGCTTCTATCAGGCATCAAGCTCGGAGATGTATGGCCTGGTTCAGGAGAGCCCGCAGAAGGAATCGACACCCTTCTATCCGAGGTCGCCTTATGCTGTCGCCAAGCTCTACGCCTACTGGATCACGGTAAATTACCGTGAAGCCTACGGAATCTATGCGTGCAACGGAATTCTCTTCAACCATGAATCGCCGAACCGTGGTGAGACTTTCGTGACGCGAAAGATCACGAGGGCACTCAGCCGGATCAAAGTCGGCCTGCAAGACCGGCTTTACCTGGGCAACATCGATGCACTGCGGGACTGGGGGCATGCGCGCGACTACGTGGAAATGCAGTGGCTGATGCTGCAGCAGCAGGAGCCCCGTGACTATGTGATTGCAACCGGTGAGCAGCATAGCGTTCGCGAGTTTGTGGAGGTTGCGGCCGAGCAACTTGGAATGAAGGTACGTTGGAAGGGCAAAGGCGCAGAAGAACAGGGCTGGGATCAGGATGGGAATCTCATTGTGTTGGTTGACCCTCGCTACTACAGGCCAACCGAGGTCGAGACCCTGATGGGAGACGCGAGCAAGGCTCGACGCGAGCTAGGATGGAAGCCCCGCTTCAGCTTCAGGGAACTTGTGACAGAGATGGTGGAGGCAGATTTCAAGGCAGCCAACCGCGATGCGCTGGTGAAGAAGCACGGCTATTCAGCCTTCAACTACCATGAGAATTGAGGGCCGGCTCAAGAATGAAACGAGATAGCCGAATCTATGTTGCTGGGCACACAGGCCTGGTCGGGTCTGCAATTCGCAGCATGCTGGAGCAGAATGGTTACACGAATCTGCTGCTTCGCACGCACAGGGAACTGGAACTGACGGATCGCGCAGCCGTACAGGCGTTCTTTCGCGACGAGAGGCCCGAATATGTATTCTTGGCCGCTGCCAAAGTCGGGGGTATTCTTGCGAATGACCAGTATCCAGCCGATTTTATACGCGAGAATCTCGAGATTCAGACCCACGTGATCGACGCGGCATTCCAGGCGGGCGTGCAGCGGCTGCTTTTTCTTGGTTCGAGCTGCATCTATCCGAAATTGTGCCCTCAGCCGATCCGGGAGGATTACTTACTGACAGGGCCACTGGAGCCAACGAACCGGGCCTACGCACTTGCAAAAATCGCTGGCATTGAGATGTGCTGGTCCTACAATCGCCAGCACGGGACGCGATATATTGCTGCAATGCCCACAAACCTGTACGGTCCGGGTGATAATTTCGATCTCAATGGGTCGCATGTCCTGCCGGCATTGATCCGTAAGGTCATCGAAGCAAAGCGGGCGGGCAGCAGAGAACTGAGTGTCTGGGGAACCGGTGAGCCGCGAAGAGAATTTCTCTACAGCGAGGATCTGGCCGAGGCGTGCATCCATCTGATGACGTTGCCCGATGGACTGTACTGCACACTCCTTTCAAAGGACACGGCCCCGCTTGTCAATGTCGGGACGGGCACAGATATTACGATCCGCGATTTGGCGGCCATGGTTGCGCGGATACTCGATTTTGACTGCGAGCTTGTCTTTGATACGACACGACAAGATGGCACGCCCCGTAAACTGCTGGATGTGAGCCGCATTCATGATCTCGGGTGGCAAGCGCGAACCGGTCTCGAAGAGGGAATCCGGCGAACGATCAAGAGCTATGAGGCGCAATCGCTTGTGCGGCACGGATGAGCAATCCGCTCCATTCGGAAGAGGTGCAGGCAATTGCGGGGTGAGTCTTGATGATATTGCGGTCGCTTGACGAATGATCTGGGACAAGCAGCTCCTGCAGTGCAAGCTTGGAGAGCTCACTGGTTTCGTCGCGCGCCGTCAAAAAGCAAACGCTCAATCTGCGAATTGTATAAATGTCCTATGCGCATTTCAATCGTAACGATTTCATTGAATCAGAGAGCCTATTTGCAGGCCGCGATGGAGTCAGTCCTCAATCAGGGCTATCCCGAACTCGAGTATATTGTGGTGGATCCTGGTTCCAGCGATGGAAGCCGTGAGCTGATTCAGCGATATGCAGATCGGATCGCGCATGTGATCTTTGAGAAAGATGCGGGCCCTGCGGACGGGCTCAACAAAGGATTTGCAAGGGCAAGTGGAGAAGTATTCGGGTTTCTGAACTCTGACGATCTACTCGAGCCTGGGTCGCTGCAGGCAATTGGTGACTACTTTACGCGCCATCCCGAATGCGATATTGCTCTGGGCAATGGTTTTGTGGTGGACGGCGAAGGGCGGCGCATCCGTCATATCCGTGCCCGCAGCATGACCGTGCGGCGCTATCTCCACGGCGGAAGTCGCTGGATGCAGCAATCAACGTTCCTGAGAAAGAGAAGTTTTCAGCGCTTACAGGGCTTCAACACACAAAACCGGACGAGCTGGGATGGAGAGTTGCTGGTTGGAATGCTCACAGAAGGAGCAACTGTCGGGTACATCAACACGAATCTTGGCTGTTTTCGAATTCATCCTGCGTCCATCACGGGTGGCGGCTCAAATGCCGATGCGTACCAGAAAGATTGCGCCAGGATCTTCGAGCAGGTCACTGGAAGAAGATGGACCTACAGGGATGATCTGCTAAGGACGCTTTATCGGACCGAAAACGTGCTTCTGCGCATTATTCAGGAAATTGGGTCGAGGCAGGAGGGACGGTAGGGACTGGACGAAGCGCAGAGAGGAAGCAGTAGGCCAAGTGCTACAGGCAGCCAAAGCCCCAACCGGACCTGCATCAAGGAGTCCTGATT
>JBAUTX010000077.1:0-23866 GCA_049582405.1 Occallatibacter sp. | reverse complement strand
TGTTCGGGATGGGGTCGGCGGGTGCGTATCCCAATGCGGCGGGCGTGATTGCGCGCTGGTTCCCGGCAAGCGAGCGCGCGCGGAGCCAGGGATTTGTGTGGGCCGCGAGCCGCTTCGGGGGCATGCTAGCGCCGTTGCTCATCGTGCCGGTGGAGGCGCTGTTCGGCTGGCGCGGGGTGTTCTGGACGCTGGGCGGGGTGGGCATCACGTGGGCGGTGGCGTGGGTCCGCTTCTTTCACAATCAGCCGGAGGACGATCCGCGCATCACTGCCGAGGAACTGGCCGAGATTGGAGCCGGTGAACATGCGCACGGGAAGATGCGCATTCCGTGGCGAAGCATGCTGCGCTCGCGCGCGCTGTGGATGGTGGTGGTTGCGTATGGCTGCTATGGC
This sequence comes from Occallatibacter sp., assembly GCA_049582405.1. Classification (GTDB taxonomy): domain Bacteria; phylum Acidobacteriota; class Terriglobia; order Terriglobales; family Acidobacteriaceae; genus Telmatobacter. The sequence continues at coordinate 23,474 of JBAUTX010000077.1, read as the reverse complement.
TGCGCGAGCTGGTTCTACTTCTCGTGGTTCCCGACATGGTTCATTCACAAGACGGGCCTGACGGTGGACGGCATTTTGTTGACGTCGCTGCCGTTTGCGATGGGTGTTGCGGGGAATCTCTCGGGCGGCGTGATGGGCGACAGGTTGACGGCGCGCTGGGGCGCAAAGGCGGCGCTGCGGACGATTCCGGCGCTGTGTCTTTCAGGGACGGCAATCATCCTGGTGGCCATGGCGCTGTGCCGCGGTGTGGTGGCGGCGACGGCGCTTTCCTGCGTCGGCTTCGGCGTGATGGATTTCATGCTGCCATCGGCGTGGGCGATGTGCGTGGCGATTGGCGGGCGGGCCAGCGGCACGGCCACGGGCATGATGAACACGGCAGGGCAGGCGGGCGGATTTCTGTGCACCGTTCTCTTTGGCTATGTGGTGGAGAGGACGGGCAGCTACAACCGGCCGCTGTGGTTTATCGCCGGGATGGTGTTTGTGAGCGCGCTCCTGTTCCTGAGCATCGATTGCACGCAGACGATTGACGCGGAGTCTTCTGTCTGCTGATGCATCGCGCATCCTCAGGCTCCGTCGCGCACCGCGGAGAAGAAATCTTCCGGACCGACCTGGCCGCCTTTCAGCACGAGTTCGAGGCCATCCAGCGGCGAGCCGGGCGCGTGGCCGCGGCAGAGCGGCGCGCCGGGCGTGAGCGGTGCAGCGAAGGTGAGCGCGCGCAGACCGAGCTGCTGGACTGCGTGGGTAGACGTGTCTCCACCGGCGAGGAGGACGCGGCGCACGCCGGAGCTTGTGACCATCTCATGCAGCAGATGGCCGAGCGCGACGGGGAGTGCATCGCCGGCCTGCGTTCTTGCGGGCAGGGGACCGAGCGCGGTGTAGAGAACGACGCTGCGGCCTTCCGCCAGAGCCTTGAGCGCCTGCTGCCGCCGCCGAGGCCATGCCTCCAGACTGCCTAAAGCCCATGCTGCGAAGCCGTGATGGCGGGCGTGGCGAATCTGCGCGGCGGTCACGGGCGAGCAACTGCCGCTGAGGACGAGGATGCGTTCTGCACGTTGCGCTGATGCAAGGCGCACGCGGCGCGGCAGGAGGCCCACGCTCCGCCAATGGCGCAGGAGGCCATAGGTGAGACCGGAGCTGCCCACGGCAAAGATGGGCCGGTGCGCGGCGAGATCGCAGAGACTCGCGGCCGTCTCATCGAGCATGGCGTCCCGGATGCCGTCGAAAAGGATGGCTTGAGCGCCGGCGGCAAGTTCCGCCTGCAACTGCACGGCCGCGCTGCTGCGCTCGAAGGCGCGCACGTCCACGAGGCCGATCCTGAGTTTGGTCTGCCGCGCGAGATGGAGTCGCAGATCGGCTTCGTGCATGGGCGTGACAGGGTGGCGCTGCATCGTGGGATGACGGTCGATGCGGACCATTGCTCCGTTGGCCGCGGCGAAGAGGTTGCCGAAGGCGACGGCGCGCCCGAGATGCGGAGCGCCGACGACGATGGGGACGCACTTCGTGTGGAATGCCTTGCGGCCGAGCTCCATGGCGCGGCCGATGCTGCCGATGTGCGGTGCGCTGTCAAAGGTGGAGCAGACTTTGTAGTGGTTGACCGCGGCGCCGAGCGCACGCATGCGGGTGAAGATGCCGGGCAGGTGCGCGTCCATCCAGCGCGGGCTGCGGCTGCGGCTTTCGCCGGCGATGCCGATGGCGCGGCAGTGCGGGAATGCGGCCAGGTCGGCCTGGCTGGGTGTGGAGGTGAAGAGGACGGCGGGCAGGCCGTGAAGCGCGAGCGCCTCCAGGACGTCGGTGGAGCCGGTGAAGTCGTCGCCGTAGTAGGCATACAGGAGCCGGGATGGGGCCGTATCGCTCACTCGGCAAATCTCTCAAGGGCTGCGGCAAGTTCGGTGTGGCTGCGGGCATAGTCTGCGAGCGGCACGCCGGCGGCTGCGGCCTCCCACGCCTGATGCAGGCTGCGAACACCGGCGGCGGGGCCGGCGGGATGCGCGAGGATGCCTCCACCGGCGGCGTAGATGAGATCCATGGAGCCGAGAGCCTTGCAGGTGTCGGGCGCCTGCCGGGCGGACTGGCCCGACGAGAAGACGGGCATGATGGTGCAGCCGTTGTGCGGCGGCGCGAACATCGGCGTGAGGCACTCGCGCGCAGAGTCAATGACCGAGGCATCGTCTTCGCAGAACTTGTTGCGCAGCCCGTTGACGTGGACGTGATCGATGCCCGCAAGACGCCAGAATTTCTGATACGCGAGGAAGCTCATCCCGATGGCGTGGGAGCGGCCGAAGATGCCCCATCCATTGCGGTGGCCGTGGATGGCCACCTGCGCGTGACGGCGGAGCGCGACCAGCGCGGGCAGGCCGATGCTGTTCAGGCTGACCATGACGCAGGTGCCCCCTGCGGCGGCGACGAGGTCGTGGCGGCGCAGCATCTGGTCGATTTCACCGGTGATGTTGGCGGCGTACATGACGCGCTTGCCGGTGCGATCGGCGTGGTCGTTCAGCACACGAAGCACGTGCGCGAGGCGCGGCTCGAAGGGGCAGTGGGGGCCGTCGGCCTGCAGCTCGTCGTCTTTGATGAAGTCGACGCCGGCTTCGGCGAGCATGCGCACCTGCGCGGCGGTCTGCTCGGGCGTCATGCCGACGCTGGGCTTGAGGATGGTGCCGATGACGGGACGGCCGTAGACGCCGGTGAGCCGGCGGGTGCCTTCGACGGCGAACTGCGGACCCTGATAGGCGGTGAGGAATGCGGGCGGCAGGGTGACGTCGAGGAGCTTGAGGCCGGAACAAGGCTTCAGCTCGAAGAGATTCCCGGCGACGGTTGCGAGCAGGTTGGGCAGCGATGTGCCCATGTTGTCGAGGGGCCAGGAGAGCGTGACCTCCGCCGTGCGCCGCACGACCGGGCCGGCGGGTTGCTTCGGCAGGCCGGAGCCGGGGAGCGATGGCGCATCGACGGTATCGAGTTCGATGATGTTTTCAACGCGCGCGGCATAGAGGGCGCGCAATTCGTCGGTTTCGCCGGGCGTGCGGACGAAGGTGCCGGTCGATTGTTCACCTGCCATCATGGCGGCCGCATCGGCGAGTGGAAAGGCGGTTTCAATCCAATAGCGGGCCTGGATGCGGGAGCTTTCGGGTTGAGCTGCGGCGCGATGTGCGTTTGCTTCTGTCATGCAATCCAATCCGCGGCGCTGCCGCAGTGGGCGGTCCATGGGTTCGTGGAGCGTTCACGGACCTTCTGTACCTTAGCCGTGCGCGGGCACGGGCTGGCAGGCGATCGAAAAACCTGCCGCGGCATTCCGAATTCCGGAATGAAGTCAGGCGCTGACTGCCTGACGCGCCGGAACTCTGACGCGTTGCGGCTGGTGCTGCGGCCTCTCATCCAGGGGATAGATCAGGTCCACGTTGCGCGGCGTCAGGAGCTGGTGCTTTACGAAGACGGTGGACGGGACGGGCTTCTTGCGCAGGATGTTCAAGGCCAGCGGGATGAGCTCTTCGCCGTAGCGCTCGGGGAAGTAGGCGACGGAGCCGATGAGTCGCGTGCCGGGGCGGCGCAGCTCGGCGCGCGCCTCGCGCAGGGCGTTCTGGCCCATGACGGCGAGCTGCTGGGAAGCTCCGGCTTCTTCAAAGGCGCGCAGCGCGGCCAGCGCGCAGATGTCATTGACCGTGCCGACGAGCGTGCGGCGCGGGCCGCGGCGGCGCAGGTATTTGCGCATCACGTCGAGCACCTGTTCAAAGGAACCGCGGCCGTTGAGGCGGGCAAGCGGCATGTCCACTGTCTGTGGAAGCTCCTGCCGGAGGCCGTCGACGAAGCCGGCCAGCCGCAGTTCGAGCAGGGAGCCGGCGATGGGTAATTCGATGAGCACAATCTGGTCGAATTGGCCGTTCCAGTTGTCGCGCGCCCAGCGGCCGAGCGCGCGGCCGCCCATGAGGCCGGCCTTGTAGTTGTCCGCGCCGAAGAAAATGGCGCCTGGGTGCGGGACCTCAATGGCGATGACGGGCGTATTGGCGGCGAGGAACTTGGACGCGATGACCGAGGCCACGCGCTCATGGGTCTGGAACTCGAGGACGAGGTCGACGTGCTCACGGATGAGTAGATCCGCGTTGCGCAGGGCCTCGCGCGCGCTGTAGCGATTATTGACGGTGATGAGCTGCACATGTTCGCGCGCGGCTACGGCTTCCACGCCGCGCGTGACCTCGCGGGCAAATTCGGTATCGCCCTGCGATGCAAAGCCGAGGCGGAATGGTCGCTCGGCGATGGGCCCGAAGCTGTTGCGATAAATGCCGGGGCCGGCGCGCTCGATGAGGCCGCCGTGGATGAGCGTGCGGAGGAGGCGGAAGGTGGTGGTTTTGGGCAGGCGGGTGCGCTCCATGACATGTGTCAGGGTCAGCTCTTCGTCGAGGTGGCGAAATGCTTTGAGCACTTCGCAGGCACGCAGGACGGTCTGGGACTCGTTGCGGTCGCCGTTGCGCCGGCTGTCGACGGAGAGGGCGGATTCGTCAAGGGTTTCGTCGATTTCAGACATGAGAGGCGGGTTCCTGGAGAGTACGGCGGAAAGGGTACATTCCGATTTACGGAATTGCAAGTCCGAGTTGCGCGTAGCGGGAAGACAAAAGGACTCCGGCTTCTACTGAGTGAGGATGTGATAGCTGCCCGAGGAGACCTCGAGGCGGACTGTCGTGCCCTCTGCGTGGGCGGCGAGGACGCCGGGCGCCCGGGCTGACGCGCTGCCATTCACGGTGAGAGTCTGGGCAGATGCGCCATCGAGCAGGATGGTGGCGGTGGCGTTGACGGGAATCTGGAAGTCGTAGGCCGTTTGCGCGGGGGTGCGGCGCCAGTTGCTCACGATGGGGCCGAGCGCGGAGCGGTAGCTTGTGCGGACCCATTGCAGACCGTGCGGGACGGCCGGATGCAGGAGGATGCGGCTGGCGCCCGCGCGCGAGAGGTCAACATTGATGCCGCCGAGCCCGCGGTAGAACCATTCTTCGGCGTGGCCGAGCATGAAGTGGTCCTGCGAGCTGTGGGGGTTGGCGTCCCAGGCCTCGGTCAATGAGGTTGCACCCTGCGCGAGCTGGTAGCCGTAGCTGGGCGTGTCTGTGCGCTGAAGCATGTCATAGAGGACATCGGAGCGGCCTGCGTTGAGGAGCGCGTCGACGACGTAGTGGTAGCCGATGTCTCCGGCGGTGACGTGATTGTTGTGGGCGCGGATGTCGCTGACGAGTGCATCGAGGACGGCGGCGCGCTCGCCCGTGGGCACCATGTCCAGCGCAAGCGGCATGGCTTGCGCGGTCTGGCTGCCCTTGTCGTAGCGATGGAGCGTGGGGTTGTAGAAGCGGGCGTTGAAGGCAGCCTTCACCTGCTCGGCCTGCTGGTGGTATTGGCTGCTGTCCTCCGGCTTGCCGAGCAGCGCGGCGGTACGCTCCAGCACCATCAAATCCTGATAGTAGGTGGCTGTTGCGGTCAGGCCCATGGTGGTGAGTTTGGCGAAACCGGGTGCGCCGGGGCCGATGTCGTACCAGTCGCCGAGGCCGTAGGCGATGATGTTGCCGTTGGCGCGCGTGGCGAGATAGGCCACGTAGCGGCGCATGACGTCGTAGTGCCCGCGCAGGAAGGGGATGTCGCCGGTGCGCTCGAAGAGGTACCAGGGCGCGAGCACGGCGGCGCTGCCCCACTCGGGCGAGTCGTTGAAGACCTCGTTGGTGCTGGGTTCGAAGACCACGTATTGGGGGGCGATTTCGGGGACCATGCCGGCTTTGGGGCCGTCGGTGCGCTGCGTGTCGGCGATGTTGCGGGCCGTGGCGGCGAAGAGGCCGGTGAAGTCGAAGTCGTAGAGCATGGGCGGGGCCATCAGGTGCGTCTCTTCGAGCCATCCGAGCTTTTCGCGGTGCGGGCAATCGGTGAAGAGGCTCACGGAGTTGTTTTCAATGGCGCGGAGGATCAGCGTGTGGATGCGATTGAAGAGGGTGTCCGAGGAGTCAAAGGCGCCAATGGGCTCGGACGATGTGTGCACGGCCTGGCCGACGACCTCGAGAATGCGGGCCGGTTTGGCGACGGCCTCGGTAGCGGGTTCTTTGACCTGCACATAGCGGAAGCCGTAGTAGCTGAAGCGCGGATGCCAGTGCTCCGTGGGCGCGCCGCGCAGGGTGTAAGTGAACCACTGGGGCTGACCGGAGCTGCGCTGTGTGACGAGGCCCTGGGCGTCGAGCAACTCGCCGGGGATGAGCTTGACGCTGGAGCCCGCGGGACCGGCGACGGTGATGGCGGGCCAGCCGGCAAAATTCTGGCCGAAGTCATAGATGGTGATGCCAGGCTGCGGATGCGTCACGCGGATGGGCTTGTACTGGTGCATGACGCGGATGGGTGGGGCGATTGCGGGCGTCAGAGTTCCGCCGGGGCCGTTGACGACTGCGGCGGGCTGCCAGCCGGCATCGCGGAACCCTGGGCGATCCCAGCCTTGCGGTTCGAGGCGCGCGTCGAAGTCTTCGCCGCCGTAGGTGGACGAGAAGGTGATGGGGCCGGGGTGCGTCTTCCAGGCGCCGTCGCTGTCGATTTCGAGGGAACTGCCATCGGCGAAGTCGATGTTGAGCTGGACGATGCACCTGGGCGGGCCGTAGCTGCCGACGAATTTGGTGTAGCGACCGGGCGTGTGCAGCACGCGATACATGCCGTTGCCGAGCAGGACTCCGAGGGCGTTTTCGCCGGTGTGAAGGCGGGCGGTGACGTCGTAGCTGTCGTATTCGACGGTCTTGCGGTACTCGCTCCAGCCGGGGGTGAGCTCGTCGTTGCCGACTTTGGCACCGTTCAGGCGCAGCTCATCCTGGCCGAGGCCGGAGGCATAGAGCATGGCGCGGCGCACGGGATGGGCCAGCTGGAAGCTGTGGCGAAAGAGCGGGAGCGGGGTATGGTCCGTGTCGGCATCGGCGGGGCTCGCTGCAATCCACGATGCGTGCCAGACGGGTGCTTGTGTCCAGTGCGCGAGCGCGCTCCATGGGGCGGGGTGGTTCTGCTCATCCCAGACGCGGACGCGCCATGTGTAGCCGTGTTGCGCGATGAGGGCGGGGCCGGCGTAGGCAATTCCGGCGGTCGCGGAGCTGTGGATGATGCCGCTATCCCAGAGCGGGTTCTGGGCGGGGCCGAGGCTTGACCCGGTCGCGAAGACCTGCACGCGGTAGGCACTCTGGCTGACGCCGTGCAAGGTGGGTGAAGAGGCATCCAGGTTCCAGGAGAGCTGCGGATGCGCATCGGCGATGGCGAGCGGGCTGACGAGATGGTCGCAGCGCAAGCCGGAGGGAGCGCGGAGATGCGAAGCGGTTTGCGCGGAGGTCGCGGGGCTTGCCAGTGCGGCTCCTGCACACATCAGGGTGAAGGCCAGGGTCATAACCCGGCGGCGTTGCGGCTGGAAGAGGGCGGGAATCGGTGTCGGGAAGGCGGGGGCTGTCATGGGTTGGGATATCCAGTGACGGTGATACAGCACGGGGACCGGGTCAGGCAATGCGGATTCAAGCGGGAGCGCGGCGTGGCGAGCAGACCGGGGAATCAGGTCAGGGAACTATTCGAGATAATTCTGCGTAGAGCCCACCATGCAATGCGTGGGTACATTAAGCTGGAGCGGCATGGGTTTTTGGGGACCGGCTGGGGCTGTGAAGCGCCGCCGGGAGACCCGTGACGCGGGCGCTCCGTTGCCGCCCATGGACAATCCCGCCGGCAGGGCAAGCGCTGCGCCGGCGTCTCGCGCACTTCGCGAGGAGGTGAGGCCGCTGGATCTCGACTGGTCCGAGGTTGTCCGCCGCTGCATGGACGGCGACTCTGGCGCGTGGGCCGAACTGGTCCGCACGCACCACCGGCGTGTCTATGCGCTCTGCTACCGGTTTACGGGCAACGCCACGGATGCGGAGGATCTGACCCAGGACGTCTTCCTGAAGGTTTATTCGAATCTGGCGAGTTTTGACACGTCCCGCGGCAGCCTGCAGGTGTGGATTACGACGATGACCCGCAATCTGCTGGTGGATAACTTCCGCCGTACGCGTAACTTGCGCGCTACTGACTCCCTGGATGAAGACTGGGACGAAGCCGGCGAGATGCGGCCCGGGGACCGGCTGATGAGCAAAGGCCCGTCGCCGCACGAAGTGGCTGCCCAAAAGGAATTGGCGCAGATGGTACAAAAGGCGTTAGCCCAGGTCTCCGCCGAACTGCGCGAGGCCGTCATTCTGCGCGATCTGCAAGATATGGATTACAAGGAGATTGCCCAGGTTCTGGGCATACCCGAAGGTACCGTGAAGTCGCGGATCAGCAGGGGCCGCGCGGAACTGGCGCGCCTGCTGGAACGTAATAAGCGAGAGGTGATGTAGCGATGGCAGACCGCGTACACATTCCGCAATCTCCAGCCTGCGGGCAGTGGGAAACGCTGCTGACCGATGCGCTGGACGGGCTGCTGACTCCTCAGGATCAGGCGACATTTGACGCCCACATGAAGAGCTGCCCGACGTGCACGGCGCTGTATGAGGAAGCGCGCCGCGGCCGGGAGTGGCTTGGCTATCTTTCAAGCGAACCGGAGATTCCTGCAGGACTGCTGGACAAGATTCTGGCGCAGACCGGGCCGGGTCAGGTGGCCGGGTATGGGCTGGTGGCCGGTTCGGGCCATGTGGTTCCGGCGACGCCGGCGTGGCAGCGGCCGGGGTTTATGGGGTTCATCCGCCGCTTTGCGGAGCCGCGCCTGATTATGACGGCGGCAATGGCGTTTTTCTCGATTGCGCTGACGCTGAACCTGACGGGCGTTCGCCTGGCGGATCTGCGGCTTGCGAACCTGCGGCCCAGCGCGATGCGCTCCCTGATGGAACGGCGGCTGACGATGGCCTCGACGCCGATTATTCGCTATTACGACCACCTGCGGCTGGTGTATGAAGTGGAGTCGCGCATGCGCGAACTGCGCAGTACGACGGAGAGTGAAAGCCAGAGCAACGACGAACCCGCAAATAGCCAGCCGGCTACGCCGGGAGAGTCCAAACAGACGCCCGTGCACAAGAAAGATGGAGGGACCCGCGTGGACCCTCCGCAGCAATCAGGCACGCCGGCAGCCAATGATTCATTGGAGTACCTTGATGCCTCACTCACGGTGAAGGATGGGCCCGCGCATTCCGGCGGCTCCGCGATGGCAGGTTGGGAAAGGAGCACAGTATGGACTGCGTCAATCACAATGGTGTAACCGCAACGGCCTATTGTCAGAATTGCGGGAGGCCACTTTGCACGGCCTGTGCGCGTAACGCGCCGGGTGGCCAGATTTTATGCGATCCATGTCTGATCGCCTGGCAGAACCTGCAGCAGCCCTTTGTGGCGCCGCCGATGGCGAGCGGCCCGAACCCTGCGGCTGCGGCGGTGCTGGGCCTGATTCCGGGCGTGGGCGCCATGTATAACGGCCAGTTCTTCAAGGGCCTCATCCACGTGGTCATCTTCGCGGTGCTGATCAGCATTGCAGGGCATTACGGGATTTTTGGCATCTTCATCGCCGCGTGGGTCTTCTACCAGTCCTTTGAGGCGTACCACACGGCGGTCGCGCGGCGCGACGGGTTGCCGCTGCCCGATCCGCTGGGGCTGAACGAAATTGGGACCTGGCTCAATCTGGGGACGCATCCGCGTCCGCCGTATCCGGGTACGAGCGCGGGGCCGATGCCGGGGCAGCCCATAGCAGGGACCCCAGGCGCGACAGGGGCTTACGCGCCACCTCCGCCGCCCGCATCGGCCTACGCGCCTTCGGCGTCGGCGCAGTATCCGCCTCCACCGGGATACGGCGAGCCAGTACCGCCGGGAGTTCCGCCCATGCCGCCGGTGCCGCCCCTCACGTGGCGTCGCAAGGAGCCGCTCGGAGCGATCTTCCTGGTGGGGTTTGGGTTGATTCTGTTGCTTGATCAGATGGGCATTGTGAGCGGCAGATTCCTCGGATTCCTATGGCCGCTCGTCTTCATTGGGTTTGGCCTGTGGCTGATCGTCCGTCGTATGGGAGATACAAAAGGGGGCACCCAATGAACCGTTACATTCTTATCCGCCGCATGAAAGGTCCCGCGATTCTGCTCCTGGTCGGGACTGTTGCTCTGCTGCATGAAGCCGATTTGGCGAGCTGGAGCCTGCTTCTCCCCCTGTTTCTGATTCTGATTGGTGTGCTGAAGCTGGCCGAGCGGGCGGCGCTGGCTGCCGCAGGGGATGAAGAACTCTATCCCGGGACTTATCCGGGTACCTATCCCGGCGCGTATCCAGGTGCGTATCCGCCGCATGGAGTCACGCCGCAGGGCGGGCAGGCGACTGCCGTGGTGCCTGCGCCTCCGCAGGAGCTGAAAGGAACGCAAGGGGGCCAGTCATGAGCGTTCCTCCCTACAACACGCCCCCGGGCGCACCGCCGCCTCCTTATGACCCGCGGATGCAGTGGCGTGTCTATCGCGAGCAGCAGAAGTCCGCGTGGCGGGCGCAACGGCAGGCTATGCGCGCGCAGCACGAAGCGTGGAAGGCTGGCATGGCCAGCGCATACGGTCCGCGAGTTCCTTCGATTGTCGGCCCCGTCATCCTCATTGGAGTGGGCATTGTGGGCCTGCTCCTCTACAGCGGCCACATCGCACCGGGTCACTTCTGGGCCTGGTATGCGCACTGGTGGCCGATGCTGCTGATTCTTGCCGGATTGGCGCTTCTGGGCGAATGGGCGCTGGATGTGCGGCGCAAGACGCCCGTGCGCCGCAGCGGCGGATTTGTTGGTGTGCTGATTCTGCTGGCGCTGCTCGGCTTTGCCGCAGGCGGGTGGGAGCACTGGGGACCGCTGCGCGCACAGTGGGGCGACGAGAACGACAATTTCTTCAACTTTATGGGTTTGCCGGAGCACGACTTTGACCAGCCTGCGATTAGCATGGCGATTCCAGCCAATGCCTCGGTGCAGATTGAAAATCCACGCGGCGATGTGAGCGTGACGACGGTTGAGGGCAACAACATTCAGGTGCAGGCACATGCTGTAGCCTTTGCAGGTTCCGACGCCGAGGCAAAGAAGGTCTTCGATGCCGAGGCGGCTCATGTGACCGTCAGCGGGAACGCGGTTCTGGTGCAATCCGAGGGACAGGAAAAGGGGCGCATGAGCCTCAATGTGCAGGTTCCCAAAGGAGCGCGGGTTCTGATCACTGCAGGCCATGGGGATGTGGCGGCAGCAGGCCTGGACAACGGGCTCAATATCAATTCCGGTCATGGGGCCGTGCAGCTGAATGCCATCAAGGGCTCGGTGCAGGTGCATTTCTCGGGCGGTCGCGGCGACTTCTCAGCGCACCAGGTGAACGGAGATCTGACGGCGGACGGCAACTGCAACGATGTGACCTTCTCCGAGATCAGCGGCAAGGTGACGATGAACGGCGACATCTTTGGCGACGTGCACATGGAGAACATTGCAAGCACGGTGCATCTGCATACCTCGGTGACGGAGCTGGAAGTGGCGTCGCTGCCGGGTGACATGACGTTGAGCTCGGACGACCTGCATGTGAATCAGGCCAAGGGACAGGTTCGCGTGACCACGCGCGCCAAGGATGTGGATCTAAACCAGGTGGCGGGCGACGTGTATGTGAGCGATACGCGGGGCCAGATCACCCTTGAGCCGGCGGGGAACTACAACCTGGAAGCACACAACGGCAAAGGCGACGTGGAGATCACGCTTCCTGCGAGTGCCTCGGCGATCGTGGATGGCCGGACGCACAATGGCGACATTGTCTCGGATTTTCCGCTCACCATTTCCGGGGACGAAAGCAAGACCGTCACGGGCAACATTGGGGGAGGGAAAGCCAGGATTACGCTGACCGCCGATGTGGGCGATCTTCGCATCAGGAAGAGCGAGGAGGGAGCAGTACCCATGCCTCCTGCACCTCCGACGCCGCCCAATGCGCCTCACCTGAAAGCGCCGCGCGGCGAGACCGAAACACCGGTCACTCAATAGCAGGCTGGACCTGCGGACACGATGCATGAAAACGGTGTGAGTGTGCGGCGGCCGGCGAGGTGTGATGCTGAGCGGATGCCGGGCGCGTGGTGGTTCGCCCTTCTTGACGAATGCGGTGACCCGTCTGTGAGGATGGGGAGAAAACGGTCGCGCTAAATGACTGCCTGCAAATGCCCCGGATCGTGGAGCGTCAGAAGGCCGTCCTCGATCGAGATCCATCCTTCTTTGCGGAACTGGCCAAGCGTGCGAGTGACGGTCTCGCGCGTTGTGCAGGCCATCGAAGCCATCTCTTCATGCGTAAGCAGCAGGGGGAAGCGGAAGGAGCCTTCCGGCAGGTGCTCGCCGATCTGGTGGCCGAGTTCCAGCAGGAGGCGTGCAAGGCGTGACGCCACTGTCTCAGCCAGAGCAATGCGGCATGCGTCCTGCAGCGCAAATCGATATTCCTGACAGATGCACTGTACGGCTCGCATCTGGGCTTCTTTGTGTGCGCGCAGGAATGAGAGGAACCTTTCGCGTTCAACAGGGCGCAGCTGGGCCGGCGTGAGTGACTCCGCCGAGACCTCATGGATACCGTGCGAGAGCACCGCATACAGCCCGAGCATGGACCCTGGACCGGCAACCCGCACGATCATCTGCTTGTCGTGGGGCCGGCCAGCTGTGAGTTTGAGATACCCACTACATATTAGATAGAGGCAGCGGGCTTCCTCGCCCTGAGTAAAGAGCGACGCCTGTGCTGGAAGAGAGATTGTCGAAGTCGCCAGCTCCAAATCCGCGAGCACAGCACTGCCCAGTGAACAAAACCACCCGGGCCGCCGGTTGGAGCAGGCCGCGCACCCAACAGGCGCCTGCCTGGCGAGTTGCCGTTGACGTTTTTGATGGACCCCTGCCGGGATCGCTGCTTGCGCCATTGTCTTGCCCCGTCTTTCACCGATGAGCGACCTCTCTCCTTCCCACGGCTCGCATGTAGCGGCAACGCAGGTGAGCAGAGGCACGTCGGTCCCCGGGAAAGAGACTATTGCCTGTATGCAGTGTCTGCCAGAGCCGTGTCTGCATGATGTGATGGGCCTCACGCTTCTTTTGGGGAGAGGGATGGCGTGGAATGCCGTTCCAGGTAAACGGCGACAAGAATCTTCAGGTTTCACGGCTAGTCGCAGAGGGCCTGAAGCGCGGCGTATCTGCTGATTGCAGCGCGCCAAAGGCCTGAACGCGGTCTTAATGGGGCTCCCTGCAGACCACGGCGTGGCCCATGTGACGCTTACACCATCAAGAGCTGTCCAATCCGGAACCAACTTATCAGGTACGTGATGAGTATCACGGCAACATTTGAAACCTAAAGCTAGGATTCTGCGCATGAGGTGACGCTCCACACATCGAGATCCTCACGGGCAGAAGGGCAAAACGTCATGACGCATTCTTTTGTAGTTGATGCAGGACGGACGATTCAAAGTTAGTCAGACTGCCCGGGGGACTTACAGAGGAGCGACCAAGGTGGTACCTGATGCATAACAGTGGGCCAGTAAGGCGATTGCAAGAGAATGCGGTTCCGGATAATTGGCCGGGACTGCGAGCCTGTTTGATGCTGTTGCTGGGGGCAATCTTATTGAGCGCACCTGCAATAGCAGCACCTGCGCATGGGGCAAAAGCCGCCAATGAGCAGACCAAGCAACAAGTCTCCGGAGAACTTGTAGGCGCAGAAACATGCGCGACCTGCCATGAAGCCCAGTCGAAGGGTTTTGCAGACAATCCGCATACGCGGCTTGCTCAGAAGCACAACGGCGCCGCCGTCACGTGTGAAGACTGTCATGGAGCCGGCAAGGCGCACGTGGACGGGGGCGGTGACAAGAGCAAGATCTTCAACCCGAAGGATGCGGCATCCAAAGACGTGGATGAGAAGTGCCTGAGCTGCCATGCGGGCACGCATCCGAATTTCCTTCGCTCACCGCACGCCAAGGCGAATGTGAGCTGCGTGAGCTGCCACAGCGTGCACGACAGCAAGGCGCCTGAGCATTTGCTCAAAGCCTCACAGCCACAGCTCTGCTATCAATGCCATACCGACGTGAAGCCGTCGTTTGACATGCCATTCCATCACAGGGTGAACGAAGGCCTGATTACGTGCAGTGACTGCCACAATGTTCACGGCACATTCCAGAACAGCAACCTGCGGACCACCGCGGATCGGAATGCGATCTGCACCAAGTGCCACACCGAGACGCGTGGGCCCTTTGTGTTTGAGCATGCACCGGTCAGGGCAGAGGGATGCACGGCCTGCCACACGCCGCATGGCTCGCAGAATGCAAGGTTGCTGAACATGCCGACGATCGCCACGCTCTGCAACCAGTGCCATAGCCCGGTTGCTGCCGCGACGGTGCATGGGATGGGAGCAGGATCTTCGACGATAACGCCGTGCATCAGCTGCCACACGATGATTCACGGGTCGAACTTCAGTCAGGCGTTTATCAGGTGATGGAGCCGCGCCGCGCGTCGATGGACGGAGCGGCCTGGATCCGAGATCGATTTCGCAGTCATTGCGAGGTCTCAAAGTGAGCAAGGGTTTATTCAAGTGAGGCTTCATATGGAGAACTTTGGATGGTTTACCAGGCTGTCTGAACAACGGCCTCTGACTGCAATGGTCCGGCGACTCGCTGGAGGCGTTGCAGCCGCCATCGTGCTGATGGCGACGGGCGCAGCTGTGGCCCAACTTCCGACGCCGGAATCGCACATGACGATTCCGGATGGCTATAAGGCCCATCACTCCGTGGACATGGGCGGGCGCATTGCAAACATCACGGGAAGCGATGCCATGTACAGCACGCTGGTCAACCTGCAATCGGGACCGCGCGTGCTGGGCGAGAGCTTCGAGCTTCATGCGCTGCCCGGGAAGAAGAACACCCTCGTCGATGACCTGCAGGCCTTTGGCAGCGGGTTCGGCGGCGATCCGAACATCTTCGCCAAGTTGAACTTGTCGAAGAGCAAGATTTACGAGTTCTCAGGGTTATTCCGGCGTGATCGTCAGTACTTCGATTACGACCTTCTGGGCAACCCGAATATCCCGCCTGGTCAATCGATTCCGATCGGGCCGTCCAATGCGCCGACGGGAAAGCTCGCGTGGCCGCAGGTGAATCAGTCCCCGGTGATGTTCAATACGGTGCGCCGGATGACCGACACGAACGTCACGATTTTTCCTGCTTCCAAGTGGAGCTATCGGTTCGGATACTCGCAGAATACGTTTGAGGGACCGACCCTGAGTCCGAGTTACACCATCATGAAGTATGACGCGCTGCTCGCGCAGTACCAGCGCAACAGCACGGATACTTTCCTGGGTGGTGTGGACTGGAGACCTTCGGCGGACACCAAGCTGACCTTTGAAGAAGTGGTCGTGCACTACAAGGGAGACTCCTTCTTCACGCTGAATCCCAATGGATTCATGGTGCAGGAGGCGGATGGAACCAAGGTGGATCTCGGCAACTGGGATAGCCGGACGCCGTATGGCATCGCTGCCTGCAATACGAACAGCATGGGATCCGGCTACGTCAGTTCGAGCAATTACACGATTCTCTCTCCGTCGAATACGCCGGGCGGATTGCCCATCATCAATCCTGCCTGCGCCGTCGTGACAAGCTATCTGCGGTCGCAGCCGACCCGTTCCATCATTCCAACGGAGATGCTCCGGTTCCAAAGCACGAGCATCAGCAAGATCGTGATGAATGGCGATGCCCGCTATACCCTCGTGAACATGGATGTTCCCAACTACTACGAGAATGCACTGGGCCTTTCTGGACTGGTTCGCTCTATTGCGTACAACGGTTACGCCAGAGCCCATCGCTCCGTATTCTCTGCCGACCTTGGGATCATCTGGCAGTTGACGCCTTCCTTCAGCATTACGGACCAGGCGAACTTCTACAACATTCAGGAACCTGGATACTCCGATTTGCCGGCGGCGGCCACGCTTTCAACGCCGTCGACACCGGGTAGCGGGACGATCAACTACTCCGGTCCGCTGACGGCGGGTACGCTGGCGCTGCCGCACGGCATCAACGGCGTTCTCACTCCTAACTACTTTGGCCAGGAAAGCCTGGTGAACAACGTGACGATGACCTGGGATGCTTCTTCGCGCACCAGGCTTGCGCTCACCTACCACTGGGGAAATCGTGACATCGGTCAGGGCGTCCCTCATAAGGGCCCCATTCCGCTGGAGCTGGCAGACCCTGTCAACGGGACGGTCGCCATCATGGAAAACGGCGGCATCTTCAACGCCGCGCTGCGTCCGACCAATAACTGGGATGTGAACGGCACCGTGGAGATCACGTACTACGACAACGTGTTCACCCCGGTTGCACCGCGTCAGTTCCAGCAGTACCGATTCCACACGACGTACCGGCCGCGGACGTGGGCAACCATCTCCGGAGCTTTCAATGATCGCGAGCGGCACAACAACACGAATAACAACCAGGCCGTTGTCGCGGCCGGAGTAGAACCGTACGAGGGCCCGATCGATCATGTGGATTACAGCCGGACGGTGAGCCTTGGTGCGGCGCTCAATCCGAATGAGCGCTATGGCTTCGATATGAACTACGCCTACAGCGATGTCTATTCGGCGACGAACGTCTGCTACAACAACGGCGCCACGGCTACGATGCCTGGCACCGCAGCGACCAACGCCAGCGGCGGGCCCGCCGTCTGTCCGGGCATCTATGCCAGAGGATCGACGACGCAGCTTGCGGACTGGCTCGGGCGGGACTTCATGAGTGCGCCGACCAACACGGGATCGGTGGGTGTGACGTACAGCCCGATGGACAAGCTGCACTCGGGGGTTGGCTACCGCATCAGCTCAGTAGACGGCAACCAATTCTTTAACGATGCGCGCGCGGTTCAGGGCTCACTGAATTCGACTGACCAGTCGCCCTTTGTCAATGTGGCATGGACGGTTCGTCCCGGATGGATATGGAAGGCGCAGTATGACTTCTATGGCTATGGTGAAGGCGGACCTGCCGGACCCCAGTATTGCAGCACGACGACGGCGCTGACATCCACTGTTGTTCCTTGCGTCTCGCTGCCCTATCCGACCGGCCTCACGCTGCCGCCGTCGGGTCTGACGGCGCCGAGGAACTTCCATGCGAACAACGTAACGTTTCAAATGCACTACGAGTTCTGACCGGGATCGCCGCCTCTCTGAGTTGAAGAGGGGCGGCCGGCCGGTTGGCAGGTATGAAGATCCGGTGCAGCCTGCTGCAAGCTTCCAGATCAGGAAGCCGAGGCAGGCCGCCGGTTTCTCCGCGCAAGCAGGTGAGAAATTTCGGAAGGAGTTTGCACGATGACAAAGATCAATCGATCGCTCATGGCTTTGGTGGTGGTGGCTTCTCTGGCCGCCGGTACGGGCTTCGCGCAGTCGTCCGGGGAAGCTCTTTACAAAGCAAAATGCCAGATGTGCCATGGCGCAAAAGGAATGGCGGATACGTCTGCGGCGAAGGCCATGAAGGTGAAGCCTGTCACCGATCCGGAAGTGAAGGGATTCACCGAGGCGAAGATGATCGAGGCTGTCGAGAACGGGATGGGCAAGATGCAGCCGTACAAAGGCAAGTTGACAGATGCCCAGGTGAAAGACGTGGTAGCCTACTTCCGCACGTTCTTGAAGTAGCGTGCAAGGGAGCAGTTTCGACGATCAGGCGATCCTATTTCTCAATCACGGCGTAGGTTCCTTGCATGCCGGATCAGCGAAAAACGGGGCGAGGAATGCGTTGGCGATATCAGTGTGTAAGGAAATCCCGCAACGGGCGCGCTGCCTGATGCTTCCGGTGCGGAAAAGCGCAAGGAGCGAATCAACATGACAAAGAAGTTTCGAACTCTGTCGGTGCTGGCCGCGACGGTATGTCTGGCCGGTTCCATGGGCTTTGGCCAATCCGCCGGTGAAGCCGTGTATAAGTCAAAGTGCCAGATGTGCCATGGGCCTAGCGGCACTCCAAATCCGGCCATGGTAAAGGCCATGGGCGTGAAACCTGCATCGGACCCTGAGGTCAAGAAGCTCACGACCGAGCAGATGATTGGCGTGGTCAAGAACGGCAAGGGAAAGATGAAGCCGATTGCGGGGCTGAACGACCAACAGGTCAAGGATGCGGTTGCCTATTTCCGCACGCTGAAGTAGGAAGTACCACAAGGCCCGTCGAATGCGGCGGGCCACTTCATCTCAGCCTGGGGGCAGTGTGCCATTTCTGTTGAGATTTCGTGAACACTGGGTAAGGCCGGCGCTGTTTTTCGGCAACAATCCCATCAGCCTTGCCGGCGGCGCCATTACGACTGCCTCCGGTGTGGTGATGATCGGCTTCTGGGGCATGGAATTGCTCGGCCGGCCAAACGCCAATCCATACCTGGACATCATTTTTTACCTGATCCTGCCGGCACTGTTCGTGCTGGGACTGGTGCTGATTCCGATAGGCGTGTTTGTGCGCCATCGGGCACTCCAGGCCGCGGGCAAGATTCCCGCGGTTTACCCGAAGATTGATCTCAACGATCGCATCTTCCGGCACGGGCTGGATATCGTGCTGGTGGCGACCATTGTGAATCTTCTGGTGGTTTCCGTTGCCAGCTATCGGGGCGCGGCTTATATGGACTCGCCGCAGTTTTGCGGGCAGTCGTGTCACGTGATGCATCCGGAGTACACGGCGTACCAAATCTCCGCGCATTCGCATGTGGAGTGCGTATCCTGCCACATCGGTGCGGGTGCCGAATCGTATTTTGCGGCGAAGGTGGACGGCACCAAGCAGCTCTTCGAGGTTGGATTCAATCGCTATCCGAAGCCGATTCCATCGCCGGTGCGCAATCTGCGTCCGGCCCGCATTATCTGCGAGGGCTGTCACACGCCGGCCAAGTTTGTTGGAGAGAAGCTGCTGGTCAAATCGAGTTTTGCCGATGATGCGCAGAACACCGAGACGCAGACGGTTCTGGTGCTGCACCTGGGCGGGCTGGATGGCTTATCGCATTTGACCGGCATCCATGGCGTGCACCTGGGGCACATCGAGTACATCACGACAGACGCGTCACGCACAACGATACCCTGGGTTGAGCGCCGCAACGCCGATGGCTCGGGGACAGCTTATGCCGCATCGACGCTGAGGGGCGCGGTGCCGCAAGGCGAACGGCGCGTGATGGACTGCATTGATTGCCACAATCGCGCGGCGCATACCTTTGTGCCTGCCGAGGAAGCGCTGAACCAGGCGATGCAGGCGGGCGCGATCAGCCCTGCGCTGCCGTGGATTCACAAGGAAGGGCTGGAGCTGCTGAAGGCCACTTACGAAGGCGAGGCGGATGCGGCGGCAAAGATTCCAGCCCGGCTTGAGGCTTTCTATCGCACGACGAATCCTGGCGTCCTGACTGCGCAGGCAACGCAAGAGCAGGCCGCGGCGCGAGAGTTGGTGAAGCTGTACAGCGAGAATGTCTTTCCGGATATGAAGGTGACCTGGGGCACGCATCCCAATCACATTGGCCACCAGAGCTATCCGGGTTGCTTCCGCTGCCATGATGGGGACCACATGGCAAAGGATGGCACATCGATTACGCAGGACTGCGCGGCCTGCCACAATCTGCTGGCTGTTGATGAATCCAAGCCCAAGGTTCTCGCGGACATTGGGATCCAGTAAGCCGAAGGTCATCTGATTTGGAGAGGCGGGCGACAAGCACCGTGGTCGCCTGCCTTTTCTTATTGCTGCTGCTCCACTGCGTAGCGTGATAGGCTGGGGCTTCGCCAGGAGGGGCCGAATTGTCCATGCGCAACGGGCATCCATCTCATTTCAATCTGGTGGCGGCAGCCCATGAAACCATGCTCGAACATGGTTTTCAGCCTGAGTTTCCCGCGGGCACAGAGATGCAGCTCGCGAGGATTCGCGGGGAAGCCGACAATCACGGGGATCATGACCTCAAGGATTTGCGCCAGCTGCTCTGGTCCTCGATTGACAATGACACATCCAAGGATCTGGATCAGATTGAGTGGGCCGAGCAACTCGCAGATGGCCGTATTCGCGTGCTGGTAGGCGTGTCCGACGTGGATGCGCGCGTGAACAAGGGGACCGTGATCGACAGTCACGCACGCAGTGAAACGACGTCGGTCTACACCGGCGTGCGGGTCTTTCCGATGTTGCCCACGGAGCTCTCCGAAGGCATCACGTCCTTGAATGAGAAGGAAGACCGGCCTGCTGTGGTGATTGAGTTCACCGTGGATGCGGCGGGGACGGTGGCGGATGGGAAGGTGTATCGCGCGCTGGTGCGGAACCATGCGCAGCTCGCCTACAACAGTGTGGGCGCCTGGCTGGCAGGGGAAGGGCCCGCACCCGCGAAGGTGGCGGCAAGCGCGGAGCTGGCAGGGCAGCTCAAGCTGCAGGATGATGCCGCGCAGCGCATGCTTGGCTGCCGGTTCCAGCACGGTGCGCTGGATCTGGAGACGATTGAGACACGCCCGGTGATGCTGGCGGAGCAGGCCGTGGAGATTGCACGCCTGGAGAAGAATCGCGCGACCGCGCTGATTGAGGAGTTCATGGTCGCGGCCAATGGCGTGATTGCGCGCATCTTTGAGGATGCCGGAGTGGCCTCCATTCGCCGGATTGTGCGCGTGCCCAAGCGCTGGGACCGGATTGTGGAACTGGCGGCGGGGCTGGGCACAAAGTTGCCTGCGCAGCCTGATTCCAAGGCGCTGAATGACTTTCTGCTCGATCAGAAGCGGAAAGATCCAGACCATTTTCCGGATCTGTCGTTGACTGTCGTGAAGTTGATGGGCCCGGGCGAGTACGTGCTGGTGCGGCCTGATCAGGTGTCTCCCGGCCACTTTGGCCTTGCGGTGCAGGACTACACGCACTCGACGGCGCCGAACCGTCGCTTTCCGGATATGGTGACACAGCGTCTGCTCAAGGCGTGGCTCGCGCGCACGCAATCGCCGTACTCCGTGGGTGATCTGGATGCCGTCGCGCAGCACTGCACGCTGATGGAGGACTCCGCGCGCAAAGTGGAGCGCGAGATGCAGAAGCGCATTGCCGCTGTCGTGCTGCAGCCGCGCATTGGCGAGAGCTTCCGCGCCATAGTGACGGGCGTGAATCACTACGGCACATTTGTGCGGACGCTGGATCCGCATGTGGAAGGCATGCTGGTGAATGCTGGCAGGCCAGGCATGCGCGCCCTGGACGTGGGGGATCGTGTGACGGTTACGCTGGCTTCCACGGATCCGCAGCGCGGGTTTGTCGATTTTACGATGTGAAGGTTGCGGCGCCGCTCAGGCGGATGCGTCCTCGGCAGGCTGCACTGCGACGGCCGCTGCAGCACCCGGCTCATCGATCCACAGGCAGTAGATCCACCAGACGAGCACCACGACGTACAGGGCGCTGTTTGCATTGAGCAACTGTTCGCGCAGGCCCATGATGTGCTCATAGTCGGCCATGGTGTGTGGCGTTGCGGACTTGGTAATCGCCAGCCAGATGCCCTGCATGGCAAGTTGTCCCAGCGACGCAGTCGACAACCCGATGACGACCCGCTGCGGGTGCCTGCGCCACCCCGTTCCCAGCCGGAATCCAAAGAGAACCATCAGCAGACCCAGCGCGATGGAGAGAAGATCCACCAGCATGGCGCCCTTCTGCGCCACGAGTTGGAGCAGGTTTACAGCATTAAAGATGGAGTTTGGAACCACGGACGCCAGAGCGGGCCAGGGTCCCCAGGCTGCCAGCACCAGGCCGCTGCCTGCCAGCGCAGCGATGGAACCTAAGCCCCACGCGCGCAGGCTGAGCTTACCAAAGACCATGCGGGCCAGTTCGACGATCACCAGCAGACCCACAATCACGGAGATCAAAGCCAAACCCATGAAGAGCTCGCCCAATGTGACCTGCGGCATGCGGCCAAAAAGAAGCCGGCTTGCGAGCAGGCGCAGCGTGACAAGGGCGATGCCGAGGGAGAACCAGCGAAAGCGGCGGGTGCGATCCCGTCCGAGAAGGACAACGAGCAAGACCAGATGCGCCGCGAGTGTCAGGGTCCACAGCGTCTGGACCGTGGTGAAATGGAAGTTGAAGTGCATGGAATCCTTCTGCAGCTCGCGGGGGCATTGTCTGGGTGCGGGCCGAACCTTTAGTCTAGGCCATGCTTGCAGATGGCTCAAGGCCGGCAGCTCCGAAGCTCATTGCCGCAGTCATGTGATTCCCGTCACAGTCCACGTCTTTTTTCCTGAGGAGACTGATTGCACCGCCTGATTTGCCGGTGACTGCGAGCCGTGGCGGAAGGAGGGCGTGTGACCGTCAAGCTGAAGGTCAACAATCGGACCGTCCAGGTGGATGCGGCTGGAGATACGCCGCTGCTCTGGGCGTTGCGCGAACATCTGGACCTGACAGGCACGAAGTACGGCTGCGGCGTGGGCGCATGCGGCGCTTGCACCGTGCTGGTGGATGGCCGCGTGACCCGCTCCTGCATCACCCCCCTGTCGAGCGTGGCGGACTCGGCCGTGACCACGGTGGAGGGGCTCTCAGCGGACGGCTCGCATCCGGTGCAGAAGGCCTGGGATGAGCTGGACGTGCCGCAATGCGGCTATTGCCAGTCTGGCCAGATGATGAGCGCCGCTGCTCTGCTGACGCGGACGCCGCAACCCACGGATGCGGACATCAACACGGCCATGAGCGGCAACCTGTGCCGCTGCGGGACCTACGAGAGAATCCGCGAAGCCATTCACCGTGCGGCAGGGCAAAAGACCCCCGCTCTGCGCGACTAGCCCAAACCGGAGGGAATTCCCGTGCAACTGAACCGGCGGCATTTTCTGCAATTGACTGCTCTGGCGGGCGGCGGCCTGGCTCTGAGCGTGTATGAACAACCGATGGCGCGCGCACTGGGCGCAGCGCAGGCGGGTGCGAATGCACCGGGTCTGTCTCCGCGCGCATTTATTCGCATCGACGCGACAGGCAAAGTGACCATCCAGGCCAAGAACCCGGAGATTGGGCAGGGCATACGCACCATGCTGCCCATGCTGATCGCCGAGGAACTGGATGTGGAATGGAGCCAGGTGCACGTAGAGCAGGCGAGCCTGGACGAGGGCGCGTACGGGCCGCAGTTTGCGGGCGGATCCATGTCGACGCCCATGAACTGGGAGCCTCTGCGTCATGTGGGCGCAGCCGGCCGGCAACTGATGATTGCGGCAGCGGCGGCGCGCTGGAGTGTGCCCGAGGCGGAGTGCTCCACCAAGGCCGGCCGCGTGCTGCATGCCGCGAGCGGGCGTTCGCTGGGGTATGGCGAGCTGGCGGAGGATGCGGCGAAGCTGCCGTTGCCAGATCAGGCGGCGCTGCGCATGAAGGATCCGAAGGAGTACAGCATTCTCGGCAAGTTCACGACGGGCGTCGACAATCCCGCGCTGCTTACGGGCAGGCCGCTCTTTGGCATCGACGTCAAGGTGCCGGGGATGCTGCATGCGGTGTATCAGAAGTGTCCTGTGCTTGCGGGCAAGGTGAAGAGCGCGAATCTGGACAAGGTCAAGGGGATGAGTGGCGTGCGCGACGCCTTCCTTGTAGAAGGCAGCGTGCGCAAC
>JBAUTX010000076.1:0-4116 GCA_049582405.1 Occallatibacter sp. | reverse complement strand
GCCATCCGGTGACCGCGCCGTCCCTCGCCGGTCGCCGCATCCTCGTCACTCGCGCCGCTACGCAAGCTGGCAAACTCAGTGACGGCCTCCGCGCTCTCGGCGCCATCCCCGTCGAAGTCCCCGTTCTTGAAATCCAGCCGCCCGCCAGCTACGACGCCCTCGACCAGGCCCTCAAGCAGCTCGCAAGCTACCACTGGATCATCCTCACCAGCACCAACGCCGTCCGCGCCGTGGCTGACCGCGCCGCCACGCTCGGACTCAATCTTTCCGCATTCCAACTTCCGCAAGTCGCCGCCGTCGGTTCTGCCACAGCCGAGGAAGTTCGCAAAGCCGGCCTGCCCGTCGCCCTCATCCCCGAGGCCTACGTCGCAGAAAGCCTCGTCGCCGCGCTCCAGAGCTCCATCGCCGGGCAGCGTGTCCTGCTCGCCCGCGCCGCCGTTGCCCGCGACGTCATTCCTGATGCGCTCCGCGCCGCCGGTGCGATAGTCGATGTCGTCGACGCCTATCGCAACGCCATGCCCGCCGCCGCGCCAGCGCAGCTCCGCGCCGCACTTGAAAAGGGAATGGACGCCCAGGGAATCGACGCCGCCACCTTCACCAGCTCCTCCAGCGTCACCCATCTCGCCGAGGCTGCCCGCGCCGCCGGCCTCGCATTTCCCTTCGCCGCAGTCCCTGCCATCTCCATCGGCCCCATGACCAGCCAGACCCTGCGCGAACACAACTGGCCCCCCACCGCCGAAGCCAGCCCGCACGACATCCCCGGCCTCATCGCCGCCGTCGTGCGTCACTTGTCTCGGATGTCATCCTGAGAGGAGCACGCTTGGGGCCCCAGCGCGCAAGCGCGATGGGGTAAGCGGAGCGAAGGATCTGCTGTTCAATTCTTGCGAGCTGCGAGCCCGCAGCGATTGCCGATTCACATACCACCAACTACCAAATGAATCCGGTTAGATTTCCCACGTCTTGTCCTTCGCGCGGCACAGCGGCTCCAGGTTGCACCGGTCGCACTTCGGATTGCGCGCGTCGCACACCGCCCGCCCATGATGAATGATCTGGTGGCTGAAGCGAATCCACCGGTCCTGCGGAAGCACCTGCATCAGCTCCTGCTCCACCTTCTGCGGCGTGTCGCCCTTCGCCAGCCCCAGCCGCCGCGCAATGCGGAAGACATGCGTATCCACCACCACGCCCTCGGCCTTGCCAAAGCACACGCCCAGCACCACGTTCGCCGTCTTCCGCGCCGCGCCCGGCACCGTCGTCAGCTCCGCCAGCGTCTCGGGCACCTTGCCGCCAAACTCATGCGTAATCTTCTGCGCCGCACCCAGAATCGACTTCGCCTTGTTGCGAAAGAATCCCGTCGAGCGGATCAGCGCCTCCAGCTCCGCTGGCTTCGCCTTCGCCATCACCGCCGGGGTAGGGAAGCGCCGGAACAGCTCCGGCGTCACCATGTTCACCCGCGCATCCGTACACTGCGCCGAAAGAATCGTCGCCACCAGCAGCTCCCACGGCGAGCGATGATCCAGCGCGCACTCCGCCTCCGGGTACGCCTCATCCAGCCCCTTCAAAATCGCCGCCACCCGCTCCGGCGCAAGGTCGCCGCGGGCAGGCTTCTTTGCAATTTTCACTGACCTTGTCTTCTTTGTGGGCATGCTTAGGAGTGTAATTCTGCAGCCCGCAGAAGGGCAGGGCTTGGCTTGCCTACACCGTTCCACATTTTGCTCGACCAGGCAGTCGAACGACTCTACGTTGTAGACAACGGAGGGAGCAGGGGCCTTCAGGCCCCTGAAACCTGCTGTCATTCTCTTGGTGAAAGCTTCCCCTCCAGCCACCCACCCAGCTTCTCCACTGGCAGCCGCACGCCCCAGGAAGAACTGCGCGAAAAGCGCATACACCGCGCTCACCCCATCCAACCGCGTCGCTTTCGCATGTCACTTCAGCAGGC
Organism: Occallatibacter sp.; assembly: GCA_049582405.1. GTDB lineage: Bacteria > Acidobacteriota > Terriglobia > Terriglobales > Acidobacteriaceae > Telmatobacter. The sequence continues at coordinate 2,180 of JBAUTX010000076.1, read as the reverse complement.
GCGCCCGCTTCCCCTGAGCCTTCAGCAGCGATACAGCCTCTTCGTCAAAGCTCACGAATTCGTCCGCCCCGAGCCAAAAGCCTTCATAGGCAATCGCTCCGTCGGCAAAGTCTCCGCCTCTTTCGAGAAACTCCAACCCTGCCTCGACTGCAGGCTTATTCATCACCACATTCTCGCTGTCCATAAGCGATCGAATCGAGCGCGCGACCTCCGCAGCGGGCCTTTTATAACCGCGTCGCATTACCCATACAAACTCGCAGAGAGCAGCAACAGGGATTGCGATCAGTTCCGCATCTCGAAGAGCTTTTGCCGCAGCCTTGCCCTGAATGGGTTCATCGCGCACCGCAGCCCGTAGCAGAACATTCGTGTCCGCCGCGATCTTCATCGCTTGCCCGCCCAACCCTCTTCGGTAATCTTTTTGATTTGGGCGATAGTGAGTCTCGGCCCGCCCTTCTGTTCCAGGCTCCCAATAAATCCCTCGATCGAGCCCCTCCGCGAGGCAGATCCGACCACGAGCCGTCCATCCGGCAATTTGTCCACTTCAACCTTCTGGCCGGGAGCCACATTCAAGTGCCGCAGCAGTTCCTGCTTCAGCGTCACCTGCCCCTTCGCCGTAATGGTGAGCGTTGTCATACACAAAAACCTCTTTGTGTAGTGTAAGGCAAATCATCCTTACCGTCCAGCCTGCCCGGATTCGCTCGCTGATGCTACAGCCGCCCTTCCAGCCACCCTCCCAGCTTTTCCACCGGCAGCCGAATCCCCAGGAAGAACTGCCCGAACAGCGCGTACACCGCGCTCACTTCGTCGAACCGCATCTCATAAATCAGCTTCTTGAAGACCACCGGGTCCTCGGCGAACAGGTCCACGCCCCACTCCCAGTCGTCCATGCCAATCGAGCCGGTGATGATCTGCTTCACGCGGTCGCCATACCGCCGCCCAATCAAACCGTGCAGGTGCATCATGCGCTGCCGCTCCGCAAAGGGAACCGAATACCAGTTCTTCTCCTCGCCGCGCTTGCGGTCCATCGGATAAAAGCACAGATACTTCGCCTCCGGCACCGCAGGCCACAGCCGCGACTTCATCGCCTCCGCCCCGCGCTGCAGGCTCGTCTCGACCTCTGCGTTCCACTCAGCGGAATGCATCGCAAATCCCTTCGCCTCCGCAGCCTCATACGTCTTCCGCGTCGACTCATACAGCCCCAGCTCCACCACAGAGACGTACGAATGCCTCAACTCTAAAAAGTCAAAGAAAGAAGTCTGCGCCAGTTCCAGCTCCACCTGGTTCAGCGCCTCCATCGAATCGCGAAAGTGCAGCAGAATCAGGTCGCCCTTGTGCCCCAGTTGCGAGAACACCGCCGTCTGCACCGGCCCATTCGCGTCTGCGCGCTCCAGCTTCTTCAGCGCAGCCGCAGCGTCGGCCGCAATGCGCCCGCGCTCCGCGGCAGGCAGCGCCTTCCACGCCTTCCAGTCAAAGCGGAAAAACTGATGCAGTGTGCTCGCACCCTCAAGCGTCAATGGAACCGGCGGAAATTCTGACAACGCATTCACCTCGAAATCTTCCTTCTGACAACCCTCATCCTAGCAAACAGCGCAGCAGCCCCAGCCCCGCGGCCTTTATACTGTTTCTGCGAATGACCGAACATATTCTTGCCGTCCTGGTGCAGTTCATCACGCGCGTCATTGACACCGGCGGCTACGCCGGTATCGTCCTGCTCATGGGCATCGAGTCGGCCTGCATCCCGTTGCCCTCTGAAATCATCATGCCCTTCGCCGGATACGTCGCGTACCTCGGCCACATGAGTCTATTCTGGGCCGCCACGGCAGGCGCCATCGGCTGCAATCTCGGCTCCGTCGTCGCCTACTGGATCGGCGCCAAAGGCGGACGCCCACTCGTCGAGCGCTACGGCAAATGGGTCCTGATGAGCCACCATGACCTCGTCCGCATGACCTACTTCTTTGAGAAGTACGGCTCCATCACCGTTCTGCTTGCGCGCCTGCTGCCCGTCGTTCGCACATTCATCGCCTTTCCTGCCGGCATCGCGAGGATGAACCAACTCCGCTTCCACATCTATACGTTTGTGGGCTCGTGGCCATGGTGCTTCGTTCTCGCCTATGTCGGCATGAAGCTCGGCGAAAAGTGGCACACCGACCCGCGCTTCGAGCAGGCCTTCCATCGCTTCC
>JBAUTX010000075.1:0-16478 GCA_049582405.1 Occallatibacter sp. | reverse complement strand
GTGTGGGATAGCCTCCGAGGCCTTTCCCTCGAAGAATAGGAGGACTCCGAGGTTGCCGCGCGCGTCCACGCTGGCGGGATCGATGGCGGCTGCGGCCTCAAGCTCCGGAATCGCCAGCCGGGGTTGCTTGTCGCGCAAATAGGTCTGCGCCTTCCGCATATGTTCGGCGAACTGTTGATGTTGGCTTGCAGTGAGTTGCGCAAACACGCACACAGGAGCAAGTACGAACACTGTTACGACGTATAAGATCTGGGTTCTGGTCATCTTCGAGTGCCTTTGCTCAAAGAGTATGACACTGATCTATGGGCAGGAACGGAGAAGCCCCTCGGCTTGATTTCCTCTAGCGGTCAGCCAGGTCCATTCGCTGCAGTGTTGCCGGGTTCTCCTGGTCAACCGGGAACACGCTGTCTCCCTTCGACGAGAAAGCAATCCTCGGTGCGCCATCCGCACCAGGGTGCTTCGCGAGGATACGCTGCAATTCGAAGCTGAGCCAGACCGGATCAGTCTTGCTGAATGTTGCGCGGCCAAAGAACGCAGCCGGGATCACGATGTCGCCCGAATAGCCAGTGGGAGTCTTCTTCCACGCCGTGTGGATCTCGCGTTCCAGATCGTGAGCTCGAGGCCGCCGCGGGAATAGATCCTCGTCGCTGTAGATCGAAGGTTGAACGCCGGCGAAGTCCCCCGGGCTGAAGTAGAGATCATAGAGGGTGGGCACGCGCCCGTGCTCGGTGGGCTGCGGAGCCGAAGTGTCCAGCACCAGCCGGAATGCATCGCCATTTTCGATGCCGCGCCCAAAGGCAGTCTGGTTGATCGTGGGCTCTATGACATCCAGCCCGATGTAGAGGTTATCCGCGTCCCAGCGAAGTGCCACGTGCGCCGAAAGGCTACTGGGGCCCTGCCAGAGTTCGCGACCGCCCGTAATTTGTGCACTCGTGTCGAGCGTGACAATGTGCCCTGCCGTCCACTTTGCAAAATCGCCATCGAGGTGAGGCACCGCTTCGATGCGCTGGGCCTTCAATGCCTCGCGCTCGCGGTCCCACACGAGCCTGCCATCGGGAAGATGCTTGAATTCCGCGTCAGCGCGGAGTTTCTGGAGCTGCTTCGCGAGTTGGTCTGGAATGGGATCAAGCTCTTTGGCAAGAGTTGCAAAGTCCTGTCGTCCTTTAATCGCTCGCGTGAGCGCGCGCAACTGTGCGATATCCGCATCGATAGCCGGCGCATCGACTGGCTCCCAGCCTTCCTCAAAGAGAGAACGCAGGCGTGCGCGCGGCGCTCCCCCGGCTGCGAACGTAACAAGCAACGGCTTCAGCAAGGTAGACGCATCAGGCCCGTATTGGCTGGCGAGCGCGTGATGCTCCGAGGCCTCAGGGTCATACGCTCCCGGGTTCCACAGATAATCCGCGACGGTCTCCAGCGGAATCTGCGTGAGCTGGGCCTGGTTCATCGGATTTGAGAACAGGCCCGCAACAGCCTCGTCGAGTCTCGGGTCCCTCCCGCGCAAGGGATCTATATTGGGAAGCGCGTTGTTGCCATCGTCGGAGGGATAGTTATCCCACACCAACGGTTTGCGGTGCAGAATTGCGCCCCACGCTTTCGCATCTTCCAGAGTGATCTGTGGCGGCATCACGTCGGTTCCTGTCCAGTCGATCGGAATCTCCGGATTGAGTCCGGCTCCGAGCTCGCGGATGTAGTCGCGGCTGCCCCACGTGTTGTTGTAGGTCGTTGGGCAAACCGTCAGCTGGGACTCAGGTGAGTGAGATTGGAGCCAGTTGTACACGCGGGTGATCAGCGCAATGTGAGCTTCGGCCAGCGAGTGGAAGCGTGCGCGGTCCTCGGCATGCATCATTTGCTGAGGAACATCATCGAGAAACAATGCGAAGTTGGTTACGCCCAGCCGACGGACGGTGTCCAGTTTGCGTATCAGTGTGCGAAAGTCCGTCTCGCTCGAATACGTCATCGACAGGCCAGGGCTGACTGCAAAGCTAAAGTCGACAAAACCATCGTGCGCAGCGTTGGCCAGCTCCGCAAGACGTTTGAGCTCTGCAGCCGGGTACGGCTCGCGCCACAGGCGGCGATGATACGGATCGTCCTTGGGGCCGTAGATGTAAAGATTCATCCCGTGCCGTTCTTCGAACCTTAGGATGCTCAGCCGGTCAGCGTGGCTCCAGGGCTCGCCGTAGAATCCCTCAACAACGCCGCGGATGGGGAAGGCTGGAAAGTCGGCCAATACGGCTTGGGAGCGGTCGTCCGTCACCTGAATCCGCTGCGGTCGCGGGATGAGGCTAGACGCGAGCTTGTCGGCAGGCACTGCGAGCAGGTCTGGCAACCGAAGCAACCCAAGATGAAGACCGCGAGACGTTGCTGCCTGAAGAGTAATCGACGCAGGCGCGCCGTCTGCGGAGTAGCGTACGTGCAGAACAAACGCCTCGGCCTCCTGTTTGGCCGTGAGCGATTGAGCACGGTTGCCCGCGGCCAAGGCCCACTCCTTCACCATGGCACCAGGGCCGGGCTCAATGCCGAGCCGGAGCACCAGTTCGCCCGGTCGCGCAGTTTCTCTTCGCTCTTCGTAGTCTCGGTGAAGCGTGACGTGCTGTTCTCTGGCAAGCTCCCTCAGTTCACGCTCAATGCGACTATCCAGAGAACGGGAGGCGACGACGCGCCATCGCGTGCCTGACTCTGCAGGTTGGGCGGAAAGAGCCATCGCGCCCCTACCGAGCAAGCTGCAAGCAATCAAGAAACACACACTTCGCTTTAGGATGCTCTGCGGCATCGAATCATCCTCGAATGCTCGTCCAGGCTGTCTGGATGGCCGTTGCTTCCGCGAAAGACGCTCAAGATGTCCGGGATGAAGAAGGAGTCTCCTCACCCCGGAGATGCATCTCGATGGCGGCGCTCAGAAAGAAAGGTGTGCGCCCAGTTGTATCTGGCGTCCGCCCACCTGCAACGAGCTCAGCGGCGTCGATCCCGAGTAAGCCGTGCCGGGGCCTGACGATCCGCTCAGGTAGATGTTGGGAGTGCTGAAGCTTGGATGATTGAAGCCATTGGTCGCGTCGCAACGGAGTTGCAGCTTCATCTCACGGTAAGGAAGCGAAAAGGTCTTGCTTCCCGAAAGATTGAACTCGTTGATGCCCGGCCCATACAGGCTGTTTCGCCTCACATTGCCAAAGGTACCGTCATTCGGCTGCAGGAAGTCGCTTGAGTTGTACCAGTTCGCGATGGTGCGCGGCTGAGAGTGGCGTGTGGAATTATTCCAGTTCGGATACGGTGTGCCCACATTCGTGTAGAGGTTCTGTGTGGAGATCACGGTGAAGGGCGTGCCGGAGAGCTCCAGTGCAGTGACAGCCATCTTCCAGCCGCCCAGCACCGCGTCGACAACCGAGTTCGAGTTCAAGAACGCTTGACCTTTGCCAAACGGCAGCTCATAAGCGCCGTATGCCTTGAAGGCCTGCCGCGTGTCAAAGTTCGAGTTGCCGTAATCGCTGGCCGGATTGTTCCCGATCTGGAATAAGCGCGTGCCCGCGCTGCGACCGGTTCCGCCAGAATCCTGATCATCCAGGAAGTGTGACCAGACGTAGCTCGCGCTCAAGCTGAACCCCTTGCTCATTCTCTTCGTCAGGACGGCCTGCAGTGAGTTGTAGTTGGAGATGCCGTTGTTGGTCGAGCCGGAGATGCTCGAATAGTTCGGATACGGGATGTACTGGCTGTCGTTCGGAGAAAGCTGACTTCCCGGCACCTGGTTCAGGTCAGTGATGTAGCTCAGGTGGTAGCCGTGGCTTGCCACGTAGGAGATTTCGGCGAGCACGTTCGGCGTCACCATCCTCTGCACCCCAACATTCCATTGCATGACTTCGGGTACTGGCGTGTGGTGCTGGTAGTAGCCCACGTTCTGGCCGTTGTAGGCGTCGGGGGCGGTTGAGAGGGACGTGTAGGGCAGAGGGCCGCTCGTCGCGACCAAGCCATTTTGTCCAGCAGATGGCGCGGCGTACGGGTTGCCGTTTCCGCCCAGCTTCACCACCGGTACCACCCCATTCGTCGCGTCGGTGACGTTACCGCTCTGTCCGAATGGGCCTCCCATACCGCCGGGCGAAAGAACGCCGTACATGTCGAGCGTGAAGTTGTAGGAGTAGATCCCAAACCCGCCGCGCAGAGTTGTGTTCGGGTTCACCGTCCATGCGAAGCCTACGCGCGGCATAAAGTTGTTGTAAGTGTTGGCCATGAATTCTGACCGCCCGCCGGCATGTGTGCTTCCATACCACATAGCCCCCGGCGTGTTGGTGGCAGGATTCATGATCGTCGGATCGAAGGTGTCCACGTTGCCGTGCACCTCGCTCATACCGTGCGTGATCTGATAGCGCAGACCCAGGTTGATGGTCAGGTTCGGTCGCAGCTTCCAGTCATCCTGGACAAACATCTGCGGTATCTTCAGCCGCGCGCCGTACTCGGGCAGGACGCCCGCGTTCCAGCTCTGTGCCATGCCCAGCAGGAAGTCCGCATAATCAAGACCAGTCGTCGGGTCCGGAGACGCCACGCCGTTCGAGTCCAGTGACCAGTTCTGCGTGTACTGGCCGCTGAAATTCATCGTGCCCGCGTTCTGATCGCCCCACGCTGTGTAGTTCATCCGATATGCCAGGAACTCGCCGCCGAAGTGCAAAATGTGCTTGCCACGAATCAGCGTGATCACATCCGATGGATCAAAAACGTTCTCGAAGCCCGTCGCATTGGTGGCAGGGCCAAATGAGGTGTAGTTGTTTTGACCAAGATAAAAGCCCGGGAAATCGTCCACCTTGGCGAACTGCCATCCCAGCTTGTTTGCATAGCCCTGGTTCAGAGAGAAATCGTTGAACCAGTTGCCCTGAAACGTGAACCCAAAGCGCGCTTCGTTGATAAAGGTCGGGCTGACGTTCCATACATCCGTGATCTGCGAAATGTTGTTATCCACATCGCCGCCCTCGCAGCCGACCGGGCAGGCCGTCAGTGCGCTCGGGTAGATCACCGGTGTGTCGTTCTGTGAGTCTGACATCGAGATCCGGTTGTTTGAGGTGATGTCATAGTCGAGTCGGCCAAAGTACTTCACGTAGGGTGTCGATTGCGGAATCGACGAGAAAAAGTTGTACTGCTCGACGCCTACGCCATTTGGCGTGCCCGTTACGAACTTCGAACCCCCGATATGGTTGTTCTGGGTGGGATAGTACTGCTGCACTGCGTTGGCAACTGGGTCGATGAACTGCGACGGTATGGCGTTGCTGCCATACTCCGACTGAAATGACTGGCGCACCGGGTAAAGGTTCCCCTGTGAATCCGTGGCAATGGTCTGCGTGGTCGGATCATAGAGCGTGGGCGTGATGCCCGCCGCACCGAAGTCGCCGCTCATCACCTGCGACGAGGGAACGGAGAAGAAGTTGTTGCTGGCTGACGCGTGATCCACCACCTGGTCGTAATTGAAGAAGAAGAACATCTTCTTCTTGATGACCGGGCCGCCAATCGATCCACCAAGGTTGTTATAGCGGATGTAGTTCACCGGTACCTTCGTGCCAAAGCCGTAGGCGGCGGCGTTCCAGGCATCGTTCTGGATGTAGTCGTACGCCGATCCGTGGAACTCGTTGGTACCGCCCTTGGTGATCTGGTTGATGACCACGCCGCCGGAGCCGTATTGTGCCGAGAAGTTCGAGGTGGAGACCTGCAGTTCCGCTACCGTCTCCTGCGTCGCGTCCGTGGCCATCATGCTCCCGCCCAGCGACGCGGAGGCTCCGTCCTGAAGAACGTTGTTATAGGGCAGGCTGCCGTTCGCCGAGCCCCACTGCGCCATTCCTGTCACGCCGTAGGAGCTAGAAGCCGTACCAGAGAAGCCCGGCAAGAACGCAACCTCATTGCCCCAATCCTGACCTTGCGAACCGGCGGCAGCCACCTGCGGAAACTCATCCAAGGTCTTTGAGTCCCAGGTCGTTGACTTCTCGCCCGACTCGGTTTCTAGCAAAGGCACGTCGGTCGTCACTACCACTTGCTCCGTTGCGGCCCCGACCTTGAGCCGTACATTGACCGTGGTCATACCCACCTGCAGCGTGATGGGCCCGCGAACGAGCGACTCGAAGCCCTGTTTGCCGAAGCTGACAGTGTAACTGCCGGCCACGATGGACGAGGTGTCGTAGATGCCCTCGCCATTGGTCACGAAATCTTTGGAGACGCCCGTATCCACATTCAGCACCGTCACCTTCACTCCCTGGATCAGTGCACCGGATGTGTCCGTAACCGTTCCCCGAATATCGCCTGCGTTCATGCTCTGGCCTGACATCCAGCAGCTTCCTCCGGTCAGCAATATCAGCAGGAATGCGAAGCCAACGGTCTTGGACCATGGAAATGTGTGGGAATTGCTGCAAAATCGCCCCAAAGTCATGTTCTTTCTCCTCGATGCTTTACGGGTTGGCCAGTCCACTTTGCGCACAACGGCCTTCACGTGCTGGTTCGTGTTGGAGATACTCGCTCCCCCAATCCCATCCGTCTAGTTCAAAACGGTTCTTTGCGCCGTATGCGTGGACAGAACAATGAACGGCAACGTTCGTAACATCTGCATCCCTCGTCATATCTTGCAGATATCGCTCCTCTCCATGAACTGGAGCACCAGCATCCGGTGGTATAATTCCGGGCATACCTGCAATGGAGCTTACGCCCAAGAAACCGGAAAGACGGGACGAACCAGAGCAGGTCCAAGCCGGCTCAGTCATGGAGCCACTCGTACGCGAAGAACTCAATCGCGTACTGGCCAGCAACGAGTTCCAGGCCAGCAAGCTCTGCCAGAGTTTTCTGCGTTACACGGTGGAGAAGACGCTCGCCGGCCAGGGTGGAATGCTCAAAGAGCGGACTATTGGCCTTGAGGTCTTCGGCAAGCCCACCTCGTACGATCCCAGCGAGGATGCCGGGGTTCGTGTCAAGGCAAGCGAGGTCCGCCGCCGTCTCCGCACCTATTACCTCGCGCACCCACCCGACACAAAGGTCCAGATCGATCTTCCTGCCGGGACCTATGCTCCCGAGTTCCGGCTGCTTGAGGCGCAGGAAAAGCAGACGCCAGACGCCGAGGTGCCGGTTGCGTCCATCCGCAGAGCCGTCCTGGTGGGAGCCTTCACCGCAGTCGTCGTTCTGCTGGCTGCAGCTGCCGTGGCCTGGTGGCAGCTCCGCCCTCAGTCGCTTGACGCCTCGTTGCGGGAGTTCTGGCTGCCGGTCTTCGAGAGCCACAAGCCGGTCCTCATCTGTGCTGCGCCGGTCCCCGTCTTCTCGGACATTCACAACATCACGAGCAACCCGCCCTCCCGCGCCGAGGAGTTTGTGCTCGTCACCGACCAATTCGCCTCCATTGGCGACGTCAACTCCTCGCTTCGCATCGCCGACCTGCTAGGTCGCATGAAGGAACCTTACAAGCTCTACGTCGGCAAAGAGGCCTCTTTCGGCGATCTGCGCGCCGGCCCTGCGGTTCTGGTTGGCTTCACCTACACACGATGGAAGGAGATCGGCGAGCACTTCCGTTATACGATCGATCTGACGCGGCGTCCGCTCGGCATCTCGGAAGACGGTGCACCGACTCGGTGGAATATCCCCTACCACCCCGACGACCCCAATCTGCAGGAAGACTATGCAATCATCTCCCGCTTCTTTTACCCGGACACCAACGACATGGTCGTGCAGATTGCGGGTATCTCCCACTACGGCACTGAGGCCGCGGCAGACTTGGTGACCAATCCGGCCATTCTCAGTCAGGTTCTGAAAAAACTGCCCGCCGGCTGGCAAAAGAAAAACCTTCAGATCGTCATCCACGTCGACGTCATCTCCGGCTTCCCCTCGGTTCCCACCGTGGTGGCTACCTACGCCTGGTGATGGAGCCGTCATTCATCTGTAGCCGCGAGCTCGCGCTTGCGCTGTATGATGGATCTATCAGCGAAAAACCAAACGCGGCACCACCGAAGTGACCCCTGGATAAGGTGATGGATCAGCAATCCTTCCTCAGAATAGGGGCCGAGAGATTGTCTCTGCGTACGCGACATGATCGGATTTGAGATCTGTCACCTGTGCCTTACCTTCGCCACGCGGCGCGTGCTGCCCAGTGTCGGTGTGGACGATACCATAGTGGAAGTCGTGAGGTTCCTATTTCATCCGCACGTCTGATAGAAGAGTTGAAAAGCCGGCTTCGCTCCGGCAATTGATTTCACGGTGAAAGACATGCACGAGTTTGCCCATGCAATGCTGCGCGAGATCTTCGAGCAGCCCGACGCGCTGCGCCGCACGGTCGATTTCTATCTCAACGCAAATGCACTCAAGCCAGAAGTTGCAGCTGCGCTCGCCGGATGGAGTAACTCCGAGGGCGAAGTGCTCATTGCAGCCAGCGGCTCCAGCCGTCACAGCGGCCTCGCGGCCGAGATTATGCTCGAAGACCTATGCGGTCTGGCAGTTGACGTCGAGTACGCCAGCGAATACAGCTGTCGCGGAGGCAGTGGGCGGCGCCAGCTCAGCGTGATTGTACTTTCGCAGTCAGGCGAAACCTCAGATACGCTTGCAGCGCTGCGCGAGGCGCGCCGCATCGGCTACAAGACACTCGCTATCACCAACGCGGCCTTCTCGACCATGGCGCGCGAAGCGGATGTCTCCATGCCTCTTGCCGCAGGCGAGGAAAAGGCTGTTCCGGCGACCAAGAGCTTCACCTGTCAGCTCGCCGTGCTTTATCTCCTTGCACTCTATGAGGCCGCTCGGCTGAAGGGGATCGATGCGGCCAAACTTGCTCAGCACATAGAGCAGCTTCGGGCTTTACCCGCATTGATTGAAGCGCAATTGATCGGCTGGCGATCGACGATGGAGGAGCTGGCGCGGAAGCACCGGAAAGCAGCAAGCTTTCTCTTTCTCGGTCGTGGAGTGCACTACGCCATTGCGCGCGAGGGAGCCTTGAAGCTCAAGGAGGCCTCCTATATTCACGCGGAAGGTTATCCATCCGGAGAACTGAAGCACGGACCGAACGCTCTCGTCAGCGATAGAGTGCCATTGGTCATATTGGCCACGGTTGATCGTTCTCTCGAGTCTTCCGTCATACGCTACAACAAGACCGTTCAATTGCTTCAGGACATGAAGATGCAGGGGGCATCCGTCATCGCAATCGCCAATGCCGGGGATACCATCATTCCGCAGCTGGCCGGAGATTGCATTTTTGTCGAACCTGCGCCGGAGCACCTTTTGCCGATTGCCGAGGTAATTCCACTCCAGTTCTTTGCCTATTTCATGGCAATTGAACACGGTATCGAAGTGGATCGTCCTCGCAATCTGTCGAAGGCTGTCGTTGAACCTCCCCGGACCTGAATCCGGCGGGTCAACAGGCCGAAACCTCCAAACTCGCTCGGCTGAGTTCTCCGGAGCGGGTCATGATGGCGGAATTCTCGAGATGGATGGAGGCAGGCGAGGAGAGCATCTTCTCCTTGGAAACAGAGAAAACCTGCCAGGTGCATCCTACGAACTGAAGCCGCGGCCAGGACTAAAAAATTCCCAGAATTAGAATTCTCCCGACGGCTTGTAGAATTCCGGTCTGGTCGTTCGTCGTTCTTGTGAAGGCGGAGCAACGAACCGGGCTGCAGACCATTTGAGGAGATAACCTGCCGCAAAATCTGGCTTCGACGTACTTCCCCAACAACTTCTGGCCTGCCCCACGTTACATGGCGCTTGCTCCGGCATTGGCATGCCACGCTTCTCGGGGATGCACAGTTCCCATCAAGGCAACCCAGGAAAGGCTTGGCCATTCCCGGCCGGACTTCACCATGATGTGCTACATGCACGCCACGTCTCCATCGGCAGAATTGGCCGCCCAAACCGCGAGTTCAGCCCTCAGAAAAGGGCATAGATTGAGCGGAAAATCTCCGAGTTTGGCCCTCCAGTTGTCCCTGTGTGAGCAACTGTGAGCGTAAACGAGGTGTTGGGGAAGTCTAAGTTGTTGAAGGTTTGGAGGCGCGGGCCGGGATCGAACCGGCGCATAAAGGTTTTGCAGCTGAGGAGTAAAATCTAAGTTGTTGATTCTATTGGGTGGTTTCGTTGGCAAAATCGGCATTTTGGGCCTGTTTTAGGCCTTTTTAGCGGCCTATTGTTAGCAACTGTTAGCGTAAATTCCTGAGCGCTGCGAGGTGCTATTTTCAACTTGCCTCTTGCGGACGCACGAACACTACAATTCCATGGACCGGGATAACTGATCCTTGCATTTACGGAGATATATTCCATAATTACAAGGATAATTGGACGACGGAACTACAAGGATCTCCTGGCGGCGGTCAGCAGCAACCCTGCTGTGGCTCTCCTCGGCCCACGCCAGGTTGGAAAAACCACCCTCGCTCTCGAAGTGGGAAACTCTCGCCCATCCCTCTACCTGGACCTTGAGTCCGTTTCCGACCGGGCGAAGCTCTCGGATCCGGAGCGCTACCTCGCGGAACACGAGGATGAGCTGGTCATCCTCGACGAAGTACACCGGACGCCGGAGTTGTTCCAGAGTCTTCGCGGCCTGATTGATCGCGGTCGACGGCGAGGCAAACGCGCCGGCAGGTTCCTCCTGCTCGGATCCGCATCGATGGATCTTCTCAAGCAGTCCGGAGAAAGTCTGCCTGGCCGCATCGCCTACCTTGAGCTCGCGCCGTTCGATGCTCTCGAAGTGGAGGCTGCCCAGATCGATCGCCTGTGGGTGTGCGGGGGCCTTCCTCCCGGTCTTCTCGCTGGGAGCGACACTGCCAGCATGAAATGGCGCCAGGACTTCATCCGCACTTATCTGGAGCGTGACATCCCGCAGTTCGGGCCCCGTGTGCCGGCGGAGACACTGCGGCGGTTTTGGACGATGCTCGCCCATGAGCAGTCTTCCTTGCTCAATGCCGCAAGTGTCAAGGGCGGAGTAAAACCAGGCCAGTGTGGCGGAGTAAAAGTAGGCCAGTAGATAGGTGGATGGTTGTTGTGTGATTGCGGGGTGGAAGGGCCGCTGGAGCGTAGCGGAAGCGGCCCTTCTACCCCGAGGCGCGTTCGGAGGTAGGTATCTAGCGTTCTGCGGATGGAGTTCGTTTGCGGCGGCTCTGCTTGAGGCGGTAGCTGTCGGCGTTCATTTCCAGGATGTGGACGTGGTGAGTGAGCCGATCGAGCAGGGCGCCAGTCAAGCGCTCCGAGCCGAGGACTTCGGTCCACTCCTGGAACGGCAGGTTGGACGTGACCATCGTTGATCCGCGTTCGTATCGTTGGCTGAGCATTTCGAACAGCAACTCGGCGCCGGTCTTGGAGAGAGGCACGAAGCCCAGCTCATCGACGATGAGCAGTTCGTAGCTTGCGATCTGCTTCTGAAAACGGAGCAGCTTCTTTTCGTCGCGAGCCTCGATCAACTCGCTGACCAACGCGGCTGTGGTGGTGAAGCGCACACGGTGTCCACGCTGGCATGCAGCCAGGCCGAGAGCCAGAGCGAGTGCGTTTTTCCCGTGCCGCTGTTGCCCAGCAGCAGTACGTTTTCGCGACGGGTAAGGAACTCGCATCGCGCCAGCTCCAGCACCAGGGTCTTGTTCAGCGTAGGTATGGCCAGGAAGTCGAAGCTGTCCATGGTCTTGACGACCGGGAACTTCGCCTGCCGGATACGTCGTTCCGTGGCCCGGCGTTCGCGGTCCAGCAACTCCAGTTCTGTGATGCGCAGCAAGTAGTGTTGATAGTCCACCTGCTCGACGGCGCACTGCCGCGCCACCTTGTCGTACTCGCGCAGGATGGTTGGCAGGCGCAGTTCCTTCAGATGATGCTCCAGCAGCAACTGCGGAGTGTCGGCTGTATGAGCTGCAGTGTTGGTAGCAGAGACCTCGGCGCCGCTCATGCGCATGCCTCCACAAGAAGCGTCATGTAATCCGCGGCCTGGGTGGTGCGCACCTGCGCCATCGGCAGATGCGGATAGTTCTCCATGTCAAGCCGTGGCGGCCTTCGTTCGATGCGGCACAGCAGCAGATGGCGAACAGCGTCGAAGCTGATCGTGCCTAAGCGCAGGGCATCTTCGATGGCAAGAGTTACTTCTATGAAGTTGAAGGTCTCCAACAGACGGAGCACCTGCACATACTCTCGGCTGCCGTGCTTCTCGAGCCTTGCTTCGAGCAGCCGCCGCAGTTCGGCGAAGCACTCCGGCAACTGCCAGCCGGCGAGCGGTGCGGCTTGGTCTAGCGCTCGTGCCTTCTGCTCAAGCAGCGCGAGGTAATGCAGCGGATCGAAAACCACCGCCTCGCGTTCATAACTGCGCAGGTGCCGGGCGATCACTTCGCTGGCGCAAGCGATCACCACTTCGTGCACGTAGCCCTTCACCCAGACCTGACGATGCCCGTATTCGGTCGGCACTGAGTAGTCGTTCGAGCGATAGCGGACCAGCGACAGCGAACTGACTCGCGCGGAGATCTTCTCGCAAGCTTCGTAGGGCGCTGCGGGCAACGGCAGCAGTGCGGCACGGTCGCGCTCGAAGCGCTCGCCGATGGTCTCGCTGTGTCCGCGCAACCGCCGTTCGCGCCGCTTCCGGCACTGCTGTTCCAGGTGCGCGTTCAACTCTTGCCAGCTCGATACGCGTGGAATCGGAACCATGAAGTTCCGCCGCGCATAACCCACCAGCCCTTCTACCTTGCCCTTGTCGTTGCCCTTTGCTGGACGACCGAACTTACCGGCGAACAGATAGTAACTCTGCAACTCAGAGAAGGACCGCGTCCGCTGCCGTTCCTCGCCGCCCAGAATCTTCGCCACTGCGATCCTGGTGTTGTCGTAAAGAATCCGAGTGGGCACGCCGCCGAAGTAAGCAAAGGCCCGCACATGGCCCTCCAGAAAGGCTTCTGTGGTCTCGGCCGGAAACGCCGCCACGAAGCAGTCATCGGAATGCCGCAGATCCATCACCAGGTAGTGCGCCTTCTGTTCCACACCGGCAATCACAACCAGCGCTTCGCCGAAATCCACCTGCGCTTCACCGGCCGGATGCACCAGCGGCACGAACATCTCCCGGCCACGCAGAGTCGCGGTGCGCACGTAATCCTTCACGATCGTGTAGCCGCCCGTGAATCCGTGCTCCTCCTTCAGCCGCTCGAAGATCCGCTTCGATGTGTGCCGCTGCTTCGGTGGTCTCTGCTTATCGTCGTTCAGAATGGCGTCGATGACGCCTAACCACGGCCCCAGCTTGGGCCGCTTGATCGGCTGCTGTCGCTGGTAGCCAGGCGGCACCGCATACTGCAGCATCTTCCGCACCGTCTCTCGCGAAAGCCCATACTCCCTGGCTACCGCCCGCTGACTCCTGCCCTCGACTCGAACCGCTCGCCGTACACGTCCATAGAGCTCCACCTCGTACATCCCTCCGGTGTTCCATGAACCATGCCTGCAAGGCAAACCCTCACGGAACCAAGGTCCGGCGGTGGACTACTTTTACTCCGCCGCAGAGCGCCGCTTACGCGGCGCACTGTGGCCTAGTTTTGCACTGGCGCTCATACCACCCGGTTCCCGTCGCCATCATAGAGCATCTGCACCGCCCCGCCATTCATCGCCACCAGATGGTTCTGCGAGTCATAGGCAAACGTCTTGCCGCCCGAAGCCGTCACGTTGCCGCCTCCTTCAATCCAAGGTCTCAAAATCGGGGTCTGAGCCACCCCCTAAAGGTCCTCTTCTCGCAAAACGGAACGTGCGGGGTCGTGCGGGTCCACGTGGACCTTGACGGTTTCGCCTTTGTAGGAATCGGCCCAGCTTTGCGCTTCTTCTTTGCTGGCGAACCCTTTGCAGAAGTCGCCAATTTGCGGTTCCGGATTATGGTAGGTGTAGGTAAGCGTGGCTTGGTAATAGGAAGTGTCCGGGTAGGCTCTGATGGACGGGATATCATCCTCGATGAAAGCGACACTCGCTATGTCGATGACGGCGGAAACTGTCGGCCAGTTGCGGCCGTGAGTGCGCTTTCTCCAGGTGTCTAAGAGCTGCCAGCAGACGCCCACGAGCATCACAGCCCCGGCGAACAGCAAGATCAGAACGATCTCGAAGTGAGTGAGTGGGCTGCCGCGCATGAGGAAAACGGCGATTAAAGGTATCATTGTGAGGCTCGTTTCCTTTTGAACGATCACTTTTCAAGAGCTAGACCATGCGGCGTCGCGCCAGAGCGCACTCATTCTTTGGCTATCATTTGGCCCAAAGCATCGCCCACACAACCGCCCAGCGATTCAATGGATTTACCAATCTGATCCGGATTCGCCTTTCCCGACAATACGCCATTGAGAGCATCAATGAAGTCTTCGGCGCTCAGTGCACATGCCCCCCATCCCGCTGCCTTGCTTAGAAAATCAGCGCTCTTCACAATCTTATTTCCTGCTTCGGCAAGTTCATCCAGTCCCGGGGTCAGCAACACACAGCCGACGGTGGTAGCACCAACACTCAATGCGGTCGATCCTCCTATCTCTTTATCTAGGAGAAGGTCCGTTGCTGCCAGACTGGCATCCGCGACACATCCATAAATGCTGACCAGTTTCGCTTCCGGCACCGCATCAGCGCTCTCCACTGCATACTCAGCTAGAAATCTGCCGCGAGGGTCAACATGGTTGACTGGGTCGCTTCCGGCGTAGAGATACTTGTGCAAAGTGACTGGTATCCCGATGTAGCCATCGTACGGATCCCTGCTCATGAACCGGCCCGTGATCGGGTTGTAGTATCTGGCGCGGAGGTAGTAGAGGCCGAGGTCCGGGTCGTACTGTTCGCCGCGATAAAGGTAGCTGTTGGGCGTTGTCCCGCTGGTGGTGAAGCTGTTCCCAAACGCATCGTATTCGTAGCTGTCCGTCGTAGCCCCGGCGGTGTTGGTCAGGGCGCGCACATTGCCGCCGCCGTCGTAGCTGTAAAAGCTCGGCATCCACGTATTCGAGATGACCTGGTTCTGGCTGATACGCTGCAATCCGTAGGTGTAGGTCCGCGTGACCGCGCCGTTGGTCAGCTCATCCGCCACCTGCGGGTAGCCGGTCGGGTTCGAATCGTCCACCAGATACCGCGTGAGGACGCCATTCGTCGACTTCGCCACCCGGTTCCCGTCGCCGTCATAGAGCATCTGCACCGCCCCGCCATTCATTGCCACAAGATGGTTCTGCGAATCGTAGCTGAAGGTCTTGCCACCGGCCGCCGTCACGTTGCCGTCCGCGTCGTACGTCTCGCTCGACAACTCATCGTCGGCATTGAAGCTCCACGCCCCCGAAGGCACTCCTCCAAGAGTTGAAACAGCGGAGCTGCGGTTGCCCACCGGGTCCAGCCCGTAGCTGACCGAGCCGTTGTTCTTGCTCGGCGCAAGGCTGATCGTCTCATTCGTCAGCCGGTAGTTGCCATCATAACTCCAGTTGACCTGGCGGTTGCTCAGCTCCAGCACGTTCTGCAGGTTGCCCACCGCGTCGCGCTGGTAGTTGTAGCCCGCAACCTGCGCGGCGAGCGCCGTCACCCGGTTCAGCGGGTCGTAGTGCATCACGGCCCGCACGCCGTTGGGGTAGGTCACCACGTTGCTGGCGTCGTCGTACGCGTAGGTGGTCGTGTGCTGGCCCGCGGGCAGGCGGTTGTCCAGCACCGCGCTCAGCCGGTTCGGCGTGTCGTAGGTGTAGCTCATCTCAGTTTTTCAGCAACGATCAGACCTAAGCCAATGGCTGGATTGCGGAATCAAAATCAAAATCAGCATTGTAGAAAATACTCCAAGCAACATATATCTTGCAAAAGAAAGGTCATACGCGATTTTCCCGAATAGATGACTCTTAGGGATGAAGGACAGATACAGGTCCATCCCTGCATACAACATCCCAACCATTCCCGTAAGAATTCTTATTCGGCCTCTGTTTCGGTTTCGTATGGTCCTTGTCGATATCGAGCTTATGAAGAACAAAGAACATCCACAGAAAATGACTAAACTGATAATTCTGCGCCGTCCCCATAAAGCAGAGCCGTTCACCCCCAGGGCTCGTTGAGCTCTCGGTTCTCCTTGCACAGCTGCTTCATGGAGCAGACGATCGCCTTCCGAGCGATCATGTTCGACACCACGGCCATCGTAGTACATATATGCGAGGTCGTATTGCGCCCTGGCCAATCCCTGATCTGCTGCTTGGCGGTATAAACGCGCTGCAACTGAGAAGTCCTGCTGTACGCCCTCGCCGTTGTAATACATGTAGCCGAGTCCATATTGCCCATTTGCGTTGCCCTGGCTTGAAGCCATTCGATACCACTTCACAGCTTCCACATAGTCTCTGGAAAGGCCCATGCCCACGCGATACATTGTGCCGAGATTGTATTCAGCGTCCGCATTACCCCTATCTGCGGCTTTCCGATACCACCGCAACGCTTCAGCGTAATCTTGCGACACGCCTAGACCTTGCTCGTACATGAATCCAAGGGAGCTTTGTGCGGGAGCATACCCCTGATCGGCAGCAGCGCGATACCAGCGCACTGATTCTTTGCTGTCTTGCGGAACCCCTCTACCTTCGAAGAAGAGG